>CAYYOF010000074.1:0-16825 GCA_964473185.1 uncultured Marinosulfonomonas sp. | reverse complement strand
GGCTCGGCTGGATTAACCTCTAATTAATTTTTCGCTTCTTCTTGCTTCAAATACCTGCGCCGCAGGCAAAAAATCTAATGCGCCTCAGCCCAGTTAGCACCCGTGCCTGCATCCACGATCAACGGCACGTCCAGTTTCACAGCAGGCATCGCCGCCCCCTCCATCACGTCGCGCACCACTTTGGTCACCGCATCAACTGCGCCTTCCTCAACCTCGAAGATCAATTCATCATGCACCTGCAACAGCATCTTGGCGGGCAACCCGTCAATTGCTGCAGGCATCCGGATCATCGCGCGCCGGATAATATCCGCCGCTGTACCCTGTATCGGTGCATTGATCGCGGCGCGTTTGGCAAATCCGGCACGCGGGCCTTTTGATCCCATTTCGGGTGTATGGATTTTACGGCCAAATAGGGTCTGCACATACTTATGTTCCTTGGCAAATTCCACCGTCGCATCCATATAGGTCCGGATGCCCGGGAAGCGCTCAAAGTAACGGTCGATAAACCCCTGCGCTTCTTTGCGCGGAATCCGCAGGTTGCGGGCCAGACCAAAGCCGGAAATCCCGTAAATCACCCCGAAATTGATTGCCTTGGCTTTGCGGCGAATGTCTGGTGTCATCTCATCCAGCGGCACATCAAACATCTCGCTCGCCGTCATGGCGTGAATGTCCAACCCGTCGAAAAACGCCTGTTTCAACGCGTCAATATCGGCGATATGCGCCAATATCCGCAGCTCGATCTGGCTGTAATCCAGCGACAATAATACCTTGCCTTCATCGGCAACAAACGCCTCGCGAATGCGCCGCCCATCCTCACTGCGCACCGGAATATTTTGCAGGTTTGGATCGCTCGAAGCCAGTCGTCCGGTGTTGGCCCCGGCAATCAAATAAGACGTATGCACCCGCCCCGTATCAGGGTTGATGTGCTCTTGCAGCGCATCCGTATAGGTCGATTTCAGCTTGGCCAATTGGCGCCAATCCAGCACCCGCGACGGCAGCTCGTGACCCTCGGCCGCCAAATCCTCCAGCACATCCGCCCCCGTGGCATAGGCCCCGGTTTTGCCCTTTTTGCCGCCCTCAAGCCCCATCTCGTCAAACAGGATTTCACCCAACTGCTTGGGCGAGCCCACATTAAAAGGCCGCCCCGCCAGCGCATGAATATCCGCCTCAAGCCCCGCCATTTTCTGCGCAAACGTGTTGGACATCCGGCTGAGAACATCGCGTTCAACCTTGATGCCATACATCTCCATCTGGGCCAAAACCGGCACCAGCGGGCGCTCCATTGTCTCGTAAACCGTGGTCACCTGCGCCACATGCAAGCGCGGCTTTAGGGTCTGCCACAACCGCAGCGTAATGTCGGCATCTTCCGCCGCATAAGGCACCGCATCCTCGACCTTGACCTTGTCAAAGGTAATCATTGATTTGCCCGCACCCAGCAACGGTTTGATCGGGATTGGCACATGATCCAGATACCGTTCCGACAGCGCATCCATACCGTGATTGTGCAGCCCCGCGTGCAGGGCATAGGACAGCAGCATGGTATCATCAATCGGCGCGACCGCAATGCCGACGCGCGCAAAAATCTTGGCGTCGTATTTCATGTTCTGACCGATTTTCAGGATGCTTTCATCCTCGAGCACCGGTTTTAACATCGTCAAAACCACATCCAGCGCCATCTGCCCCTCGGCCAGCGCATCGGAGGCAAACAAATCGTCGCCAGCACTTTCCTTGTGGGTCAGCGGAATGTAACAGGCCTCGCCAGCCGTAATGCACAGCGAAATGCCGACCAGCTCGACGCGCATGGTGTCCAGCCCCGTGGTCTCGGTATCGACCGCCACATAACCGCGCTCGTAAATCCGTTCGATCCACACACTCAGCGCATCCACATCCTTGACCCACTCGTATTTATCGGCGTCAAACGGCACCGCATCAGGCGTATCCACAGCGGCGGCAACCTCGACAACTTCCGGCGCTTCAACACCCATTTTGCCAGCCACCCGTTTGGTCAGGGTGCGAAATTCCATCTCGCTCAGGAACGCCATCAGCACATCCGGCTCGGGATCCTGCATCTCCAGACTGTCCAGCGTAAAATCCAGATCCATATCCGGCACCAGCGTCACCAGATCACGCGATATGCGGATCAGATCGGCGTTTTCAATCAGCGACTCACGCCGCTTGGGCTGCTTGATCTCGCCCGCGCGTTCCAGCAGCGTATCCAGATCACCGTATTCATTGATCAACAGCGCGGCGGTTTTAATCCCGATCCCCGGCGCACCGGGCACGTTATCAGCACTATCACCGGCCAGCGCCTGCACGTCGATCACCCGTTCCGGCTTAACCCCGAACTTTTCCACGACACCTTCAACCCCGATGCGTTTATTCTTCATTGCATCCAGCATTTCAACGCCGCCGCCGATCAACTGCATCATGTCCTTGTCGGAACTGATGATGGTGCAGCGGCCACCCGCGTCACGCGCCTGATTGGCCAGCGTCGCAATAATATCGTCCGCCTCGAAATTCTCGACCTCGATGCAGGCGATATTAAACGCCCGTGTCGCATCACGGGTCAGCGGAAATTGCGGGCGCAAATCTTCGGGCGCGGGCGGGCGATTGGCTTTGTATTTATCATAGAGATCATTGCGAAACGTTTTGCCGGAATGGTCAAAAATCACCGCCACATGGGTCGGCGCATCCGTGCCCTTGTTATCCTCGATTTGCTTGAACAGCATGTTGCAGAACCCCGCAACCGCCCCAATCGGCAATCCGTCGGATTTGCGCGTCAACGGGGGCAATGCGTGATAGGCACGGAAAATAAACGCCGAGCCGTCGATCAGGTGCAAATGGCAGCCTTTGCCAAAACTCATATCAGTCCCCCCTGAACCAAAATGCTGTTTCCATTCGGGGCACTAAGCCACCGTAAATTTAGCTTTTTTCAACGTAATCGCTGTGAATGAATTTGGTATCGCAATAGGGGCATTCGACCCAGCCATGTTCATTCGGGATTTGCAGCCAGACACGCGGATGACCATCTGCACCGCCGCCATCACAGGACACTTTGAGTTTCTCGACAACTACGGTCTCGGGGGCTTGGGTGGTCATACTCGCTCCATTCATCAGGTTTCGCACCATGATAACGATCCATGACGCAGGGACAAGATCAATCAGCCCCGTTGCAGCATCCGCCCCAGAGGCCGTCCGCCCAGAATATGCACATGTAAATGCTGCACTTCCTGTATCGCATGCGCCCCCGAATTGGCGATCAAACGATAGCCATCCCCCCCCGAACCCGGCTCCACTCCCAACTGCTTGCAAACCGCCCCGATGGCGCGGGTGAAATCAACAATTTCCGCATCCGTCGCCTCAGCCGCAAAGTGATCGTAACACACATATGCCCCCTTCGGGATCACCAGCACATGATGCGGGGCCTGCTCGCTAATGTCATTGAATGCCAATGTATGCTCGGTCTCAAACACTTGCGAGCAGGGGATTTCCCCGCGCAGGATTTTGGCGAAAATATTCTGCTCGTCATAGGTATAGGGCATGCGCATTCCTCAATCGGTAAACAGGTGTTCGGTTTGGGCAATCTCGCGGGCCGTTTCCAGTGGTATATTCAGGAACTCGGCCAAGGCTTGCGCGTTTTCCTCGGGTGATACGGCCTCGCGCACCCGATAGTGGTTTTCAAAATCCGCGTCCCGAATGCGGTCGCTTTCAAACACCACATCATAACGGATTGTCGGCAGCAGGTTGTTGATCGTCTCGAGCGGGGTGCGTTCCCCTGCCAGCCCGACCCGTTTGGCGTGCCCGATCAAATAATCATCACTGAATTCGCAGTCAATCTCCAGCATTTTAGTCTTTGATCGGTCCGCGTAAAAATCCTTTAGCAAATCCACATTGTTCGGATCAAAACACACCAACAACCGGTTCGTGTCGTAATAATCAAACAGCATTCGTGTCAGGGCGCGGCGGTGGCGGGTGCGTTTGCCCAATGTCGATTGTATGCCACCCAGATCGGGCAACTCCGATCCCTCTTCGTCGAACATGTATTCCAGCACCGGAACATCTGTCAGCTCGCGAATCTTTGCCACCAACCGTTTGGCCACATGCCATTTCTTGCAGACTACTATCAACAGCTCGCGGTCGCGCCCCAAGGTGCTCTCGGTTTCCCAGAACCGTTGCGAGAAACGCCGCCCGATCCGGCCACGGCCCGTTAGAAACTTGAACAGGCTGCGGCCTTCGTCGGAAATCTGGAAATCCACTTCCCCGCTGGCATACAGTTTGCCTAGGCGGCGTTTTAATTCATTTGCCTCAACGCTGATTTTTCTGGCGAACAGAAAATCCTGACTAAGCAGCAGATCATAATGATCGTTATAAAACGTTGTCGGCATCCCGTAGTCGGAAAAGATCAGGAATGTCAGGGTGCGCGCCTCAATTTCATTTTCCGGCACCACATGGCGCACCAGTGTCTGGAAAAATGTCTCGTCCGGTATCCATGTCGTGCGGAAAAACCGCATCACGTCTTTGCGCTCGCGGGT
Source organism: uncultured Marinosulfonomonas sp. (assembly GCA_964473185.1). Taxonomy (GTDB): domain Bacteria; phylum Pseudomonadota; class Alphaproteobacteria; order Rhodobacterales; family Rhodobacteraceae; genus Profundibacter. The sequence goes on along the minus strand of CAYYOF010000074.1, from coordinate 12,293 downwards.
GAAATCCAGAATCCATTCGATCGTGCGGCGACGCAGGCACCACCATTGACTACCGATCATAATTTGCAAATCGGCTGGAATTTCGCGGGTCAGTCCCAGTTTTTTCTGGAGATTGAACGCGCCGTAAAACCGTTTTTTCTGGGTGCGCTCGTTGAAAAAGTGCCGGTAAATCAGGCGCTCTTCTTTCCACCCCGTCTTAATCCAGTCACTTTCAAAATAGTCATAGCTCTCGATATAATCGAGATCGGCCCCATCCAGAAACTGATGCACATAAGTGGCCGATTTGATCGGCATGCAATCGCCCGACAACATATAGAAATGCGTGGCACGCGGAAAAGCATCCACAGCGGCCTCAACCGCGAGCAGCGTCGCCTGAACCAGTGACCACGCCCCCCAACCACATTTTATTCGTTTTTTGGCGAATGTAACATTGGGGTTATTTGCCAACGCCGCGTGAATTTGTGTGAATAACTCCGGTTTTGCACGGGCATCAAAATGGATCGCCATGAAATCGCCAGCCGCCGTTAGCCGACCGGCCTGCTTGATAATCGCATCCGGGTCCTTGTGACAAAGCAAAATAAAGGCGATTTTTGCCATTTTGGAAACTACGACCCCGAAAAACTAAAGATTGTTTACTAAATAGCGCAAATGACCGTTGAATATACAGCATTTATTTGCTTTTTTAGGCGTAATTGTCGTTAGGTCAGTTTTCAGACCCAACAAACGTATAGAGGCGAGTATAAAATATGGGTTTTCCCGGTGTCTGGATGACAGAAAGCGAAAGTGTCGTTTATCGTGTTGTCCCCAAATGTGCATGTTCGACCATAGGCCAAATCATGTATTATTCAGATCACGGCGAATTTTTCGACGGTGACATCCATGATGCGACCGCCAAGATACACAAATGGGGAATCGAGGCGAGCCAGCCGATCATCGAGGCGAACATCGCCAACCACACATCCTCGGCCTTTACCTGCGTGCGTAACCCTTACGGGCGCATCCTCAGCTCGTTCTTTGACAAAATCTGCGGCATTCAGCGCAATGGCCAGCGCTATCGCGGCAAACTGGTGCCGCTGCTGATCCAGAAATACGGGATCGAGGTCGGCGATCCTGAAACCGGATTTGAATTTGACCAGATCAAATCGTTTCGGCGCTTTTTGCTGTTTGCCCGCGACACCATCCGCTGGCGCCGCCCGATGGACCCTGACATCCATTGGTCCGCCATGTCGGGCCATGTCTCGACCTTTATTATGAACGGCGGAAAATACGACTACATCTTCCCGACCGAGACCTTTAACGACGGCATGCAAAATGTGCTGGACGGGATTACAACCAAACACAAGGTCAAGCTGGACAAAATTCCGCGGTTCAATGAAAGCGAGGGCCACGGGCCCAAACGCGCCCACCCGATTGCGGATTATTTTGACGATATGTCGATGCATCTGGTCTATGAAATCTACAAACGCGATTTCAATATGTTCAAATATGACGTGGATGACCCGAACAACAAAATGCCGATTGGCGAAATTGATCTGGATGAAATCCACGCCAAACTTGGGCCCAAAGGCTAAGCAGAACTTTCATGCCTGCGGCGCGGATATTCAAGCGAAAAAGAAACCAAACTTTAATCAAATTGTTCTTAGATATAGATGCGGAACAGGCGGGGACGCCGATGGCCGCCGAAAGAGAAGCCGCCTCGTTATGCTGACGTATAGCGAGGCGCATTCTATTTTACGCTTCTTTTTCGCTTAAATATCCGCGCCGCAGGCATAGAATCTCTTAGGCAATCAGACCATTTTTCTTGAATGTTTCGATTAAATCCGCCTCGGCCCGTGCCCCGATATGGCTGATCACCTCGGATGCCGCCACACAGCCCATGTTGCCACAGGTTTCCAGATCATATCCGTTGGTCAGTCCCCACAGGAATGCTCCGGCAAACAGATCACCCGCGCCCGTTGCATCAACAATATCCGTCGGAATCGCAGGCGCATGCCAGCGCTTACCGCCCGACAGGATATGCGCCCCTTGGTCGGAATCAGTGCAGGCGACAATCTCGACCTCGGCGGCGGCCTCATTCAGTGCCGCATCAAAATCTTCGGTCTGGTACATCGACAACATTTCGCTCCGGTTGCAGAACAACAGATCCACGTCCGATTTGATCATATCCCGAAACGCATCGCGGTGGCGCTCCACACAAAACGGGTCAGACAGCGTCAAAGACACCTTGCCACCCGCGTCCTTACAGGCCGCATTGGCCTTGGCAAATGCTTCATGGCTCTCTGGCCCGTCAAAACGATACCCTTCCAGATAAATCCATTCGGCATCGGCCATTTGGGATTCAATAATATCGGACGGGTGCAAAAACTCGGTCACCCCCAGATAGGTGTTCATCGACCGTTCGCCACAGGGGGAAACCAGCACAATACAGCGCCCCGTTTCCTGCGGTGCATCCGCCGCAGCCAGCGCAGTTTCATAATCCACCCCTTGGGCGCGCAGATCATGGACAAAAATTGCACCCAACTGGTCGTCCTTCACCTTGCCCACATAGGCCACGCGCCCGCCCAAATGCGCGGCCCCCGCGATGGTATTGGCGGCAGACCCGCCCGAAATCTCGGTCGCGGGGCCAACCTTGTTATACAGCTCCACCGCGCGGTCCATGTCGATCAGTTGCATGATGCCCTTCTCGATCCCGTTATCGGTCAGAAAACTGTCATCCGCATGGGCCAACACATCCACCATCGCGTTGCCGATACCGACGACCTGGTATTTCTTTGTCATAGGGTCTTTTCCTTATAGGGGCATAGATCATTGATAATACAGTTGGCGCACACCGGTTTGCGCGCCTTGCACACGTAACGGCCATGCAGGATCAGCCAGTGATGCGCGTGCTGTTGATAGCGTGCAGGGATGTTGTCTTCAATGGCGCGTTCCACCGCATCTACATCTTTTCCCGGCGCAATACCGGTGCGGTTGCCGATGCGGAAAATGTGGGTGTCGACCGCTTGGGCCGGTTGATGAAACCACATGTTCAAAACCACATTCGCGGTCTTGCGCCCGACCCCTGGCAGGCTAACCAGAGCAGCGCGTGAATCCGGCACAACCCCGTCAAAATCATCGACCAATATCTGGCTCATCTTGATCACATTCTTGGCCTTCTGACGAAACAGCCCGATGGTCTTGATATGTTCAATCAACCCCTCTTCACCCAGCTCCAGCATCTTGGCGGGTGTATCGGTAATCGCAAACAAATCGCGCGTCGCCTTGTTCACCCCGACATCCGTCGCCTGTGCCGACAGCGCCACCGCCACCGTCAAGGTATAGGCGTTGGTGTGGTGCAACTCGCCCTTGGGCTCAGGCTCCATCTTGTGGAACCGCTGAAACACCTCGCAGATTGTCCGATAATTCATTTGTTTTTCCATGCCCTATATATCTGGAAATCACAGCAAATGAGCAAGCCCCCGAGATGCAAAGAAATAGTCTCAAATCCGATGCGCATTTTTGTTCACCATTAATTCGCCCTTGCATGGGCATGTGCCACTATCTGGTCAGTTAAACATTTTCAGGATGTCGCATGGGCTATGCTTACTCACCAGATGCGCTGGTTTATGATAGCGGGACCAACAGCTGGTCTCTGCGACCGGACTATGATTTCACCGAACATCGCGTTGAAATCAGCATCACCGATGATGACGGCTATCTGGATGGTGATGCCAACACTAACGAGGTTGGCGATGATACCGACCAAACCGGCACAGTCAGTGATATGGACGGCAACCTGATTGCATCTGGCCAGATATACGATGAACTTTATTACGGAATCCAAAGCCCGACTGGCGAAATATCCTATCTGGAGGTCCTGGAAATAGACGGGGTTGTCGTCGGTTTCATTGTCACCACCCCGTTGGACCCGGGGGTCAGTTACACCGAAATAAGTAGTGGTAATGTTTATGATAATTCAGTAAATGGCGATACGCGCCTGCTCTATTCTGATCTGGCCAGCGTGCCCTGCTTTTGCCAAGGCACCACTTTGATGACGGCTACGGGCGAACAACCCGTGGACTGGATCAGAACCGGTGATCGTGTATTAACCAAAGACCACGGTTTACAACCTGTGCTATGGGCGGACCGCACCGTCATCAGCGCCAGTAAACTGCAATCAACAGCCAATTTACGCCCGATAAAAATCGCCGCGCGCAGCATTGATAAGCAAACACCCGCACAGGATTTGCTGTTGTCCCCCGAACACCGCATCTTGCTGAAATTACCACAGATCGAACTGCTGTTTGGCTGTGGCGAGGTGTTCGTCCCAATCAAATCAGTTGCAAATGGCGGTGATGTTTCCCGAATCCTGCCCGACCACGCCATTTCATATTACCACATCATGTTTGCGCAACATGAAATCGTATTGGCCGAGGGGCTGTGGGTCGAAAGCTTTTTCCCCGGAAAAATGGCACTCGCCGCCCTGCCCGCCAAAAAGCAGGCGCAAATCCGTGGCCTGCTCGGGGCGCAAACCGACACCATGAAAACTGCGCGGTTTTGCCTAAAACCAAGAGAGGCAGCGCTGCTCATGCCGCAGAACGCCCGCAACATCCGCCAACACCTCTCGGTTGCCTGATAACACCCGACAATAGCGCAACTTTCGGGTCGCATAGCACCCCATTCTGGCTTAGCGTTTAGTCAGCTAAAGGATGTGAAAATGCCAGATATGACCGACACCGCCTATCATTACGGCGTCATCAAACGCGCCATTGATGTGATTGATGCCGCCAATGGGCGCACCCTGTCACTGGATAACATCGCCGCTGAATTGCAAATGAGTCCGGCGCATTTCCAACGGCTGTTTTCCAGATGGGTCGGGGTGTCGCCCAAACGGTTCCAGCAATACCTGACGCTTGGTTATGCCAAAACCCTGCTGCATGACCACTTTACCACATTGGGCGTATCAGATGCGGTTGGCCTGTCGGGCAGCAGCCGCTTGCACGATCTGTTCCTGCGCTGGGAATCGATGAGCCCGGGTGAATTCGCCCGTAAGGGTGCAGGGCTGACTATCCGCTATGGCTGGTTTGACTCCCCCTTCGGGCTGGCACTGGCGATGGGCACCGACAAGGGGCTGTGCGGCTTGGCCTTTGCCGCCGAAACAGGGCGCGACGCGGCGATGGCAGATATGTGCGGTCGCTGGCCACTGGCCACATTCGTTGAAAACGCTGCCCCGCTCGCCCCGTGGGTCGACGCTGCCTTTGCCCAATCCGGTCACGCCAACCTGCACCTGATTGGCGCTCCGTTCCAGATCAAGGTCTGGGAGGCATTGCTGACCATCCCCTCAGGCCACGTCACCACCTATTCGGAAATCGCCGCATGCGTTGGCACCCCCAAAGCGGCCCGCGCGGTCGGAACCGCTGTTGGTCGTAACCCTGTCAGCTGGCTCATTCCCTGCCACCGCGCCTTGCGCAAATCCGGCGGATTGGGCGGCTATCACTGGGGCCTCCCCGTCAAACGGGCCATGCTGGCATGGGAAGGGGTGCGTTCAAAAAGCGCGTAATCCCTTGTTTTGGCGGTTTTTAGCCGATTTTAGTGGTTGATATTCGATAACATCGCCCAATATTGTATCTGTAACCCGTCAAAGAACGGCAACATTGAGCGAGGCATAAAAAATGCAACTTAGAACACCTATTTTACTTTTGGTCGTGGGCAGCTTTGCCCTGTCAGGCTGTCTGGAACCAGGCCCTGAACCACAGAACGGCAACACCCGAACCCAAAATGGCGCCCTGATCGGCGCGGGGCTCGGCGCACTACTGGGTGCCACCCGCGAAAGCGGCAGCGACCGGTTTAAAAATGCAGCCATCGGGGCTGCTCTCGGCGCTGGCGCTGGCGCACTGATCGGCAACGCGATGGATAAACAGGCGGCTGAACTGCGCGGCAGCATGGGCAACAACGTCAAGATTGTGAACAACGGCGACCATCTGGTCGTGACCATGCCACAGGATATCCTGTTTGATACCGACAGTGCCTTGGTGCGCTCAGACTTGCGCAGCGATCTGCAGGCGCTGGCCAACAACCTTCAGGACTATCCAAACACCACGGTTGATGTGCTGGGCCACACTGACAACACCGGCACCGCCGCCTATAACCAGAACCTGTCGTCGCGCCGCGCAAGCGCTGTTGCGAATGTGTTGATGGATGCGGGTGTGCGCCCATCCCGCGTACGTTCCTTTGGACGCGGCGAGGACGAGCCGATTGCCTCCAACCAGACAACCGAGGGGCGCCGCCAGAATCGGCGCGTTGAAATCGTGATCCGTCCGGTTACCTAGTCTACGTCACCAAACGAAAATAAAGGCCGGACATCAGCGTCCGGCCTTTTTTGTTGTCCTTACCGGTCAGTGGTCATATGTTTTGACCACCCGAAAGGATCACCATGCCATTCAAACCCGTCCAGACCGAAAAACTGTCGCACTCCGTCACCCGCCAGATCGAACAACTGATCCTGCGCGGCATCCTGCGCCCCGGCGAACGCCTGCCATCCGAACGCGAGCTAAGCGACAAGATGGGCGTATCGCGCCCCTCCCTGCGCGAGGCTGTGGCCGACCTACAAACCCGTGGCCTGCTCGACAGCCGCGCCGGTGCCGGCCTCTATGTGGCCGAAACGCTGGGCGCGACCTTTCCGCCTGCGTTAACCCAACTGTTCGCCACCCATGACGAGGCGGTGTTCGACTATCTGGATTTTCGCAGCGATATGGAAGGGCTGGCAGCAGAACGCGCCGCCCGTCAAGGATCAGACACCGACCTGCAAGTGATCGACACCATTTTTGGCAAAATGGAAGCTGCCAGCAATAACCCCGACCCCGCAGCCGAGGCCACGCTGGACGCCGAATTCCATCTGTCTATCATCGAGGCCAGCCACAACGTCATCATGCTGCACATGATGCGCTCGATGTATGATCTGCTGCGCCAAGGCGTGTTTTACAACCGTCAGGTCATGTTCAAACAGCGCACCACGCGCCACGCCCTGCTGGACCAGCACCGCGCCATTAACGTGGCCCTTCAAGCCCGCGATGCCGTCGCCAGCCGCGCCGCAGTCATGGCGCATCTGGGGTTTGTTAAGGCCGCTCTGTTGGACCAGAAAAAGGCCGACCATAACGAAGCGGTGGCGCACCTTCGGCTAGATCACGAGCAGACGCGCGGATAGGATTGCCTGCGGCGCAGGTATTTGTGAAAAGAAGAAGGGGCAAGGTTACCGCTTGGCTTCTTGGGCCAGCAGATAGATCGACGCACCGACAATCAGGAACGTGCCGATCCACATCGCGCCCGCTGGCAGGAACCCGAAAACAGCCCATCCCAGCACCACATTGAACGGCAATTTCACATGGTCAAACGGTTGCAAATACGCCGCATCGGCCACGCTATAGGCCTTGATCAGCGCATAGTTCGCCGCCGCCGTCAGACCCCCCGTCGCCACGATCAACCACATCGCGTCATCCGTAGTGATGGCAAGCCCGCTGTTAACCGCCAACACCGCATTGATCGGCGTCAGCAGCACCAGTAAATAAACGGTCAGCGAATCCACTGTTTCGGTGCGGGTCAAAACCTTGGTCACCAATGACGACATCGCCCACAGAAACGCAGCCCCCACCGGCAGCACAGCGTACCAAGTGAAGGTATCAGACCACGGCGAAAGGATGATCATCCCGCCGACAAACCCGACAAGAACAGCACCCCAACGCGTCGCTCCGACAGCCTCGCCCAGCATCATCCGCGCGCCTATGGTTACGAAAAACGGCGAGGTCATGATCAGCGCAATCGCCTGCCAGATCGGCACATACGACAGCCCTGAAACCCACAGCTGCACCCCCGCCGCCGCCAGCACAACCCGCAGGATATGCATCGGCCAACGTTTGGTCACAACCGCCCCGCGCGCCCGCACGATGAGCCACGGCAGACTAAACATCGCGGCAATAAAATACTGCCAGAACGCCACCGTGGTCGAGGCTTGGCCCTGCCCCATGGTCAACATCTGGACCAGCGTATTATCAACGGCAAACAACAGGCCCGCCCCAATCATATAGGCGGCCCCGGTAAAGGCCGCACTGCGACCTGTGGTAAGTGTATGAGTCATGGCGTCGTCCCTTTTCCTTTGCGCACAAGACCCAAGGCAAAACAGGACAACATCAGACACGCCTCGCGCGGCGCACCCAAATCCCGCTCTCTTCCATCCGGACTTTAACCGTCGGCTCCGGAGTCTCACCGGATCTGCTGACCCCTCGTATAGGAGGGCGCTCGCGGGCTTTCACATCTGTGATTTACCGCCGGTGGGGAATTTCACCCCGCCCTGAGAACATGCCGCCCAGCGTGGGCAGCTAGAAATTGGTAAGGGAAAAACTGGCAGGTCGCAAGACGCAATGGAGAGGGGGGCAATGCGGATTTAGGTATCGTTGATAAAAATGGCCTCTTCGACAAACATGGTTGGAATACCACGCTCAAACTGGCCAGCTATAGGGTTGGAATACTCCGCAAAGAAGAGACAAAGAGGGCCGAGAAAACTATTAACGGAACACCTGCCCAGATCGCATCGCCTGGATCAACCAGAACCTGAAAGATACCTAACGCACCTATAATCAAGATCACGGCCCAGACGAGTATTGTCGCAGGTGAGCTAAGGCGCTTTTTCCGCATGCGCATATATAAAAGAAACGAAGATGCTACCAAAGGAAGTGATGCCGCAAAAATGATGCCAGCCCCTAGAAGTTTATCTTGGGCGCTTGGATTGCCTGATCCTAGGCAGTCACCCATCCCGCAAAATCCCAAAAACCCAAAGGTCAAAAATACAAACATGGAGACCAAAATAGTTGGGATCAAAAATAGAAAAAATCTCATTGTATTTATGCCCTCCATTTTACCATTTTCGTAGGCTATCTGAAATCCATCATTATTGCCAACAGCGTTAATACGGGCTTAATGCAGACACTTGATAAATCACATCTGGCCTCCCAAAAAACGGAAAAACCCGACCACAAAGGCCGGGTTTTCTAATTCATTCAGTCAGGCAACGCTTAATGCAGCTTCGCCGCCACATCCTTGATCGCGTCCTCGATCAGCGCATTGCCGTCCGCCGCAGTCAACTGCTTGGCGATCACGTCATTCGCAGCTGCCACAGCAACCACAATCGCGCTATCACGTACTTCTTTGACAGCGGACGCCTGTGCCGAAACGATCTGATCTTGGGCAGCGGCCAAACGGCGCTTGATGGATTGTTTCAGATCCTCTTTGGCCTCGGCCGCAGCATTTTGCGCCTCGACCTTGGCAGCCTCGACAATGCGATCAGCCTGCTCCTGCACTTCTTTTTGCTTGCGCTCATAAGATGCAAGGATCGTCTGCGCTTCTTCGCGCAACGCCTTGGCTTCGTCCAGATCAGATTTGATGCCCTCGGCACGTTTGTCCAGCATCCCGCCCAACAGGGCAGGAACCTTCAGATACGCCAACAGCGCCAGAAACAGGATAAACCCGACCAGAACCATGAACTCAGGGTTCTTCATTGAAAAGAACGGACCGCTTGCAGCCAGTGCAGGTGTCGCAACCACGGCAAACAGGATTGTAAGTTTTCTCATCATCCTATCCTTTCATCCGTGCGGTCACAGCAGCAGTGACGGTCTTGGCATCCGCTTTGACCCCCATTGATGCAACGATCTCTTTTGTGACGTCGCCGGCCACCTTTTTCACGCTCGCCACAGCACCCTTGCGGATGGTGGCAATCGCGGCTTCCGCCTCGGCGGATTTGGCCGAGATTTCAGCGTCGGCCTTCTGAATAGCGATATCCAGCTCGGCCTGAATTTCGGCTTTGGCCTCGGCTGCAATCTTTTGCGATTCAGCACGGGCATCGTTCAACGCCTTGTTATAGGCATCTTCCGCTTCCACAGCCTTTTGCTTCAGCTCTTCGGCTGCCGCAATATCATTCGTTATCGTCCCTTGGCGTTCGGACAAAACCGAACTTACACGCGGCAGAACCACGCGCGACAAGACGAGGTAGATCACGACAAGCGTGATCAGCAACCAGAATATCTGGTTCGGGAAAGTCGCAAAATCCAGCTGTGGCATGCCCGACGGTTCAGCACCGTGTTCTGCCATCTGCCCTGCGGCCTCATGTGTTTCTGCAGCCATGTCGTCCTCCTAGGAACCTATTATTACATCGGTGCGTCCGCTAGGGGACGCACCGACCGTAAGGATTGGCTCTTAGTTCTTAGACAGCGAACATCAGCAGCAGTGCAACGAGGAACGAGAAAATCCCGAAAGCCTCGGCAAATGCGATGCCGATGAAAAGCATAGCTGTTTGGCCGCCAGCGGCCGAAGGGTTGCGCAGGGCTCCGGACAAAAAGTTGCCCACGATTGAACCCACACCGATCGCTGCGCCGCCCATGCCGATAGTGGCCAGACCTGCACCGATGAATTTACCCATTTCTACGATATCGCCTTCCATAGTGTATTCTCCTTACGTTGGAATTTAGCGTTAGATTAGTTGATTGTTCGGGTCCGATCTAGTGCGATGGATGCAGCGCATCCTTTAGATAAACACAAGTCAGAATAGTGAAAACATAGGCTTGAATGAAGGCCACCAGCACATCCATGCCGAACATCGCAACGATGCCCACCATTGCCAGTGGCGCAATCAGGATCGAGCCTGCGAATGTTGCGAACACCTCGATCACCGCGTGGCCCGCCATGACGTTACCGGCCAGACGAATAGAGTGGCTCACCGGGCGCACGAAATACGAGATGATCTCGATCACAGCCAAAATCGGGCGCAAGGCCAGTGGCGCGGATGATACCCAGAACAGGCCCAGAAACTTGATACCGTGCAGATAAAAGCCCAGCAGGGTAACCGATACGAACACCAGCAGCGCCAGCACCACGGTGACAGCAATATGCGATGTGGTCGAGAAGCTCATCGGGATCAGACCCAAGAAGTTCGAGAACACGATGAAAATGAACAGCGTCATGATGTAGGGAAAGAATTTCAACGCTTCTTTACCGGCGACATCCTCGACCATCGAATAAACAAAACCATAAGCCAGCTCAGCAATCGATTGGGTGCGTGACGGCACGATAGCGCGCTTGCGGGTGCCCAGAACCAGCAGGCCGATAATGGCCAGAACAGCCAGCCCCATCCACAAAGTCGCATTTGTCGGCGTGTACCAGTTGATTGGCCCACCGAACAATGACTCGAGCGTAAACTGCTCCATTGGATGAAATTGCATGCCCTCGGATTGTGCTTCTGCGGCCACGTCTAGTTCCCCTCGTCCATCTCGGCCTGATCGGCCGCGTTATCTTCTTGCAGTTCTTTGGCAGTTTTCAGCATCACATTGATGCCCGCCGCGAACCCTAACAATGTAAACGGCACCAGAAACCACGGCATCGTGCCAAACAGCACATCCAGCCCGTATCCAATGCCAACGCCGATACCGATACCGACGGTTAGCTCGATGATCATCCGCCACGCATGCTGCGCTTGGCCAACCTTCGATTGCTCCTTGGGTGCCGGCTCTTGCGCTTTCTTGACCGCAGCAATCCGCTCTTCCAGCTTGTTTAGCCGATCTGGATCTGGTGCGTCGTTCAAAAGCAAAAGCCTCCCTCAGACAGTTGCGCGGAACCTAGGTATCAAGGGCGCATGAGTCAAGCAGGAAGACCCCTGTCTTTTGGCGGCGTAACAGGTTGATATAATTATATTTTTCTAACCTCGTGACAGAACATCCAAACCCAGAATCCGCATCCGCACCAGAATCCCGCCAAAACCCGTTATTCAACCAAATGGTTGACGATTACCCCGCCTTGCGCATACCCCTCCCACATGACTACCACGCTGGACACCACCTTCGCCGCCCTTGGCGATCCAACCCGCCGCGCCATCCTAGCGATGTTGCTCGAGGATGACATGGCCGTCACCGATGTGGCCGAACCGTTTGATATGTCGCTGGCGGCAATCTCGAAACACCTGATCATCCTGACTCGCGCCGGTTTGATCTCTCAGGAAAAACGCGGTCGGGTGAAATGGTGCAAACTAGAGCCGGACGCGATGCGCGACGCCAGCATCTGGATGCAAGGATTCGGCCAGTTTGAGGCGGTCAATCTGGATGCGTTTGAACGCTTCCTGAAAGAAGAACTGAACGGATAGCCCTGCATAAGAGATTCTATGCGCTCCGCGCGGGGGATATTTAAGCAAAAAAGAAACCAACCCATGTAGAAACAATTTGAATTAAATTATAGCTTCTTCTTGCCTTAAATACCTCCGCCGGAGGCACCCTACGCCT
>CAYYOF010000073.1:0-17608 GCA_964473185.1 uncultured Marinosulfonomonas sp. | reverse complement strand
GGTGCTTGATCTGGACGCGCTGGATCGCAACGTCAAAAAGATGGGCGATCTGTGCAAGGAAATGGGTGTGCGCCACCGTGCGCATGGCAAGATGCACAAATCTGTCGATGTTCTGAAACTGCAGGAAACCCTAGGCGGCGCCATCGGCGTTTGCTGCCAAAAGGTGTCCGAGGCCGAAGTGTTCGTGCGCGGCGGCATCAAGGATGTGATGATCTCCAATCAGGTGCGTGACCCCGCCAAACTCGAGCGTCTGGCCAATCTGCCCAAACTCGGCGCGCGCATTCTGGTTTGTGTGGACGACCCCGAGAATGTCGCCGACCTGCAAGCCGCTGCCGAGGCCGCGGGCACCCAGCTGGAATGTCTGGTTGAAATCGACGTGGGCGCGGGCCGCTGCGGGGTTTCGACCTCGCAAGACGTGGTCAACATCGCCAAGCTGATTGAGGCCGGAGATAATCTGAAATTCGCCGGTATTCAAGCCTATCAAGGCGCGATGCAGCACATGGATTTATATGCTGATCGCAAAGCCAAAATCGACATCGCGGTTGATATGGTTTCGGACGCCATGACCGCATTGAAATCCCAAGGACTGGAATGTGATATCGTTGGCGGCGCTGGCACGGGGTCGTATTACTTTGAGGGCAACTCCGGTGTTTTTAACGAAATGCAATGCGGTTCCTACGCGTTCATGGATGCCGATTACGGCCGCATTCTGGACAAGGACGGCAAGCGGATTGATGATGGCGAATGGGAAAATTCGCTGTTTATTCTCACATCGGTGATGAGCCACACAAAGGCCGACAAAGCCATCGTTGACGCAGGGCTAAAAGCACAATCCGTCGACAGTGGCCTACCCACTGTTTACGGCCGTGATGATGCGGTCGAATACCTGAAATGTTCAGACGAGCACGGCGTGGTTGGCGACCCTGACGGGGTGCTGAACATCAACGACAAACTGCGTTTGGTGCCCGGCCATTGCGACCCGACCTGCAACGTGCACGACTGGTATGTCGGCGTTCGGAACGGCAAAGTTGAGAGCGTTTGGCCAGTGTCGGCCCGCGGAAAGGCTTACTAATGTATATCGTTCCTGAAAAAGAAATTGGCGATCTGATGGATCGCGCGACATCATTCGACGCGGTTGAAGCGGTGTTTGCGGCGATGGCCAGCAAGGACGCCTACAATTTTCCGGTGATCCGCGAGGCGATTGGCCATGCGGATGCTTTATACGGTTTCAAATCCGGCTTTGATCGCAAATCACTGGCGCTGGGGCTGAAATCAGGCGGCTACTGGCCTGGAAACGAGGCCAAAGGGCTGACCAACCACCAGTCCACAGTGATCCTGTTTGACGCGGACACCGGCATGGTCAAAGCACTGGTCGGGGGCAATCTGCTCACCGCCCTGCGCACGGCTGCGGCCTCGGCTGTGTCGATCAAACATCTGGCGCCGAAAAACGCCAAAGTTCTGGGGATGATTGGCGCTGGCCACCAATCCACCTTCCAGATGCGCGCCGCGGTCGAGCAGCGCGACTTTGAGAAAGTGATCGGCTGGAACTACCACCCCGAAATGCTATCGCGCCTTGCGGATTTGGCGGCTGAACTGGGCCTGCCGTTTGAAGCGGTCGAACTGGACCAACTGGGTGCTGAGGCGGACGTGATCATCTCGATCACCTCGGCCTTTGCCCCCAGCCTGCTGAGCGCCCACGTCACCGGCCCCACCCACATCGCCTGCATGGGCACCGACACCAAAGGCAAACAAGAAGTCGAAGCCGCATTGGTCGCCCGCGCCACCGTGTTCACCGACGAGATCGCACAGGCCGTTTCAATCGGCGAATGTCAGCACGCCATCGCGGATGGGTCATTGGCTGAAAAAGATATCATCGAACTGGGCGCTGTTATCAACGGCGACCATGCCGGACGCACCACAGATGACGAGGTGACCTTGTTTGACGGAACAGGCGTTGGCCTGCAGGATTTGGCAGTCGCATCGGCAGTTGTCGATCTGGCTGTTGAAAAAGGTGTAGCAATAGACGTTGATTTTTGATTTTTTGACCGTAAGGTCAGGCCACAACTAACTAACCGGCAATATCATTTGCCATTATATCCGGCCAACGCCGGTAATGTTCACGGGAGGAACACAATGAAACATAAACTAATTACGGCAGTTGCCAGCCTTGTGCTTATGGGGGGCGTCGCTACAGCGCAAACATCGCTGGAAATGACGTCCGCATTTGGCAAAAACCTGCCAATTCTGGGCACGGCGGCAACCGATTTTGTTGCTAAAATCAACGGTATTTCTACCGAAGTCGAGTTTGAGCACTTTGATCCGGGCAAACTGGTGCCTGCACTGGAAGCACTTGATGCTGTTTCTGACGGCTCCGTTGACGCGGGCTTCCAGACCGCCGGTTACTGGCAGGGTAAAATGAACGCAGCATCACTATTTGCGGCTGTACCATTCGGCCCTGAAGCGGGCGAATTTCTGGGCTGGATCCTGTATGATGATGGTGCCAAATACTGGCAGCAAATGTATGACGACAACGGCTATAACGTGCACGTCTTACCCTGCGGCCTGATCGCACCGGAAACATCCGGCTGGTTCAAGAAAGAAATCAACACAGTTGCCGACCTTAAAGGTCTGAACATGCGCTTCTTCGGTCTTGGTGCCAAAGCGATGGAAAAACTGGGCGTCTCCACGTCGCTGCTTGGCGCGTCCGACATTTTCCCCGCCCTTGAGCGCGGCGCGATTGATGCGACGGAATTCTCGATGCCGCGGATTGATGCGCGTCTGGGCTTTCACAAGATCGCAAAATACAACTACTTCCCCGGTTGGCACCAGCCCTCGACCATGTTCGAGCTGCTGGTCAACAAAGACGTTTGGGATGGCCTGTCCGAAATGGGACAAAAACAGATTGAAGTTGCCTGTCTGGCAAACGTCACCACAAATCTGGCCGAAGGCGAAGCCACAAACTATGCTGCGATGGTGAAAGCGACCGAAGAAAACGGCGTGATCATCAAACAGTGGAGCCCCGAAATGCTGGATGCTTTCTCTGGCGCATGGGACGAAGTTGTGGGTGAATTGGCCGCAGACGATCCTTTCTTCCAGGAAGTCTGGGCTGACTTGCAGGAATACCGCAAAGGGTACGCCGTCTGGTCCTCCAACATCTACATGAAGCGCTAATGTAACGCGCCAAACAACTTGCGGCGGCCATACCAATGTGGCCGCCGTTTACATATGCTTTGGGGAGGGCTGCTGAATGACGCAAGATTATTCAGACACAATTCATCACGTTGCCGCAGATACCATCGACCACGTCGCCGAGATTACCGATCCGGGCGAACGCGACCGCGAGGCGCATTTGTGGGGCGACCGGTTGATGGTTCGCATGGGCAATGTCGGTGCCTGGCTATACCCTGTCCTGATGGTCGGGATTGTCGCGCAGGTTTTCCTGCGCAAGGCTGGCCACAATCAGGCATGGCTGGATGACGCGCAATGGTGGGTTTACGGGCTCTCGCTGCTGGTTGGTTTTGGTTATGCCATCACCACCGACAGCCACGTGCGGGTTGACATTTTCCACGCCAATTATTCCCCCGAAAAGAAAGCCCGCATCGAGCTGGTGGCGCTGGGTTGGTGCCTGTTGCCGTTTTTAGTGATGATGACCGACATCTTGATCCACTACTCGGCGGCATCCTGGCGCTCGGGCGAAGGATCAGACAGCCCGAACGGGTTGCACATGCTATACCTGCTGAAAACCATGCTGCCGATCCTGTTTACAACCGCCATCATCGCCACCTTCGCAGCACTTTACCGCAACCTGTCTACCTTAAAAAAACCAGCACTCTGGAGCCTGATTGTGGCAGCCTTCCCCGCCATGTGGTTCATGGCTGAACGATGCGTTTATTACGCCCTGTGGTGGGTGACGCGCCTGACAAACCCCGATCTGAACCCGCGCCGCATTGGCAAAGAACCCCTGCTGGAACCCACCATCTGGTATGGTCTCGCCATTGTTCTGATCCTGATCGCTGTCAGCTATACCCTGACACGCCGCACCTCATCGAAAGCCTGATATCATGCAATTACTCTCAATTCTCGGTGCGGTTATGGACCTGAACCAATGGATGGTTCTGGCGATGTTCGCTGTCTTTATCATCATGCTGTTTCGCGGCATCCCCGTGGTCTATGCGCTGGTTGGCGTCAGCCTGCTGTTTGCCATGATCGGCATGGTGATCCTTGACCCGAACCGCGTTCTGATCAACGAATACATTGATTTCCACCGCACCGGCATCAACTATAATAAACTGTCGGTGGCCGGTGGCCGGTTCTTTGGCAATATCATCAAGAACCCGGTTCTGGTCGCCCTGCCGATGTTCATTTTCATGGGGCTGATGCTGGACCAATCTGGCGTGGCGCAGAAAATGATGAAATCCATGCAGGTGCTGTTTGGCGCACTTAAGGGCGGGTTGGCCCTGTCTGTCATGCTGATCGGCATCATTCTGGCCGCATCTACTGGCGTGATTGGCGCCTCGGTTGTGCTGCTCGGCGTGATGGGCATTCCGGCGATGATGGAGCAGGGCTACGCCAAACCAATTGCCACCGGCACCATCGCCGCATCCGGCACCTTGGGCATCCTGATCCCGCCCTCGATCATGCTGGTGATCATGTCGGACCAGCTAGCGATCAGCCTTGGTGATCTGTTCATGGGCGCACTATTTCCCGGCCTGTTGCTGGGCGCGTTCTATATCATCTACATCATCGTCTATGGTTTGATCTCACCAAAATCTATGCCCATTCCCGATGATCACGAGCCGGTCACAATGAAAGCGCTGCTGGATGTCGCCAAATCTGTTGTGCCGCCAATGGGTCTGATCCTGCTGGTGCTTGGCTCGATCTTCTTTGGTCTGGCCACCCCGACCGAGGCCTCGGGTCTTGGCGCAATGGGCGCAACCTTTCTGGCATTCGCCGCACGCAACCTGAATTTCAAAGTGTTCACCGATGTGATGCGCCAAACCCTGAACACCGCCGGTTATATAGCCGGTATCTTTATCGCCGCCAACTTCTTTGCCCTGATCCTGCGCCGTTTCGGCGGCGATGAAATCATCGAAAATCTGGTGCTGGGATCGTTCGATAACCCCTATATGGTGATCGCCTTTATCCTGTTCATCATCTTCCTGCTCGGCTTCTTGCTGGACTGGATCGAAATCACCCTGATCATCATGCCTTTGATGCTGCCGGTGATTATCGGGCTGAACATTCCGGTCGAGGGCTACGGCATTGTCGATAACCCGTCCGTGGTTTGGTTTGCCATATTGGTGGCGGTGACATTACAAACCTCGTTCTTAACCCCGCCGGTCGGATTTGCGCTATTTTACCTAAAGGGTGTCTGCCCGCCGGACATCAGCCTGCTGCACATCTACAAGGGCATCATCCCGTTTGTGTTGTTGCAAATCCTGGGGCTGATGGTGGTGTTCTTCTTCCCCGAAATGACCACTTGGCTACCTGCCGTGGCTTACGGAAAATAACGGCTACGCCCCGCTGATGTCTTGCGTAATCAGGTCCTTGTATAGGGCCTGAATGCGAGCCGTCACGGGGCGTTCGCCATCGCCGATCTCTTTGCCATCAATGCTGGCAACAGGGGTTTGGGCACCAAAGGTGCCTGTTAGGAACGCTTCATCCGCGCCATACGCATCCACCAGCGAGAAGTTGCGCTCGAATACCGGAATGTCGTTTACACGGCACAAATCAATCACCTTCTGGCGCGTCACCCCGTTCATGCAGTAATCCCCCGTCGAGGTCCAAACCGCCCCGCGCCGCACGATGAAAAAGTTGCAGGCGTTGGTGGTATTCACAAAGCCGTGCACATCCAGCATCAGACCCTCATCCGCCCCCGCCTGTTCAGCCTGCAAGCAAGCAATCACGCAATTCAGCTTGGAATGGCTGTTGTATTTGGCATCCTGGCTCATCGGCAGGCCGCGCACCTGTGGCACAGTGGCCAGCGTAATGCCGCGAGATTGCAAACGGTCCACAGGTTTGGAATGCTCGACAATAATCACCAGTGTCGGCCCACTGCGTGACAGGGACGGATGCTGAAACGGCTTCACCTTCACCCCGCGCGTCAGCATCAAACGGCAATGCGCATCATCGGTGATGCCGTTGGCGGCAGCGGTGCGGTTTAGCGCCGCAAGGATCCCCACACGATCCATGCCCACATCCAGCGACACCGCCTTACAACTGTTAAAAAACCGGTCCATGTGCTCGTCAAAGAACGCCCATTTCCCGTTGTAAATCCGCATCCCCTCCCACATGCCATCGCCCAGCATAAAACCGCTATCGTAAACCGAAACCACGGCCTGATCCCGATGCACAATATCGCCGTTCACATAGATTTTGATATCACGGTTGCGCACATCATCATCCGCGTCATGGGTGGTTGGACCGTTTTCATTCTGGGCAGATGTCATTGAAGGCCTCGCTTGGCTTCGGGTTACAAGTGTCCGATTAATGCGTCACCCGCACTTTGGCCGTCAAGCACGATCAATGCGCTGTCCTCCTGCCCTGCCGATATCTCGCACCTGTGTTTTGATCCAGAGTCTGCAATCTTGCTTATTGATACCAACACTCGGAATTGGGCATTGTTGGCTAAGGTGCAGTAGGGGGAATCGTTTGATTTCAAGGATCACAAGTTTCATACTCCGTGAATACCATGTGGATTCCCCCTTCCATTGCAGCAGACATGTTAACGGAGCCCTACTATGAACCCCGCAAACTGGCTGGTCAAAACGGCGAAACTACACCCCGAAAATCCTGCCCTGTTGCATGGCACAACGCTCATCGCCAATTACAGAGAATTTGCCCGCCGCGCAGCCGCTATCGCCGGATATTTACGCGATACACTAGGCATCGCCAAAGGTGATCGCGTGGCCATTTTCATGCCCAACTGCACTGAATACCTCGAGGTGCTATACGGTATCTGGTTTGCGGGCGGCGTGGTGGTGCCGATCAATGCCAAACTGCACAAAAAAGAGGCCGCGTGGATCATTGAAAACGCCGATGCTACAGTGGTTTTCACCAGCGATAAATACAGCACGCCCTTTACCAGCGTTGCACCGGATTGCGTCCAGCATATCATAACCACGCAAAACACCACCTTTAGCGCGATTTACAACAGCACCCCGCTGGATACGCCCATTGCCGTAAAACCGGACGATATGATCTGGCTGTTCTACACATCCGGCACCACAGGCAAACCAAAGGGCGTGATAATGACGTCGGCCAATATTATGGCGATGACGCTGGCCTATTTTGTCGATGTCGATGCTGTCACCAGCGCCGATGCCGCCCTTTACGCGGCTCCAATGTCGCATGGTGCGGGCATTTACAATTTTATGCACGTGATCCGCGCGGCCCGCCACGTTGTGCCCCTGTCCGGTGGATTTGATGCTGACGAAATTCTGGCGCTTGCGCCCGAACTACAGAATGTATCGCTGTTTGCCGCCCCGACCATGGTGCGCCGTCTGGTGGGTCGTGCCAAGGCGTGCGGCGGCCACGGTGACGGCATCAAAACCATCGTTTATGGCGGTGGCCCGATGTATCTGGCCGACATCATCGAGGCGGTCGATGTGATGGGCCCGCGGTTTGTGCAGATATTCGGGCAAGGTGAATGCCCGATGTGCATCACCGCCCTTAGCCGTGCGCATGTCGCTGACCGCACACACCCGCGGTGGCGTGATCGGCTGTCCAGCGTCGGCGTTGCCCAAAGCGTGGTCACGGTGCAGATTTCAGGGGACGACGGGCAACCGCTGGCAACAGGCGAAATCGGTGAAATCTGCGTATCCGGCCTGCCTGTGATGAAAGGGTATTGGCAAAACGATGCGGCAACCGATGATACGATTGCCGATGGCTGGCTGCGCACGGGTGACATGGGCGCGATGGACACCGACGGGTTTGTCACGCTGCATGACCGCTCCAAGGATGTGATTATATCAGGTGGCACCAACATTTATCCGCGCGAGGTCGAGGAAATACTTCTGCTGCACCCCGCAGTGTCAGAAGTATCAATCGTCGGCAAACCCGATGCTGAATGGGGCGAGGTCGTTGTCGCCTTCGTGGTCGCGAAAGGTGCTGATCCAGCACAGCTTGATGCGTATTGCCTTAAGAATATCGCCCGTTTCAAACGGCCAAAACTGTATCGCTTTGTGCCCGAATTACCCAAAAACAACTATGGAAAAGTTCTGAAAACAGAACTGCGTGCCCGACTGGAGCTAGAGGATCAGGATGAGCAATAACCCAATGGAAAACCGCACGGCATTCGTCACGGGATCGGTGCAAGGCATCGGCCCTGCTGTGGCGAAATCTTTAGCTGCTGCTGGGGCGAATGTAGCGCTCCACGGCTTAGCCGCGTCGCCGCCCTTGAATATGCCACTGCCGGGTCACGCGACGCAGGCGGGAAACAGACGTTTGCTGCATCTCGAATGAAGGACTGGAACAGGTCCCGTTGCGGACATAGGAAACTCAACGGCACCGTTCGGCGTATTCTTTATGACACTTTAATAATAGCTTTTTTTGCCAATGTCAGAAATCGCTCCCGTTCCGCATCGTCGAGATGCTGTAGTATCTCTCTTTGCAGGCCATGAACGATTGGATGCAGGGATTGAAGCACATGCATGCCATGCTCTGTCAGGCTAACTTCACGTGCCCGTCGATCATGGCTGCTGACCACACGCTTTACATAGCCTTTTTTTGCCAACCGGTCGACGACACCGCCGATTGTAGCCCGGTCATAGGCGATAAGCGCCGAGATTTGCGCCTGATCGATTTTTGGATTTGACCGCAGCGCTTCCATAGCAGCGTATTGAACCTGGGTCAGGTCATAACCGGCTTCCTTAATCCGCCTCTGAAATAACTGGGTTGAAACCTGATGAAGGCGCCGGATCAAATGCCCCGGCGTGTCTAACAACACCATCAATCACCCTCCTCATTTTATGATATGACCAAGTTTGCCAGACGGCATTTTGGAGAATTACGCGCATGTTCACAATAGCTTATCAAACTAGGATGTATACATATCTTTCTGTTGACATTAAATAGTATGCATACATACTATAAGGGGTGTCGGTATCCAAAAGGCCTGTCGGGTACATGCTTGTCACGAGGAGAATAATGAATGCAATTTCATCTAAATGGCTTTCACCCGGGCGATCCGGAAATCCATGACACAGACGAGAAAAGTAAAAGGTTATCTGACGCCCTGCCCGAAAAGTAGATGTCCTGATCGTTGGCTGCGGGCCGGCGGGTCTGACGCTTGCGGCACAACTGGCAGCCTTTCCCGAGATCAATACCCAGATCGTTGAACAGAAATCAGGGCCTATCGAGAAAGGTCAGGCCGATGGTGTTTCCTGCCGTTCGATGGAGATGTTCCAGGCTTTCGGGTTCGCAGAAAAGGTTCTGAAGGAATCCTACTGGGTTAACGAGACCACCTTCTGGAAGCCCGATCGGGATGAGCCCCGGAATATAATCCGTAGTGGCCGGGTTCAGGACGGGCTGTCGGAAATGCCGCATACGCTTCTGAATCAGGCGCGAGTGCATGACATGTATCTCGAGATCATGCGCAACTCGCCATCGCGGCTTGAGCCCGACTACTCCCTGAAGGTGCTGGGCTTGACAGTGGATCCTGACGCTGGCCTCCACCCTGTCACTATCACGCTGGAACATGTAGGGCCCAGACGCAAAGGCGAGGTCGAAACCGTGCAGGCGCGCTATGTCATCGGTTGCGACGGAGCGCGCAGTAAAGTGCGAAAGGCAATCGGCGGCGAGTTGCATGGGGATTCGGCCAATCAGGCCTGGGGCGTGATGGATGTGCTGGCCGTCACAGATTTTCCCGATATCCGCATGAAGTCAATTATCCAGTCATCCCATGAGGGCAACATCTTGATCCTGCCGCGCGAAGGCGGCTATCTGGTGCGGGTCTATGTTGAACTTGACAAGCTCAGGAAAAACGAGCGCGTTGCGAACCGCGAATTGACAATCAACACGATGATTGAGGCGGCGAACCGAATCCTCCAGCCATACATCGATCGATGTGAAAGAGGTTGTCTGGTGGTCGATCTACGAAGTTGGCCACCGGTTGACCGACAAGTTCGACGATGTGCCCAGAGACGAGGTCGCTGCGCGTGCCCCCTGTGTCTTTACAGCGGGCGACGCCTGCCACACGCACAGCCCGAAGGCAGGGCAAGGTATGAATGTCTCGATGGGTGATACGTTCAATCTAGGCTGGAAGCTGATCTCGGTTCTGAAACGGCGGTCTTCACCCGACCTGCTTCACACCTATTCTGCCGAACGTCAGGCGGTGGCCAAAGGGCTTATCGACTTTGATCACGAATGGGCTCGAATTGTCAGTGCCCCGCCAGAGAAAACCACCGGAGACGAAGCAGGCACGCCCCGTTTCCAGAAATACTTCATTGAGCATGGGCGCTATACCGCCGGTATGTAGGTGCACTATCAACCCTCGGCCCTGATCGGCGTGGATACCTGGCAAAATATGGCAACAGGATTTGAGATCGGCACAAGGTTCCACTCGGCGCCTGTCATCCGTCTGGCTGATGCCAGACCCATGCATCTGGGCCACACGGTTAAGGCTGATGCACGCTGGCATATCTATGCCTTCTCTGGTGCCGCGGACGCCGCCGCACCGAATTCTGCGATCTGCGATTTATGCGACTATCTGGAGAACGACAGCCAGTCGGCCTTACGCGTTCACACACCTGACGGCGAGGATATTGATGCGCTGATCGACGTTCGCGCGGTGTTCCAACAGGGCTTTCGCGATCTGGCCTTCGACTCCATGCCACAGCTGCTCAGACCGGCAAAAGGGCGCTATGGGTTGGTGGATTCCGAGAAGGTGTTCTGTCCAGGCCTGAAAGGCAGCGGTGATATTTTCGACATGCGCGGCATTGACCGTGATCAGGGCTGCATCCTCGTCGTTCGTCCTGACCAGTATGTTGCGCATGTTCTGCCGCTTGACGCATACAGCGAACTGGCTGCCTTCTTTGGCGGTTTCATGTTGCCCGCGGGGTAGTGGGCGTGACGCGACTCGGATAACGGCACAGGACCAGATCCATCCTTTCGCTCAAGAACAGCTTTGCCCGCACTGCCGACCTCTCCACGGATCGAATGCCGCAGTTTGTGCCAAAAGTTGTGCCCCCTTGCTGCCAGAATTACCAAGCAAGGTGTCTAAAAATCCAGGGGCAGCTCAGAACATAAACACATAACAGTGGGCAAACTAGCCGCACTTACTGTGCCCGCAACTGCCACAGGTCATGCAGCCCTCGATCATCCGCAACCCGTAGTCACCACATTTCGGACAGGCCGCGCCACGCGGGGCGCCCAGATTGACCACCTGCGCTTGCGGGTCGTTTTTCAGCCCCATACCTTCGCCAGCAATAAACCCTGTGTGGATCATATGCCGCTCGATCACGCCGCCGATCGCCGCCAGAATGGACGGAATGTATTTGCCCTCCATCCACGCGCCGCCACGCGGATCAAACACCGCCTTTAGTTCCTCAACCACGAAACTAACATCGCCGCCACGACGGAACACCGCCGAAATCATCCGTGTTAGTGCCACAGTCCACGCAAAATGCTCCATGTTTTTGGAGTTGATGAACACCTCGAACGGCCGGCGATGCCCATTGATCACCAGATCATTCACCGTGATGTAAATCGCATGCTCGCTGTCGGGCCACTTCAGTTTATAGGTGCTGCCTTCCAATGCTTGCGGCCGGTCCAGTGGCTCGGACAGATAAACCACATCCGCACCGGTTTCCGCCTCAGGCACAGAATCCGACGCCTCACTAACCGTCAAAACCGATCCCGTCACGTCATTGGGCCGATACGTGGTGCAGCCCTTACAGCCGCTATCCCACGCCTGCATATAAACGTTCTGGAAATCCTCGAAACTGATATCGACAGGGCAGTTGATGGTTTTGGAAATCGAGCTATCAATCCACTTTTGCGCCGCCGCCTGCATCTTTACGTGATCCAGCGGAGCCAGCGTTTGGGCGTTGACAAAATGCTCGGGCAATTCCACATCGCCAAATTTTTCGCGCCACATTTGCACCGCGTAATCGACGACTTCTTCCTCACTCCGCGTGCCGTCATTTTGCAAAACCTTGCGGGTATAGGCATAGGCAAACACCGGCTCGATTCCGCTGCTGACATTGCCAGCATACAGGCTGATGGTGCCGGTAGGTGCTACCGAAGTCAGCAAGGCGTTGCGAATGCCGTGCTTACGAATTGCATCGCGCACATCCGCGTCCATATTCTGCATCGACCCGCTTGCCAGATACTTCTCGGCATCAAACAGCGGGAACGCGCCCTTTTCCTTGGCCAGATCGACCGACGCCAAATAAGCCGCCCGCGCGATTTGTTTCATCCACGCCTCGGTCTGTGCGGCTGCCTCGTCCGATCCATAGCGCAAGCCAACCATCAACAGCGCATCAGCCAGCCCCGTCACACCCAGGCCGATCCGCCGCTTGGCATGCGCCTCCTGCGCTTGAGCCTCCAACGGGAAGCGGCTGGAATCAACCACATTGTCCATCATCCGAACCGCCGTGGCCACCAACGCATCCAGTCCCGCCGCGTCCAGTTCAGCCGCATCGCCAAACGGATCATTCACCATCCGCGCAAGGTTCACCGACCCCAGCAAACACGCCCCGTAGGGCGGCAAGGGTTGCTCGCCGCAGGGGTTGGTTGCCGCAATAGTTTCGCAATAGGACAGGTTGTTCATCGCGTTGATCCGGTCGATGAAAATCACCCCGGGTTCGGCAAAATCATAGGTCGACTGGATGATCTTATCCCACAGATCACGCGCCTTCAGAGTGCGATAAACCGTATCGCCAAACTTCAACTCCCAAGGGCCATCCGCCTTCACCGCCTCCATGAAATCATCCGTAATCAGCACCGACAGATTGAACATCCGCAACCGCGCCGGATCCTGCTTGGCAGTGATAAAATCCTCGACATCCGGATGATCACACCGCATCGTCGCCATCATTGCGCCGCGGCGTGATCCCGCCGACATGATCGTGCGGCACATCGCATCCCACACATCCATGAATGAAATCGGCCCCGACGCATCCGCCGCCACGCCGACCACGCCAGCACCCTTGGGCCGGATGGTGGAGAAATCATACCCGATGCCGCCGCCCTGCTGCATGGTTAGGGCCGCCTCTTTCAACATCTCGAAAATGCCGCCCATGCTGTCGGGGATCGTGCCCATCACAAAGCAGTTAAACAGCGTCACCGCGCGGCCCGTTCCGGCACCCGCCGTGATCCGCCCTGCTGGCAGGAATTTGAAATCCTCCAACGCCGCGTAAAATTCTTGCTCGCGATCATCCGTATCGCCATCTGCCAACGCCCGCGCAATCCGGCGCCATGTATCCTCGACGGTTGTGTCCACAACCGCACCATCCTGATCCTTCAGGCGATACTTCATATCCCAGATTTGCTCGGCGATTGGCGCGGTAAAACGGCTCATGGCAGGAATCCTATAGTGGCAGCAAGGCGTATCAGAATAGGCGCAAGTTTGCGTCCGGTCAATTGCCATCCGCGCCTTATGCCCTATGATAGAGTGAGTCGCAGTATAGCACATCTTGGGGGTGATAGGTGACCAAGACCATAAATATGGTAAAACTCTGTGTCGGGATCGACTCGGTCGAGCATCTCGAAGCGCACCGCGCTGCCCAACGTGAACGGGGCATCACCGGCCCGACTCGCCATGTCACCCGCATGTGGCCACGGCGCGAGGCCGAACTGCTGAACGGTGGTTCGCTCTATTGGGTGATCAAAGGCGTCATTCAGGCCCGCCAAACCGTGTTGCAACTGGACGAGGTGATTGGCGAGGATGGAATCCGGCGTTGTGGCATCATCATGGACCCCGAAATCATCCGGACCCAAGCCGCTGTGCGCCGCCCGTTTCAAGGCTGGCGTTACATGCAATGCGCCGACAGCCCCGCCGATCTGGCGCGCGGGAACGAAGCACTTGATGAGTTGCCGCATGAATTGATGACAGCACTTGCAGAAATCGGCGTGCGTTAGACGAGCGTTGGTTTGCTTAACATAAGGCACCGCGCGCGCCGTTAACCACACCAATGGGCGCTTTTCCTCATATGCGATTCATATGGAAATCATATGCAATTCATATCCGCCATTTTGGTCAAAACCCCTGTGTTAACAGGTTGATTCGCACGTTCCGGGAAATATCGCGCCCCACCCGCCCGTTCTATTAACCAATCGCCGTCACCAACTGCTCCAGCGCCACCTTTAGCCGCGCTCTTGTGCAGGCGATATTCAGCCGCGCGAATCCCGCGCCCTCAACCCCAAACGCCTGCCCACGCGTCACCGCCCACCCTGCCTTCTCGCGCAAAAACGCGGTCAGCTCTACCGGCTCCAATCCAAGTCCGCGAAAATCCAGCCACGCCAGAAACGTGCCTTCAGGCTCGATCAACTCAACGCCCTTAGTCCCCACCAGCCGGTCCCGCACCAACGCCAGATTACCCGCCAAATACTGTCGAACATCGTCCAGCCACGGCCCGCCATCCCGATACGCCGCCAGCATCGCCACCGACGCAAAACTGTTGTTTTTATTGACGGTCAGGCGGCTATTTTCCACCTGAAACGCCTTACGCATGGTCTCATCCGCAATCACGGTAAAGGCCGAACAACAGGCCGCAATATTGAAACTTTTGGCCGGTGAAAGCGCGATAATCGCGTTGTTGGCATATGTTTCACCCAGCGCGGCAAACGGTGTGTAATCGTGACCTTCAAACGTCATATCCCCGTGGATTTCATCCGAAACCACCAGCACCCCGTTCCTCGCACATATGTCGCCCAGCCGCTGCAATTCATCGCGCGTCCAGACCCGCCCGACCGGATTATGCGGATTACACAGATAGATCATTTTGGCTTTAGGATCTGCCGCCAACTGCTCCAACCCGTTGAAATCCATTGTATAACGATCATCCTTCAGGATCAGCGGGTTGGAAATCAACCGTCGTCCGTTTTCCTCGAGAATATCGTAAAAATCAAAGAACACAGGCGGCTGCACGATCACACCATCGCCTGCGTCCGTAAACAAAGACGCCGCGATCGCCAAAACATTCAGCACATTAGGCGCCCGCAAAATATGCGCTGCATCCAGCGCCCAGCCATGCCGCATCTTCTGCCAATCGCACAGCGCAGGCATCAACCCGTCCGGCACCGCCTCATAACCGAAAACCCCGTGTTCCAGCCGCTTTTGCATCGCCGCCAGCACCACATCCGGCGCTTTGAAATCCATGTCGGCAACACCAGCGGCAAACAACCCCTCGCCACCTTCGCCCAGCACCATTTTGTGCATTTTCAGCGCCGGAACTTCGCGCCGGTTAATCTCCTCGTCAAAAATCACCTGCTCGCGTTGGTCTTCCATCTCAAACCCCTTCAGGTCAATTTATCCAGCATTGCCGCCAGCGCCACACGGTCCTGATCAGACAGCACCGCCTTGCGCGACCGAAACAACGTCGCCTGCGATTTATGCACCAACCCGTCCGATAACAGCTTCAAATGGTTCGCCCGCAACGTCTCGCCGCTGGATGTAATGTCCGCCACAGCCTCGGCGGTTTCATTCTTCACCGTGCCCTCGGTCGCGCCTTGGCTATCCACCAACTGATAATCCGCAACCCCGTTGTCGCGCAAAAACTCCCGCACCAGCCGGTGGTATTTCGTGGCCACCCGCATCCGAAATCCATGCGCCTTGCGAAACGCCGCCGCCGCTGCATCCAGATCATCCAGCGTATCGACATCGACCCAGCATTTGGGCACCGCAATGATCAGGTCGGCATGGCCAAACTCCATCAACTGCACCTCGTCAACCTGTGTATCCCAGGCCGCCAGTTTCTCGCGCACCAGATCCGATCCGGTCACGCCCAGATGGATGCGCCCCGCCGCCAGTTCGCGCGGAATTTCGCCCGCTGACAGCAGCACCAGTTCAACGCCCTCAACCCCGTCAACCGCCGCCGCATACTCGCGGTCCGATCCCGTGCGCCGCAACCCGATGCCGCGTTTGCCGAACCAGCCAAACGTCTTTTCCATCAACCGCCCCTTCGAAGGCACACCCAGTTTTATCGTCATGTCTGATCCCCCAGCGCCTTCACCAGTTCAGGCCGGATCACGCCGCCCACCGCCGGAATACTGCGCCCTTGTCCCAAGACACGGGTCAGCGCATCGTACCGTCCACCCGACGCCACGGCAGGTAAATCGGGCCGCGCTTCGGCATAAAATCCAAACACAAACCCGTCGTAATATTCCAGCGTAGTGCGCCCGTAGGAGCCTTCAAAATCCAGCGCATCTACATCCACGCCCCGTGCCGTCATCGCCGTCAGGCGGGCGTCCATCATTTCAACCGCAGGCGTGATTGCGGGCAGGTCAACCGCGATATCGCGCAGCCGTTCCAACACCATTGGTGCCTTTTCCCTTAAGTTCAGGATGTCGTCCAGAATTGCGGCCTCGCCATCGGAAATCGGTGGCTGGGCCGCGTCATCTTTCAAGGCAGCTATCCGCGCTTCTATCTCGCCTCTGCTACGCAACCCGTTGAACGGTGCCGCGCCCGCCAAAGCATCCTCGCTTGCCAACAAAGCCGACCGCGCCGCAGGCACGTTGACCTTACCACCAAACCGCTCCAGTAATGCTCGAAACCGCCGTGGCCGCCAAATGTGGCGCAGCAACGCCGCCTTGCGCCGGTCCGTCGTTGACAGCCCGCGCACAGCTGCCATCAGAATACCCATATCCCCCGTCGCAGCCCGCAATCCCAAGGGCGACAACACCTCTTTGAACAGGGCAAACACCTCGGCATCTGCCGCCGCGGGGTTCTCGCGGTCAAACACCTCGTATCCAACTTGCATAAACTCGCTGGGCCGTGTGATGTCCTCTTCCTGACGGCGAAACACCTCGCCTGCATAGGCATATCGCGCAGGTTCCGCCCCGTGCTCCATGTGCATTTGCACCACAGGCACGGTAAAATCTGGTCGCAACATCTGCTCGCCCCGCAACGCGTCCGACGTCACATAGGCCCGCGCACGGATATCCTCGCCATACAGGTCCAGCAACACTTCGGCTGGTTGCAGAATATCGGTCTCGACGGCCTGCGCCCCGTTGGCTTCAAAGAAGGCCAACAGGCGCGATGCCTCAAGCCGTGTATCAGCTTTGGGTGTCATCACTCTGCCTCGTGCAGCGCAATGATTTCACGCACTTTGGCCACCAGATCACCCCGCGGCACCTCGTATTGCGAGGGCAAGGATTTCCATTCCTCAAGCGTGGCGTTCTCGGCAATCTTGGCACCAAGGATCAAATCCTTGATCTGCACCACACCTCGCTCATGCTCGTCGCCACCCTCGATCACCGCCACGGGTGAGTTCCGTTTATCGGCATACTTCAACTGGTTGCCGAAATTCTTGGGGTTGCCCAAATAAACTTCGGCTCTGATCCCCGCGTTCCGCAGTTCAGCCACCATCGTCTGGTAATCCGCCATCCGGTCCCGATCCATCACCGTCACCACCACAGGGCCGGCAGATTTGGACGCGCCGCGCCC
>CAYYOF010000072.1:15627-18761 GCA_964473185.1 uncultured Marinosulfonomonas sp. | reverse complement strand
AAGTAAAGCAGAAAACTCTAAATCAAAATGGTCCAGTTTGCAGGGGGCAGAGCAAATGCGTGCAGCGGGAAGCGGTGACAGTCGAGACATCAACTTCTAACCAAAAGGAGGATTGGTCAGTAAATTTCGCGGAATTGGCTTGAACGCAGGCGCATTCTGGTGATACCTGCGAACCAATGCGGGTGTAGCTCAGGGGTAGAGCGTCTGCTTCCCAAGCAGAATGTCGTGAGTTCGAATCTCATCACCCGCTCCAATCACACTGAAATCCGCCTACTAGACTTTGTATTTAAGAACTACATTCTCAACTAAGTCCTCGACAATCGCGATGACTTTAGTGTTTGTCACTTTGATACCGGAAGGATGTGCGCATAGAGTTACGGACTCCTAGACCCGCGTCCAGTATTTTCCGAACGTCATTTGATATAACCTTCGCTGCGCGACAGAGCTCAATGAACTTTACCTCTTTCATTTCAGTGAAGTCGTCGCGTTGGGTTATTGCGTTGATTTTTACACCTCTGTCGGCTGCAAGCGCCGCATTAAAGGTCGCTAACTTGTGTTTGATAATGTGGGCAAAAAGGTGATCGATCGCCAATATCCAAATCAAGGTGATAGTGGCACGATTGGCACCCGCCTCGAAGCAATTAATGGTCTCCTTCAGAAATTCTTTGGCACTGCCATCCGGTAACTTGTGCTCAAGACTGCGAAGCGAGGCGCTCGTCTGAACGGTAATTTGTTCCGCACCTAGTTTCTTTGAGAGTGCTTCACGCGTATGTCGCTCGAGTTTGTAACCGCTATCCTTTTTTATGTATTTTTTGGGTTTCGTTTTGAGGCCTTCAGAAAGGCGAGAAGCAACACCTGCGGGAGCAGCTAAATCGCAAGAGGTGAAGCAATCACTGACCTGTTTAGCTGTAGCAGAGGTCTGGCCAGCCTCGACGGTCAGATAGTAGACGAAGAGGCTGACCAAACTCGCTTGGCTTTCGGTCGACGCATCTTCAATGGAATTGTAAAACCGATTGACCGCGTCCGTCATTCAGCGGTCTTCTTCATATCTAATTTGAAGTGATTGTTTCCCACGATCGTGATCACGAGATCAGTTGGCGAATTATAGTCGATGTAGCCGAACTTCCGTCCACTCGCATCTCTGAACGCTTGAGAGAAGACCTTCGGCACTCTCTCATTGGCTGCTTCATAGCATGAGTAGACTTGGTCTGTATTGGGAGCTACAATTTCACACTCATCAACCAAGAACTTCAGAAATACCAAAATCTTTTCAGGATTATTTTTGGCTTCGAATTGATCGTAAAATGCTGACAAGCCAGCAGTATCGAGGTGTTTGTCCATCTTAGGGGAGTCAGCGATCACACCGCTTTCACCGCTCTCCGACTTAGTAGTCTTTCTTGGAGTGGTGCGTCGCTTAGGTTTTTTTTGTGGCAGTGCAGCGTCGCTTGATTCTTCACTTGGATTTTGATGTGGAGTGGCCTGTGTGGAAATCTCCGGTCCGTTCAAAAGCTTGTCTTTGAAATCTGCATAGATTTCGCGAACAAGATCGGTATCACCTTCAACGTCAACGATGCCTTGGGATATGTTGATATGTAACTTTGTGTGCATGTAAAACTCAAATTCTTGGGTGTAATGAACTATGGCACCCAAGACATGGTGTTTCTTGCTTGAAAGCAAGGCTTGCAAGCCTTGCGCGTCTTTTTGATACTTAACTAAAGCAGCCGATATCCACGTGGAGTCAGGCTTGAGTGTTGTCGATCATAGTGAAATCCATTGTTGCAAGTACGAAGTGCGGGCAATTGGCTGACCATTTTGTGGCTTCAAGACACCTACAAAACGCCTACAATCCGGCAAATCTGATTGCCATAACCACTTGAAAACCAACCCATTATCCTGATCCGAACGTATGTTTGGGAAGCTGCTGCTCTACCATTGAGCTACACCCGCATTATGTGATCAGGTAATTGCGATCAGACATTTCGTCAAGCTGCTTATCGGGCCTTTCAGCCCTCTGCGCTGGGGATCAGCGAAAAGCGCCCGTAAGGGAGCGATGAGCCGTTAGCCCCGCCGCCGCCGACGGCGCCCGCCACCATCGCCACCGCCTGTGTTGAAGTTTACATCCGGCAGGGTCACGTGGGTCGCCAAAATCGGGAAGGGTTCCGCCGAATTGGGGATCGCCGAGGCATTGACGAAATGTTCTTGAAAGCGCGGCTCGATTGCGGTTTCGATTTTGTGAATTTCCCGCACGGTTTGCTCGATCTCGCTCCGCGCGGACCGGTTCAGCAGGGCAATCCGCGCCCCCGTGCCAGCGGCGTTGCCCGCTGACGTGACCTTGTCCAGCACACAGTCAGGGATCATCCCCAACACCATCGCGTGTTTGGGCGAAATATGCGCCCCGAACGCGCCCGCAAGCACGATGCGATCGACGGTGTCGACCTCGAATTTATCCATCAACAGGCGCGCACCGGAATAGAGCGCGGCCTTGGCCATCTGGATTTCGCGGATGTCGCGGTTGGTGACGGTGATCACGGGGCCATCATCGGCGGACCCATCCCAAACCATGTAGGAATTTGTGCGCCCGTCGGCGAAGCAACGCGTCGTTCCGGTCTGCTCGGCTGATCCAATCAGACCGGGGCCATCGACAATACCCGCCATGCGCATTTCGGCGACCAGCTCGATGATGCCCGAGCCGCAAATACCGGTCACGCCGGTGGTGGCGATGGCCACGTCAAAACCGTCCTCGTCTGACCACAGATCTGACCCGATCACCTGAAAGCGCGGCTCTTTGGTGACGGGGTCAATGGTGACATGTTCAATTGCGCCGGGGGCGGCGCGCTGGCCGGAACTGATCTGTGCGCCCTCGAACGCGGGGCCGGTGGGAGAGGAACAGGCCAGCACCCGTTCACGGTTGCCCAGCAGCAATTCGGCGTTGGTGCCAACGTCGACCACCAACACCAGATCATCGGATTTATCCGGCGCTTCGGACAGGGCGACTGCGGCGGCATCGGCCCCGACATGGCCCGCGATGCAGGGCAGGATGTAGGTGCGGGTTTCATCGTGCAGGGTCAGGCCCAGATCGGACGCTTTCAGGTGCAGCGCGTCCGATGTGGCCAGTGCGAAGGGGGCTTGGCCCA
>CAYYOF010000072.1:0-15527 GCA_964473185.1 uncultured Marinosulfonomonas sp. | reverse complement strand
AGGTCCACGGCAAGGCCATAGATCGGGCTGTCGAAAAAGCCGGACCACAGGCACAGGATGGTGTGGGGTGCGTCGTCTTCGGCTTGATGCAGGGCGACGGTGACTTTCCATTCGCCTTTGCGCAGGGTGGATTGCAGGGAGGTCAGGACCGATAGATCGGCGCTGATCTCACCCAGCTTCCACTGGTCTTTTAGCGCCGCGATCAACCGCTCCAGATCGCCGGATGGCTCGTGCATATCGGGCTGCTCGACCTCGACGTAGTATAGATGCACGGTCGGGTTCAGGGTGATGTCGCGGGCCTCGGCCCGTTTGCGCACCACCTGTTTGTGGACTTGGCTTTCGGGGGGAACATCAATCACCACGTCACCCTCGATTTTCGCCTGACAGCCCAGCCGCCGCCCGTCAATCAGCCCGCGAATGGACTTGTACCGTTCCTCGACGCTGTTCCACTCGGACAGCGCGTCCTTGCTTACACTGACGCCGTGTTTGGGAAATTCGCCGTAAGATGGGGTGATCTGGCAGCGCGAACAAATCCCGCGCCCGCCGCAAACAGAGTCCAGATCGACGCCGAGCTGGCGGGCGGCGGTCAGAACGGGGGTGCCAACGGCAAAGTTGCCGCGCTTACCAGAGGGGGTGAAGATCACCAGAGGATCAGATTTTGTCATGGTTGCGCGCCTGTCTGCCTGTTTCCCCTTCCTTAATAATGGGTCGGGGCAAAGGTGCAATGCTCAAGCGCGACGAAGAGGGGGTGAGGAGCGGCAAGGGGAGGGATGGTGCGTGAAATCACGCACCCTACGGCTTGCCTACTATTCCATCATGAGTGGAAGTAACTCTTGCCTATGGTAACACTTACGTTATGTTTAATCCACATAGAAACAATGGATTCTGGGTGTGCTGTTTTGAAAAATATACTTGTAGCGTTTACCATGATAACTCTTGTTTCTGGTTGTGAAACAATCAACTCCACCTCAGTTAAAGAAATGCCGACCGGCTATCTGTGCTCTTTTCTTGATCCAAACACGTGGATAACAACAGGGAAAGAGCGTTCAGCTATTTTTGCTGAATTGAAACACCGTAAGGCTGACTGCATACTACCGTCAGGTGCAGCAAAATGACACCTCAGCACAAAGCCTGAAATCTGGTTTTATAAGCAAGCCGTAGGGTGCGTGATTTCACGCACAATGCTCCCACCAACCTAACGCCCAATCACCCCTCATCCAACCAATCCAGTATCGCCTGCCGATCCCCGTCCAGCGTGGGCGCACGGGCATCTTTCAGCGTATCATCCATCCCCGAAATCTTGATCGGGTTGCCTGCCGCCAGAAACGGTTTGCCGCCATTCGGCGCGGCCAGCTCGATCACCATGTTGCGGGCGATAATCTGCGGGTCAGCCATCGCTTTGGCCACGTTCTGGATCGGGCCGCAGGGCACGCCTGCTGCCTCTAGCAGGCCTATCCAGTGTTTCTTTTTCTGCTCCAGCGTGACCATTTCGATCATACGTTTCAATATCTTGACGTGTTTGCAGCGCGCCGCGTTGGTGGCAAAACGCGGATCGTCCAGCAACGGGCCAAGGCCCAAAGCCGCGCACATTTTGCCAAACAGAGCATCATTGCCCGCCGCGATCACGAACAGGCCGTTTTTGGCATGGAAGGTTTCAAACGGGGTGATCGACGGATGCCGCGCGCCGGAGCGTTTGGGCGAGCAGCCGGTTTCATTGGTGATGGCAATCGCGTGTTCCAGAATGGCCAGTTGCCCGTCCAGCATTGCAATATCGACCTTGCGCCCCAGCCCCGATTGCACCCGCTCATAGAGCGCCGCGGTGACCCCTTGGGCCAAGAACATGCCGCCGACGATGTCGCCAACGGAGGCCCCGACCCGCACCGGCTCGCGGTTGGCTTCGCCGGTGATCGACATTAGCCCGCTGCGGGCCTGCACCACCATGTCATAGGCGGGTTTCATCGCTTCCGGTCCTGTGTGGCCGAACCCCGATACCGCGCCGTAAATCAGGTGGGGGTATTTGGCGTGCAAATCCTCCCAGCCATAGCCCAGACGTTCCATCACACCAGGGCGGAAGTTTTCGACCAGTATGTCGGCCTTTGGCAACATCTGTTCAAATATGGCGCGATCAGTGTCATCTTTCAGGTTCAGCGTGATCGATTCTTTGCCACGATTGATGGCGGCGAAATAGGCGCTTTCACCGGCGCGAAAGGGGGGGAAATGACGGGTGTCATCGCCCACTTCGGGCTGCTCGACCTTGATCACCCGCGCGCCAAGGTCGGAGAGGACCATCGTGCAGTAAGGCCCCGCCAGAACGTGGGACAGATCAATAACGGTGATACCGGATAGGGGGGTGGACATGGTAAGCTCCTGTTCAAGTTGCCATGCTTCCTACAACTGTCGAGCGGCGCCCACCATGACCTATATCATGCCCGAATTACTCGCTGTGCGAGCCCCATTCGCAGCGGTCAAACTCCATGTAGTTCACCAATGTGTTGCTTTTGTTGGGGGCCAACAGCTGGGTGCATCCCTCAAGATCATCGGGGTGTTCAAACACGCTGACTTTGCCGCCCTGATCGGTGTCGGCGCAGAGTATGCCACCGGGGGCCAGCATTTCTACAGTCCGCACATCGGCGGTTTCGACAATGAACAGATGTTCGACCTTGGCCCCGTTGGTCACGCACATCTTGCCGGGGGTGTCGCTGGAGGCCAGCAGGACATCCTCATATGTGTCGGGTTCCTCTGCCATTGCGGTCTGGAATGTGGCCAGATAGGCGATCACATCGCGGCGGTCCTGTTCGTTCTTTAACTTGAAGCGCATTTTGGCCTTGGCGCGGGGATCATCCAGCAGGGCGCGCAGGTATTTTGTCGGGTTGCCGATGTATTCAAAGATGCTGTCCTCGTCCCAGACATGGCCAGCCGCACCGGCTGCGGTCATCGATTTGGAGTATTTGAAGCCGTCGTAGGATGCGGCAGGTCGGCCAATGATACCGGTCAAAACCGGTCCGGTTTTATTTGCGGCATCTTCGCCAACCTGATGGCAGGAGGCGCATTTTTTGAATATCGCCTCACCTGCTGCTGCGTCTTGGGCATAGGCTGGGGCGGTGGTCAGGGTAAGCGCGGTTGCGGTTAATACTGCGGACAACTTCATGATAATGGGCTCCTTTTTCAGGTAAAATGCGGTCAAAATGGCAGGACTGTCCAATCATCTTTGGTCAAATGCCGTTCACGAAATGGTGACCGGATGTTTAACGACTGTGATTTCACCTGACAGATTGTCGCAGGTAAGAATGGTGTCAGCTACCTATTTGAAGCCAAGGGAGAGACCCATGAGAAAACTGATTAAAAGCACCGCAGCCGTTTTGGCGTTGGGATTAAGTGTTGGCACGGCCAACGCACAAATGGCACCGTTCGGTTCCGACGATGATCTGGCCTATGCCGCCCTGATCTGGGAGGCGATGCAAGCGCAAAACCTAGTTGGCGACCACGCCATCAAGTCTTTCCCCTACGAGGGCACGGCCCCGCATGGCGCGATGCTGGAAACATTCTATTCCGCAGCCACTATTGGCGACCACAGCGGCGCATTGATTGTGAAGCGCAACTATGGCCCTGCCGATGTTGAAGTGGATCAGATCATTGCCGAGCCGAACAAACATCTGGGTGCGATTACAGTGATGTATAAGCGCGAAGAGGGCTTTGATGCCGACAACCAGAACTGGTTCTGGGCCAAATTCCTGCCCGATGGCTCGCTGGATAAAAACCCCAAAGGCATGAGCCTGGCTGGCAAAGTTGCCAAGGGTATGGAGGTCGGCTGTATCGCTTGTCACTCGGGTGCTGGTGGGGATGACT
Source organism: uncultured Marinosulfonomonas sp. (assembly GCA_964473185.1). Taxonomy (GTDB): domain Bacteria; phylum Pseudomonadota; class Alphaproteobacteria; order Rhodobacterales; family Rhodobacteraceae; genus Profundibacter. The sequence goes on along the minus strand of CAYYOF010000072.1, from coordinate 11,681 downwards.
ACATATTCACCACGGATGCCCCTGTTGGCATGGCAACGAACTAATAAGAACGGGCGCATCGGTCTTTGCCGGTGCGCCCTTCGTTTCGTTTCCTGAAATAGCCGTCCTGTATATGAGCAGGGCGGCTGTTTATCTATCTGCCGTTGCGAATGAAGGTGCCGCGCACATCCTCGCCAGACCCCAGCCAACCAGCGAACACCTTGGCCACGTGGCTGGTGATGCGCACTTTCTGGGTCAGGCCCTGTTTCTCAGCGGCAATGGCCTGATCCCCGACAAAGGCGACCAGATCGGCCTTGATCAGATCAGGTGGCGATAGCGGGGCATTTGTATTCGCATCAACTACTTGCGCGGTGAGGGTGATGTCATGCACGCCGGAATTGTTCAGCAATGCGCGGGCCTTTTCGGACAGGGCATGGAACTGTTGCACCGTGATCAACAGCTTGACCGCGCGTGTGCCGTGCAATCCGGAAGCACCCCGTTTAGCTGCATTGGTGATGATCGCGTCGACCTGTTCATGACGGTTGCCAAACGGATCTTCGCGCCAGACGATATCGGCGTTGGGCGCATATGCGTTGTCCTCGGACACCGTCAGTGTATCTGGCACTGTGACCTCGACTGCAACCACGTTCCAGCCTTTGGACACGTCCGGATTGATCACATCGGCGTAATTTGTCGACCATTGCGTGCCGCCACATGCTGCAAGCGCAAGTGATCCGGCAACCGCAAATGCCGCGGCCATTTTGGAATTTAGCATAGGAAACCCTCGTTTTACTGCCTCGCTCGTTTTACTGCCTCGCCGGTCCCCGTTCATGCGGGGCCGTTTGTTATTGCACAAACAATATCACGATTTGCGCCAGTTTCGCAGCGGAAAATCACCAACGGGAAGGTTTCAGTGGGTTCCTGCGGTTATTATACCGCAATACCATTAGCCACGGCGACGACGGCGGCCCCCACGGCCTGATCCGGTCTCGGCAATCATTTTGGAGGCTTCGGGGAACGGGGTGCCTGCTTCGACCAAATCCAGAACGCGGCCAAACTTGATCCATTCGGCCCCGTGCGGGTCATGATTCATCAACATGTTGGCGGCGCGGATGGCTTCCATTTCAACGGGGCGGACCGGATTCATAATCGCACTGGTCATGCCCGCCGCTATCGCCATTGGCAAAAACGCGGCATTGAACCCGTGACGGTGTGGCAACCCAAAGCTGACGTTGGAGGCGCCACAGGTGGTGTTCACGCCCAGTTCGTCACGCAAGCGGCGCACCAGTGCGAAAACCTGAATACCGGCAGTTGCCATCGCGCCAACCGGCATCATCAACGGGTCGACCACAATGTCATGCGCCGGAATGCCGTAATCGGCGGCGTGCTGCACGATTTTCTTGGCCACTTCAAAGCGCACATCGGGGTCTTCGGAAATCCCTGTGTCATCATTTGAGATCGCCACCACGGGCACGTTATATTTCTTGATCAGCGGCAGGATCGCCTCCAGCCGGTCCTCTTCACCGGTCACCGAATTGACCAGCGGGCGGCCTTCGCAGACCTCAAGGCCCGCCTCTAGAGCGCCCGGAACCGAGCTGTCGATACACAAAGGAATGTCGACAAGCCCCTGAACCATCTGGATGACCTTGCGCATCAGGGGCGGTTCGGTTTCATTCGGGTTCGGGTTGGAATTGTAAACCACGCCCGCGTTAATATCGAGCATGGTTGCCCCGCAGGCCACCTGTTCCAGCGCATCCTTTTCCACCGTGGAAAAATCGCCCGCTTCCAATTCGGCAGCCAGTTTTTTGCGCCCCGTCGGGTTAATGCGCTCGCCAATCACGCAGAATGGCTCATCGAAGCCTAAAACGGCGGTTTTGGTTTTGCTTTCGACAACAGTGCGGGTCATATCAGGTCCTTAGTTTTCAATTGGATTGGCCGGAGTAGTGGATTTTCCACCGTGGTTGATGGCCCAGTTTGCGTTTGTTTTGATCCCGCCCAGTGGGAAGAAATGCACCCGCTCGATGTTGAAATCGGGGTTAGCAGCCTTGTGAGCGGCTAGTTCGCACAGAAGGTCCGTTGGTTCGAACGGCAACAGCAGTTTGGTCACATCCTTGGCGCGCTTTTGCAGCACCTTCAAGGATGCCCCGACACCGCAGGCGATGGCGAATTTCACCAGCGTTTGCAGTTTGGCAGGGCCAGCGATGCCGATGTGGATCGGAATGTCGATGCCTGCGTCTTTTAGCGCATCCGCCCATGCGATCACCGGCTTGGCCTCGAATGCGAACTGTGTGGCCAGCGCCATTTTGGCATCACTGCGTTCGTTAAACGCCTGCTTCCAGCGCAGGGCGTCCATCACGTTTTTGTCCGATCCGTCCTTATCAATGTCGCGGTTGCCCTCGGGGTGGCCCGCCACATGCAGATGGGTGAAACCGGCGGCGTCAAACAGCCCGCTTTCCATCAGTTGCATGGAACTCTCATAGTCGCCGTGTGGTTTATTCACGCCGCCAGCCAGCAGCAGCGCCTGTTTCACGTCGGCCTCACCCTGATAGCGGGCAATCCAGTCGCCCAGCATCGCCTTGTCCTTGATGATGCGGGCCGGAAAATGCGGCATCACATCGTAGCCATCGGCGTTCAGACGGGCAGCGGTGGTGACCATATCCTCAATCGGGGTGCCCTCGATGTGGGCGACGTAAACGCGGGTGCCTTTGGGTAGCAGAGTGGTGAAATCCTCAACCTTTTCGGCGGTGCGCGGCATCACCTCGATGGAATACCCCGCAAGGAACGCTTCCAGCTCTGGGTTGACGGGCAGGGGGCCTACTTCGGGTTTCTTTTTGAACTGCAACAGTGCCATGATGGCCTCCACTAGAGATTTTGGCATTAGAGATTTTGGACCTAGGCCCATCCGTCGTTTGCGATCAGCTGTATGATGCGGTCTTTGTCAAATTCGGCCTCTAGGCGTGCGGCCTCGTCTGTCGCGATCTGGTTTGCGTCCCCGTCAACTGCGTAGGGTGCAGCACGGCGCCATTCGGCAAGATAGGCGTCGGTTCCAGCCGCTCCCACCTTCATTGCAGCGCGATCAATCGCTTGTTCAAACCGTTCCGTCAGTTGCACTTTGGAGGCACGGCGTCCTTTGCCAACAATCACTTGGGCAGGGATATCACGCCAGTAAACAATGGTCACATCGGGCATTCAGCTGATTCCTTTTACTGCTTAAGCATTACGCGCGGCAAGGCCGGTTATGGCGCACGTTTTCGACATTCAGAGGCGGTGTAGCGACGCTACGTCTACGCGTGGGTGTCGTAAGGGGCCAGTGCGCCTTGCCTGAAAAATATTCATGAAGGTTATGAAGCTATAAAATTTGGCCAGATCGCACCTTGCGCGGCGCGTCTTGCGGGACTACCTTGGGGGTAACTTGAAATGGAGGGCGTGACCATGACGCCCAAGCGTCTGTCTGGTGCGGGCGCGTTCCCGAATGCGGTAGATACCCCCGCGCCCAAAGTGCCGGATTCCGCCCCGCTCTATGCGGCGCTGGATCTGGGCACAAACAGTTGCCGCATGCTGATTGCCCAACCAAAGGGTAACCAGTTTCATGTGGTCGATAGCTTCTCGAAATCGGTCCAGCTTGGATCGGGGCTTGAGGCGACGGGCAGGCTTAGCCGTGCCTCGATCAAACGCACGGTTCAGGCGTTGCGGATATGCAAGAAAAAGCTGCAAAACCATAATGTTTCGCGGATGCGGCTGGTGGCAACCGAGGCCTGCCGCCGCGCCCATAACGCAAAAGAATTCCACCGCTTGGTCAAACGCGAGACCGGTCTTACGCTCGAGATTATCGAACCCGAGGAAGAAGCGCGTCTGGCGGTAATTTCATGTGCGCCGCTGGTGTCAAACCGCACCGATCAGTTGCTGGTGGTCGATATTGGCGGTGGATCAACCGAACTGGTCTGGATCGACATATCCAAAGTGCCAAGCGCGGATCGGGCCAATTCGATCATGCGGCTTCATAAAGGGTTCAAGCAGGACCATTCTCTGGACGCCAACGCGCGTGTGGTCGACTGGATTTCGGTGCCTTTGGGGGTCGCCACCCTGCGCGACATCTTTGATGACGTCGAGAATGACGCGGCACGTTTCGCACTGATGTCCTGCCATTTCGAGGAAAATCTGGCGGGGTTTTCACCCTTCGAAAGCGAGCAGGCCAAAGAGGGGTTCCAGATTGTTGGCACGTCTGGCACGGTCACCACTGTCGCGGCCTCGCATCTGGGGTTAAAGCGGTATGATCGCAACAAGGTGGACGGGTTGACCATGACCTCGGGGCAGATTGATGCGGTGGTGTGTGAATATCTGGCGATGGGGCCGGAAGGGCGCCGTGCCGATCCGCGTATCGGGCGGGACCGTCAGGCGCTGATCATGTCGGGGGCAGCAATTTTGCAAGCGCTGCTGCGGGTTTGGCCGACTGACCGTTTGTCGGTTGCGGATCGCGGTCTGCGCGAAGGGCTGTTATACGCACAAATGAGCGCCGACGGGGTGCTACAGGATGGAATGATTTGATGGCGAAGAAACCAGGCGGAAATACCAGCGGACGTGGGCAGCGCGATTTGCGCACCAAAGTGAAAACAGCACGGGGGCGCAAGCTGTCCTCGACCCTGTGGCTGGAGCGTCAGTTGAACGATCCCTATGTGAAAAAGGCGAAGGTGGACGGGTATCGTGGCCGCGCGGCTTACAAGATTCTGGAACTGGACGACAAGTACCGGTTTCTGGTGCCCGGCGCGCGGGTGGTCGACCTTGGCTGTGCGCCCGGTGGCTGGCTGCAAGTGGCGGTGCCGCGGGTTAATGCGCTGGGGGATCGCAAAGGCAAGGCCGTGGGCCGGTTGCTGGGGATTGACCTGCAAGAGGTGGAACCCGTTGTGGGTGCCGAAATCCATCTACTGGATTTCATGGAGGATGATGCTGATCTGAAGGTCAAGGAATGGCTGGATGGCAAGGCGGATGTGGTGATGTCCGATATGGCGGCATCTGCATCAGGTCACAAACAGACCGACCATATGCGGATCATGGCGCTGTGTGAAACGGCGGCCTATTTCGCCTTTGATGTGCTGGAAGTGGGTGGCACATTTATCGCCAAGGTTCTGGCGGGCGGGGCCGAGGGGGATTTGCAAAAACTGCTGAAGCAGAAATTTGACAAGGTGGCGAATGTGAAGCCGCCCGCGAGCCGATCAACTAGTTCCGAAAAATTTGTGGTCGCTACAGGGTTCCGCGGGTAAAATTCTTTCAAAGAATTTTATTTGGAAAATTTGGAATTTTCCAGCCCAGCCGCTAGCTGTGCTCTTCATTTTGTTCGGTCAGGCGGCTGGACAGCAATTCACCAGTATCCAGCAAGATGGAATAGGCTACCATCGACACCGCGGTATTGATCTGCTTCAGCGCCCGCAGGGTTTCCTGATGGATATTGCTGGTCTCGATGCTGTCAGTCGCGGCCATGCGCAGGCGTTCCAGATGGCGGCGCTGCAACTCCTGCTCCACATCGCGCACCGCTTCTTTTTCCTCGATCAACTGGCGGGCGGAATCGACGCTGTTGGTCATCAACACGTTTAACGACAGTTGCACATTCGACAGAACACGGTCATGGAAATCACACAGTTCTTTCCAGCCTTCGGGCGAAAATTGCAGCCCCTTGTCGGTGATTTTTTGCGCCATCGTCAGCAGGTTTTTGGAAATCACATCGCCAGCGGATTCTAGGTTAATCGCAATCGAGGACAGCTCCATACTGTTGCGGGCTTCGTCCTCGGCCAGTTTGTTCTGGTGCAGCTTTGCCAGATACAGTTTGGTTTCAAAGTGCATCGCGTTCACGTTGGATTCGTTGGTGTGAACGCCTTTGGCGATTACGTCATCCCAGACCTCGTATAGGCCCATCACCGGTGACAGCATCGCCTCGATCGTTTCGCCAATGCGCAACACCTCGCGCGATGCGCAGGCAAGGGCGCGTTCGGGGGTGTCAAGAGCGGTTTCATCCAGTGCGCTGATCCGTTCTGCAATGACCGCTTCATCCGAGATCGGATCGGCAATAAAGCCATCCAGAAAACGCGTCAGCGGTTTGATCAGGAACAGACCGAACAGTATAATCGCAAGGTTATAGACCAGATGTAGATTGATGGCTTGGCGGGCGCCGGTTGCGCCCAGATATTCAAGCGGGATCGCCGCATTGGCCAGCAACAGCAGCGCAATAATCGCCCCGCCGCCACGCAAAAGCAGGTTTCCGACCACGATGATACGGGCCGAGGCTTTGGCCCCAAGCGTCAAGGTATACGGAATGAACGATCCACCCAGATTGGCCCCCAGCACCATCGCCATTGCGGCCTCGACCGGCAGAAGGCCCTGAGCGGTGAAGGTGACAAACATCAGCACGGCGGCCACACTGGAGTGCATTGCCCACGCCAGCAATGCCCCGACGATAAAGGCCGAGAAAGCATCATTGGCCAGATAGCTGGCGACAGGGGCAATCGCCGCACTGTCACGGATCGGGTCAGTGGCGGCGCGGATCATATCGAGCGACACCAGCACCAGCGCCAGACCAATCAGGATGCGTCCTGTCTGGCGGGTTCTGGATTTATCGCCTTTCAGGAACAGGGCAACACCAATCAGCAACAGCATCGGCACCAGCCATGCGGCGCGCACCAGCAGGATCTGGGTAACAATGGCCGATCCAAGATCAGCCCCCAGAAAAATCGCCAGCCCGACCGTGACCGTCAGCGTGCCTTTGGTGGCAAAATTGGCGACCAGCAGGGCAACGGCGGTCGAGCTTTGCAGCAGGATCGCGGCCAGAACACCCGTGCCCGCCGCCAGCGGTGGATTATTCGAGGAACGGCGCAACCATGTGCGTAATTCTGATTTGAATGCCCGCTGAACACCAGTGCGGATAATCCGGACAGACCACAATAAAAGGGCGGCCGCCCCGGCTAAATTTAGAATAAAAATAAGCAATTATGCCTCGTTCGCGTTAGTAAAGTGCGTTTACCTAGGCGCATGGAAAACCATTTGCAAGCAAATTTGACACCGCACAGCTGTAATACTGTTAACATAAGAGGGCGGATATACCGGATTTTCCCTTGCTATAATCCTCTGTCACACTAGCCTACTTAAATACAAAAAGCACATCTGGGAGGATGCAATGAAACTGAACACACTTTTATCAACAGTGGCTGTATTGGCGGCTTTTACATTTGGTGCGGGTTCCGCAATGGCGCAGGATTGCCCGCGCGGTGATCTGGACGATCGTTATTGCGATGTCGACGGTGACCTGATTGCCGACACGCCGACAGACCCAAGCAAGCTGCTTGACCCCGACACACTGATCTTTGCCTATACTCCGGTTGAAGATCCGGCTGTATATAAAGAAGCATGGTCCGATTTTCTGACCCATCTGGAAGCAAAAACCGGCAAGAGTGTTGTGTTTTTTCCGGTCCAATCGAATGCCGCCCAAATCGAGGCGATGCGTTCAGGCCGTCTGCATATTGCTGGCTTTAACACAGGCTCCAACCCACTGGCTGTGAACTGCGCCGGCTTTAGCCCGTTCACCCTGATGGGCCGCGAAGATGGCAGCTTTGGTTACGAGATGGAAATCCTGACTTACCCGGGCTCAGGCATCGAAAGTGTCGAGGATATTCGCGGCAAACAGCTGGCCTTTACCTCGCCGACCTCCAACTCTGGCTTCAAAGCGCCATCGGCTATTTTGAAAGCTGATTTCGGCATGATCCCTGAGCGCGATTTTGAAGCGGTCTATTCTGGCAAGCACGACAACTCGATCCTGGGTGTGGCCAACAAAGACTATGTTGCCGCCTCGATCGCCAATTCGGTGCGTGACCGGATGATTAGCCGCGGTGTGATCACTGCGGATCAAATCGTATCGATCTATAAATCGCAAACCTTCCCGACAACCGGTTTTGGTACGGTTTACAACCTGACACCAGAACTTCAGGCCTCGATCAAGGATGCGTTCTTCTCGTTTGAATGGGATGGCACCAGCTTGCAGGAAGAATTTTCCAAGTCAGGCGAAGGCCAGTTCCTGCCGATGACATATCAGGAATTCTGGGATGTGATCCGCAAGATCGATGCGGCGAACGGCGTTTCCTACGCTTGCGAATAATTGTTTGATTTAAACGAATTGCGGCGGCTACTTAAGGTGGCCGCCGCTATAATAATATCTAAGACAGGGGCGGGATATGCTGAGGCTGGAACAGCTAACGAAGACGTATAAGACTGGGGATCAGGCGCTAAAGGCGGTGTCGATGAAAATACCTGCGGGGCAGGTTCTGGCGCTGATTGGCCCGTCCGGTGCGGGTAAATCCACATTGATCCGTTGCGTTAACCGTCTGGTTGACCCGACCAGCGGCAAGGCATTTCTGGGCGATGTCGAGCTGACCGCGCTTAAACCTTCGGGCCTGCGCCGCGAGCGCCGCCGCATGGGGATGATATTTCAGGAATACGCATTGGTTGAACGCCTGACAGTGATGGAAAACGTACTGTCTGGCCGGTTGGGTTATGTCGGGTTCTGGCGCAGTTTCCTGCGTAAGTTCCCGCAATCCGACGTGGACGAGGCATTCCGTTTGCTGGACCGCGTTGGCCTGCTGCATATGGCTGACAAACGCGCCGACGAATTATCTGGTGGGCAACGCCAGCGGGTCGGGATTGCACGGGCGCTCATTCAGGATCCGGCGTTGTTGCTGGTGGATGAACCCACGGCGTCACTGGACCCAAAAACATCCCGCCAGATTATGCGGCTGATTTGCGAGCTGTGTGACGAGCGGGGCTTGGCCGCGATTATCAACATTCACGATGTGGCGCTGGCGCAGATGTTTGTGTCACGTGTGATCGGGCTGACGGCTGGTGCGATTGCCTTTGACGGAACGCCCGAGGAACTGACGCCGGAAGTCCTGACCACAATCTATGGCGAAGAAGACTGGGCCGAGACGATTGAGGAAGTCGACGAGGATGACGAAGACGGGGAAGACGCATGACCGCGGATATGACCACTGAGCTTGGCGTTCTTGTTGGCAACAAGTGGAAAAAACCGCCTTTTGTTAAACGGGCATGGCTGCGCTGGCTGCTGATCGTCGGTGCCGGGCTGTATTTCATCGCAGCGATATATTCGATCGATGTGAACTGGTCGCGGGTTTATGAGGGGCTGGATCGTGGTGGCGCTTTTGTTGCGGCGTTCTTTAGTCCTGATTTCACCTCCCGCTGGACCGACATCAAAGAGGGTATGACCGAAAGCATCATCATGACGGTGACATCATCGGTGGTGGGCATCCTGATCTCGATCCCCATTGGCCTTGGGGCGGCGCGAAACATATCGCCGATGCCGGTCTATATGGTTTGTCGCGGCATCATTGCGGTATCGCGTTCCTTGCAGGAAATCATCGTCGCGATCCTGCTGGTGGCGATTTTCGGGTTTGGGCCGCTGGCCGGTTTCCTGACGCTTAGTTTTGCCACCATCGGGTTTTTGTCCAAATTGCTGGCCGAAGAAATCGAAACCATCAACAAAGGTCAGGCCGAGGCAGTGCGCGCCACGGGCGCGAAATGGACGCAGTGGATCAACTATGGCATCCAGCCGCAGATCATGCCGCGCCTGATCGGGCTTTCGATGTATCGCATCGACATCAATTTCCGCGAGAGCGCCATTCTGGGGCTGGTCGGGGCAGGGGGCATCGGTGCCACGCTGAACACCGCCTTTGATCGCTATGAATACGACACAGCGGCGGCGATCCTGCTGATTATTATCGTGATCGTGATGGGGCTTGAATACCTGTCCGGCATTATCAGGGCGAGGGTGCAGTAATGCCGGTAAATGATCATAACGGACAAGCTGTCTGGCGTCGCCGCACCACGGGACAAAGCATGGTGCGCTGGTTTGGCTGGCTGCTGGGCGTTGCCGTGTTTCTGTGGTGCTGGAACTATATTTCCGAGGCCACAACGTGGTTTTTTGTCTGGGACGCACCACGCATTGCCGATGACATTTTCGGGCGCGCAACCCCGCCACGCTGGTCCTATATAGACAAGCTGTGGGGGCCAATCTGGGACACGCTGAACATCGCTACACTGGGCACGATATTCGCCCTGTTCATGGCAATCCCCGTGGCGTTTCTGGCGGCGCGCAACACCACGCCTTCCGCACTGTTCATCCGCCCCATCGCGCTGCTGATCATCGTTGGCACGCGGTCCATTAACTCGCTGATCTGGGCGCTGTTGCTGATCGCTATCATCGGCCCCGGCGTGTTTGCCGGTGTGGTGGCGATTTCGATCCGTTCAATCGGATTCTGCGCCAAGCTGCTGTATGAAGCGATCGAGGAAATCAACGTGGTTCAAGTCGAAGCGATCACTGCCACGGGCGCGAGCCGATGGCAGGTCATGGCCTATGGTATCATGCCGCAAATCATGCCGGCACTGGCGGGCATTGCGGTGTTCCGCTGGGACATCAACATCCGCGAAAGCACAGTTTTGGGGCTAGTCGGGGCAGGGGGCATTGGCTTGCAGCTATCCTCGTCGCTGAACACGCTGGCGTGGCCACAGGTCAGCCTGATCCTGCTGGTGATCCTGCTGGCGGTGGTGATTTCCGAATGGGTTTCTGCCAAGGTGCGCGGCGCGATTATCTAGGTTTCTAGGTGAACAAGGTCTGTATTTCCCTGACCAGTTTGCGAAGCATTGCGCGCTCAAAACCGGCATAGTCGTCGGCTTTTTCAACAAAAGCGTCGCGGCCGCCTATTACAAAATCAGTGTAGTACTGGGCCAAAGCATCGGTTTTATTGGTCACCGCAAGGCCGTTAATTGTAATCCCGATTGCCGCCGCTGCCTCACTGTCAATTTTGGGGGAATGATTGACATTGTTGGTTCCATCGCCTGCAACATCAATAACGTTCCGCGGGCTTTCAAACGGCGCAGAAACGATCATGCCTTTCGCAAAATCAATCATCCCGCCAATATCTGTTGCGCCACCAATATAGCGCCGCGGCATTTCGGTGATTTCGCCCGCCAGACCGGAAAGGTCATCTCGGCTGGAAACATATGTCCAGTCAATTTTGATGTCCTGTTCCTGAAATCCCGACCATTGCAGGATGCTGATGGCGATGGCCCCGTGTGTGCCGGACCCGATTGCAACAGCGACTTCGGATGTGTCCAATGCATTTGCAACGCCGTGGCGCATCAGGTCGTATTCGTGCTCGGTAACGCTGGCAGAAACATCCAGTGCAATTACCAGCGCCAGATCAATTTCGCCGCGTGATTGCCACGCCGCCAAGTGTTGCTGTGATTTCTCCACATTCCCCCCTTGAATTGATCTTACGCTGTGTTGTTGATTTCAATCAAGCAAGCACAATAAAACAAGCAACCGCACCAAATCTGGGAGCGCATTGGGAATATCGTTACAAAACAGTGGGGCAGGGGCGGCTGGTGGTGCTGGGAGACCAATGCGAACCAGTCTCTACCAAAAGAATGGCAATCGAGAACACCCGGCAAAACCCGGGAAATTTATTACAAATCTGCATTTTCTTGGCTTCAATCAACCGAAACGAATTCAAGCTGAACGCCGCACTACTTAATCGAACCCACGTACAACATTGATTAACCGTCGAAACTCTTGGTCATCGACCGCTTGTTTCCAGTGTCCGTCGTCAGAGTTTTTGGTTCCAGAGGGCGCGTAATTTAAGCGAGTATCT
>CAYYOF010000071.1:0-18862 GCA_964473185.1 uncultured Marinosulfonomonas sp. | reverse complement strand
AGGTAACCGAAGCGCCCGAAGACCTGTGGAAAATTCGCACGCCGCCTTTGCGCAATGTCGCGCTAACCGCACCTTACATGCATGACGGTAATTTAAGCAGCTTGCGGGATGTGATCGAGTTCTACAATCGGGGGAACCAAAACCACCCACAACAAGATCAACGCATACAACCGCTGGGTCTGGGCAACGATGACATCAATGATCTAAAAGCATTCCTACACAGTCTAACGGCATCAAACATTGACTGCCTGATATCCGAGGCACGGATTTTACCCCCTGATAATTTCTAAGGAGCCATCAAAGGTTCTGTCAAAAGTAATAAGGCAGGGCGCAACCGAAACTACCCTTTCATCAACGCATCGATCCCTTTCAACCGCGCCAACATATCCGCCATCTGTTCCAGCGGCACCATGTTGGGCCCGTCGCTGGGCGCATTATCAGGGTCGGGGTGCGTTTCCACGAACACCGAAGCACAGCCCACAGCCACCGCCGCGCGCGCCAGTGGCGGAACATATTCACGCTTGCCGCCGCTTGATCCGCCCTGCCCGCCGGGAAATTGCACCGAATGCGTCGCGTCATACACCACCGGATAGCCGGTTTCGGCCATTATAGGCAGGCTGCGGAAATCACTGACCAGCATGTTATAGCCGAATGATGTGCCGCGATCCGTCAGCAGGATGCGTTCATTGCCAGTGCTCGCCACTTTATCGGCCACATTGCCCATATCATTGGGTGCCAGAAACTGGCCCTTTTTGACGTTGATCGCTGCACCGGTTTCGCCAGCCGCCAACAACAGGTCGGTTTGGCGACACAAAAACGCTGGGATCTGGATGATGTTCACTGCCGCTGCTGCCACCGCGCATTGATCAACGTTATGCACATCCGTCAGGGTGGGGCAGCCAAATTCAGCACTGATTTTCGAAAGGATCGTCAGACCCTCGTCTATGCCCAAGCCGCGTTTGCCCGCTAGACTAGTGCGGTTGGCCTTATCAAAACTGCCCTTAAACACAAACGGGATGCCAAGGTCTGCACATGTCGTGGCAAGGCTTTCGGCAATCTGGCGGCTGTGATCCAGCCCCTCCAATTGGCACGGCCCCGCGATCAAAACAAAAGGCGCGTCATTGGCAAATGTCACCTGCCCCACATCAACGGTTTTCATTCCTCGCCCCTTTTCTTCAACTCATCTTCGATCCGCGCCACATCGACCGGATTGTTCAATTCCCAGAACACTGTGCCACGGGCTTCAACCTCGACACAACGCACCTTGATGCCTCGGGCAAGAAACCGCAGTTGCTCCAATCCCTCCAACTGCTCCAACTCGCATGTGCCCCATTCCTGATACGCCTTCAAGGTTGCGGGCCGATAGGCATAGGCACCCACATGATGAAACACCGGCGTTGCGGAATCTGGCGCGTAATCATCGTCGGTAAACGGCACAACTTCTTTGGAGAAATACAGCGCATCGCAGTTGGTATCGAACACTGCGGTTGTGCCGCCAACACGCCCGTTGCGCCGATCCTCGCGGAAATTCGTCAGGGTTTGCCCGTCACAACGCAAAACAGGTGTGGCCATTTGCACCGATGTATCGTTTCGCATTTCGTCAATTAAAGCCGTCAAAAACCACGGCGGAGTCAGTGGTGCGTCGCCTTGCAGGTTCACCACAATTTCGGGCTCCTTACCCAGACTGCGCAGGCTGTCCGCCACCCGTTCTGTCCCGTTGGCGCAATCCTCGGATGTCATCAGAACCTTGGCGCCGAATCCTGCGGCTGCCTCGGAAATGCGTGCGTCATCGGTGGCGATGTAAACCTCGGCCACGCCGCCCACCTCTTTGGCCGCCAGCCAGCTGCGCTCAATCAGCGATTTCGCCACCCCCGTCGCGCCCACAAGTGGCGCAAGCGGTTTGCCCGGATAACGGTTTGAGGCATATCGGGCGGGGATAACGATGATCACTTCATTGCTCATACCCCTGTGATGGTCGATCTGGGCACCGTGGCCAAGCAGATTATGCATCATATGGTGATTTTTCGCGCCTCTATGCCCTATCCGCCGCGCAAATTTCTGTGTAAAAGCCCAGCAACGAAAAGGATATGATGTGGCGAATTACCTATATAAAAACGACCTGCCGGATGATCTGGACCTTGGCCCCGTTGTGGCGATTGATTGCGAAACCATGGGATTGCACCCGCACCGCGACCGTTTGTGCGTTGTGCAAATGTCGGGTGGCGATGGCAATGCGCATCTGGTGCAGGTCGAAAAGGGTCAGACATCAGCGCCAAACCTATGCCGTATGCTGGCCGACCCTGACGTGTTGAAACTGTTTCATTTCGGGCGTTTTGACATCGCCGCGATGCAGAACGCCTTTGGCACCGTCACAGCCCCGGTTTATTGCACCAAAATCGCGTCCCGCCTGATCCGCACCTATACGGATCGCCACGGGTTAAAAAACCTGTTGCAGGAATTACTGGGCGTGGATGTGTCCAAACAACAGCAAAGCTCCGATTGGGGCGCGGATGAATTGACCAAGGCGCAGATCGAATATGCCGCCTCGGACGTGCTGTATCTGCACCGCCTTCGAGATGAGTTGAATATCCGGCTGGAGCGCGAGGACCGTATGGAAATTGCCCAAGCCTGTTTTGATTTCCTGCCGATGCGGGCCAATCTGGACCTTGTGGGGTGGCCGGAAATTGATATTTTTGCCCACTCTTGATGCGCCGGTTTCCGCTACCTAGATATAGATCATAAGCAAAACCCCGCTGACCGCCGCGCCAACTCTCTTGGCCGGTGGCGCATATTCTGGCACGATCCCGATATGACTATGTATGACAACAGCTATTCGCGTTTTGTTGCCCTGACCAAGGTGATCCTGCCGATCGTGGCCTTGGGCATCCTGTCGACGCTATTTTTGTTTTCCCGCGATATCGACCCGACCCAATCCATCCCCTACGCCGATGTGGATGTCGAAGGGTTGGCGCGTGAACAGCGCATTGGGGCGCCAAACTATGCCGGTGTCACCGAAGACGGGGCCGCGATTTCAATTACCGCCAAATCTGCGCGCCCTTCCCCGGGCAATGCCAAAATCGTGACAGCGACGGGTCTGACAGCGATTATCGAGGATGCTATGGATGGACGCCTCAAAATAATTGCGAGTGATGGTGTGATCAATACGGATCAGCAGATTGTAACACTTCAGGGTGGGGTGCAGATTCTGACTTCGACGGGTTATATCATCGACACGGCGGCTTTAACCGCCGCGCTAGACGAAACATCTGTGATTACAGATGGGCGGATCACGGCAGAGGGGCCGCTTGGAACCCTAAATGCCGGTCAAATGGTGCTAGAAACCCAGAATGGTCCCGATGGATCGCATCTTCTGGTTTTCAAAGGTGGGGTGAAACTGATATACGACCCCAAAGGCAGTTAGCCCGAATTACGAGGGAAAAAGATGTTTATTCAATTGCGCATGGTATTGGTCGCGTTGTCGCTGGTTGTGGTACCTGCAATGGGCACGGCTCAAGGCACCCAGATTACATTTGGCGGGTTAAAGCACGACACAACCCAACCTGTCGAGGTTTCGTCAGACCAGTTGCAGATCAATCAGGCTGACGGATCAGCCATTTTCACCGGTAACGTCGTGATTGGCCAAGGCACAATGCGTCTGTCGGCAGGCCGCGTTATGGTGGTGTATGCCCAAGGCGACGGCACACGCCGGATTTCAAAAATGCACGCCACAGGCAGTGTCGTTCTGGTCAACGGAGCCGAGGCCGCGGAGGCGAACGAGGCGATCTATTCCATCGACAACGGCAATATCGTGATGACCGGAAACGTGATCCTGACCCAGGGGCAAAGTGCGCTTTCGTCAAACCGCATGACGGTTGACCTGAAGACCGGACAGGCAACCCTGGATGGCCGCGTGAAAACCATTCTACAAACCGGCGGCAACTAACCGATGGCCAAAACCCCGGATTTAACGGTTTCAGAAGGCAGCGTAGGCCTGCAAATCCGCAATCTGCGCAAAAGTTATCGTAAACGTCCAGTGATCCGCGATGTCAGTATTGATCTGGGACGTGGCGAGGTTGTTGCGCTGTTGGGGCCGAACGGATCGGGGAAAACCACTGTTTTTTACGCAATTGCCGGCCTAATCACCCCCGAAGGCGGGCAGGTGATTATTGACGGGCGCGATGTAACCATGCTGCCGATGTATCGCCGTGCCAAACTGGGCATCGGGTATTTGCCACAAGAGGTATCAATTTTTCGCGGTATGACAGTTGAGGATAACATCCTGTCAATCCTCGAAATTTCCGAGAAAGACCGCCATAAACGGCGCGAGCGGCTGGAAGAGTTACTGAGCGATTTTTCCATCGAACACCTGCGCCGCGCCTCTGCCCTGTCCCTGTCCGGTGGCGAACGGCGGCGTGTGGAAATTGCCCGTTGTCTGGCGGCCAACCCAAAATACCTGCTGCTGGATGAACCTTTTGCCGGGGTGGATCCAATCGCTGTTGGCGAAATTCGCACATTGGTCGCTGATCTAAAGAACCGTGGAATCGGTGTTCTGATCACCGATCACAACGTGCGCGAAACGCTGGAAATCGTTGAACGGGCCTATATCCTGCATGATGGCACTGTTTTGATGAGCGGCACGACCGAAGAAGTGATCAAAGATGAAAACGTGCGCCGCGTTTATCTGGGCCATAATTTCAAGATATCCTAAGGCCATTTTCGCGGGTAATAGTAAATTATTACACATTGTCGCAGTTGACATTGCACCGCATTCTGTCGCCAAATAGAGTGGATGTATGAATACACCATCATCGTTCGTGCGCCAAAAGATCACGGCCGCACAGCAAGCGCCCAAGAAAACGCCGGGCCACAAAAAATACGTGAACCAATAACCCAAGCGAAACCCTTTCTACGCAACTGTAGAAGGGAACGTTTGTATTTTAATACAAAGGAGATGTGATGCAGTACCAGATCAGCGGAAAACAGATTGATATAGGTGAGGCCCTGCAAACCCACGTTAAAACCGAACTAGACGGTGTTGTCGGAAAATACGCGGAACGCCCTACGGACGCGATGGTTACTTTTTCAAAGAGCGCTAATGAATTTGTCTGCGAAGCAACGATTCACCTTTCGACCGGCCTGACAGCTTCGGCCAAGGCGCATGCCCATGAAATCTATGCCGCTTTTGATCAATGCAGTGACAAATTGGAAAAACAGTTGCGCCGTTACAAGCGCCGCCTAAAGGACCACCACCGCGAACGCGCACAACCTGTTGAACTTTCCGGCGCATCCTCGTATATCCTCGCCGGATCGGATCATACAGACGAATCGGAACCCGAAACACTCCAACCCATGATCATCGCCGAAATGGAGACAAAAATACCGTCTCTTTCTGTTGGCGAGGCCGTGATGCAGATGGAGCTGGCTGGGGCACCGGTTATGGTTTTCCGTAACGAAGGACACAGTGGGATTAATGTAGTCTATCACCGTGAAGACGGAAATATAGGCTGGGTTGATCCAAAGAATGCCACATAAGCCCATCAAATACGGGCTGGAATGAAGTGACGGTAAATGGAACTTTCGAGTATTCTAATGCCTGAGGCCGTGCGCACCATCGGTCAGGTTACCAGTAAAAAACGGCTCTTCCAGCAATTGGGAGAGATCGTTGCCATGACTTACAATCTGGATGCCAGCACTGCGGTTGAGGCGTTGCAAAATCGTGAAAACCTCGGGCCAACTGGCGTGGGTCATGGTGTGGCCCTGCCGCATGCGCGTATTGCCGGACTGGATTCGGTTGTCGGCGCATTCCTGAGGGTTGAAAAGCCGCTGGATTTTGATTCTGTTGATCGCCAGCCGGTGGATTTGGTGTTTACCCTGTTTGCGCCGCTTGATTCCGGTGTCGAGCACCTAAAGGCGCTCGCGTTGGTATCCAGAACCATGCGCGATAGCACCATCTGCACAAAACTGCGCGCCAATACGGACCCTGCAACATTGCATGCTTTGTTGACCGATACCCAAACAACCAAAGCGGCCTGATCAAGACGCGCCCTAAGCCAGCGCTTTATACCCGAACATCATGTAATCGCGCTGATATATGTCGCGTGTTGCGGCCTCAATATCAGCGTCGTAGATGTCATTTAACGTGATCGGGTGGCTGCACGACGCCTCTGGCAAATTAATGGCATCCACGCCTACCTGCTGACAAATCTGCGCCAAACCCTCTTCCAGATGGTCTTCTCGCAGCACCATGTCAGGCAATGCAAACTGCCCGAAACCTTGCAAAACCTGTGCCTGACTTGCCCATACCGGATCAATACGGATGCTGGTTTGGCCCCGTAAATTATCCTTTAGGAACGCCAGAAACCGCAGAAACGCCTCGCGGTGTGTGCGCCTGTCATAGGTGTCATCAACCGCGCCCTCGGGAATTGGCAAATCATAACCTTTACGCAGTTTCTCGCGGATTTCGGGGTACCCATCCGGCCCAGTATCTAAAATATGTTCACAAAAGGCTGCATGTGCCCGCACCACAGGGTGCCGAATTACAGTAAAACTGCGGTGCCCTGTATTTTTCCGCTTCCACTGGCGCAATGTCTTTTGATTAAAACCATCTTGTAGATCACCACCATTATCCAACCCTGCCAGCCACAGGCGCATTTGCACATCAAGCCCGCCCTTTATCGGCAGATACATAACCGGAGCGTTTGCGGCCGCAATATAGCTGGGCACAACGGGGCCGCGGCGCGGCTCGAAATTCGGGGTGCGGGTCAGATTGAAAGTATCCATTCCGGCCAGCGCCTCGACCATCTCGTCATAGTTGATCACCTTATCACGCAGGGTGCCGGGGTTTTGACGCCTTAGATTGGTGGAAATCGCATCAATACGGCTCTCGACCCCTAAAAATTCGGCCATCCCGTTCAAAACATCAATGCTCTGAATATCCTCATAAGCCAGATAAAAAGCGGTCTGACCCGTGCATTGCAGCGCATTCAGGATTTTCACCTGAAAGTCCTGATATTCGGCAACATGTTTTCTGAACTCGTCCAGCTTGAACTGAACACGCGCTGTTTCACGTTTATCACCTTTGCCCAATTTCCACTGGTTCGTCGTCCATGCGATTAATTCCGAAACATAACTTTCCAGCGGATTGCGCGTTAAAATGATTTTGCCGCAACGCTTATCGGGCATAAAATGGTCATACGCACGCATGTCATGGCTTGAGAAAAACCGGAACCCGACCAGATTATTTGGCGCCGCCTTCATTTCACCAATCAGACGAATAGGATCAGCTTCGCGCATGGCCAGTGTAACGCCATGCAGATCGGTTTTATTTCCGTCTCCAATGAAATACGGGTTAAACGCCTCGCCATGGGCCGTAACCCCCTTAAACTGGTTAAGGTTCGAGCATAGGAAATTTGATCCGGTTCGCTTTTCCGCAAGCATAACAAAATAGTCGAATTTATCTGACATGGGGTCCTATTTTCTTACTAGATACGGTTTGCGCGGTTTTGACGTAACTTGCGAAATATGGTCGCCAGTCGGAAAATCCCCCATCAAATGCGGGTGCATTCCTTGGTTTTTCAGGTTCTGCAAAAATTTTCCAAATCCGGTCAGGTCAGCCATTATTGGTGCCTCGGATAATGTGCGCAACTTGTTGCGTGGGCCAATTGTATCGATGATCGCTTGTAATGGCTCCATCGGTGCTTCGATGAATTCTGCCATCGTCATGATCCGCACCCGTGCTTTGGCATAGGGGGATCGCAATACCCCCATATGCTCACTTTCGATCTTCTGAAGGCGTGCCGCTTCTGTTCGGATTTCAGCAAAACTAAGGTTGGAGTGAAACAGCGGCACCACCCATGCGCCGGTAATCACCGTGATAATCGCATTCGGGTCTTTGGCGATGAACCAGTTCAAATCTTGCAAATCTCTTGGGCTAAACTGGAAGCATTGCTGCTCGCCACGGGTGTTCCAGATCAGGTTGGTCAGAAATGCCTTCGGGTTGGAATCCCGCATTGCCGCTGAATCGGGCATACACCCGCTATAAATGCTTTCTCCACCGGCAAACTCTGCCCGTTTTGGTGCAAACAAATGCCCATGCACCGTTGCACCTGTGGAATTGGCCAACCACGGCGCAAAATCCTCGAACAGGTCAGCAAAACCTTGAAAGACCGAATAAGAGGATGGCGTTGCGCCGTTTTCCCAACCTTCAACCGGATAACGGCTCTGCATGTATAGACCGGCACGGCCACGGATGCGCCGCTCGACCGCTTTGGCGAATATGCGGTCAATCTTGCCCGGGTTCGGCTCGGCTTTTTTCAATGCCTCTGCCTCATCGGTTAGCAATGTTTTATACAGGCGATCCGCATGTGGCCAGATTTTACGCGCAACAAAGCAATCAGACCGGCGTAGCAATTGCAGGTGGTCGTCATAAAAGGTGTGGGGTTTGCCCTGATAATCAAACTTCGACAGGGTTAATGAACGGCTCTCGATACTCGTGGAAAATAGCCGGACCAACGTCTGATAATAGGATTCATCCGGTATCCAGACCCGTTTGAAATATTTATCAAAGGTATCGCGTTCCTGATCTTCCAGAATCGCAGATAACGTGCGGCGGGTCAGGCACCACCATTGCGACCCAAGATGCGGCACCAGACCCATCGGAATTTTACGCTTGTAACGCAAGCGCCGCTGCAATCTGACATAGCCGTCAAACAGTGAACGATGCCGTTTCCATGAGAACGGAAACCGCAAGGTAAAGCGTTCGGAATCCAGACCGCCAATCGCCCAGGGGACATCATCCGTCGTTGCGGATTCGATGAAATCCGTGCGCGGGCGTTCTGCCAGATAATCAACCAACTCCTGCACAGGGCGAAGCGGCAGGCAGGACCCAGAGGCAAGGTAGATGTGGCGCACATCGGGGAATGATTTTAGCATCAATTCCGAGGCGGTTTGTGATGCCTGAACCAGTGACCACGCACCCCATTCGCAATAACGCCTTCTTGAAAACTGTACGTCTGGCAGGTCGGATAACCCACCAACAAATTCCTTATAAGCGTCACGGCCCACCTGCGAATCCACATGGATCACGACGGGACAGCCGTTAACCGCCCAGTGACGCGCCACCTGTGCTGCACGGTCCAGCGCGTTGTGCACCATCATCACAATACCGACTGATCCTGCCCCTTTCATGCCCAGTTCCCCTTGGACATCAGACCCAGAATCTCCAACTGTCGCCAGTTGATGTATTTCTCGCTCCATTTGCACCACAAGTCAGGGTTTTCCTGCATCGCAGCGTGATAGGCCTTGTATTCGTGGCTGTTGGCGTAGTGCTGGCCGCGCTCCAGCTCCTCTTTG
This sequence comes from uncultured Marinosulfonomonas sp., assembly GCA_964473185.1. Lineage (GTDB taxonomy): Bacteria > Pseudomonadota > Alphaproteobacteria > Rhodobacterales > Rhodobacteraceae > Profundibacter. The sequence continues at coordinate 9,511 of CAYYOF010000071.1, read as the reverse complement.
GCCTTGGCACCGAATGTGTCCAGAAATTTAGCGTGCAGCAAACATCCCGACGCTTTTTCACCGCCGTATTCGTCATAAACGCGGTTCAGGACGCGGGGCAGTAGCGTATGGGTCGAACTGACATAGACATATTTTCTGTCCCACTTTACCAACGGAACCTTGTTCATGGCGGGGGCATTTTCGGGCGCATCGGTGAAAAATGACCGTGCCCGTGGCCCGCCTTGTATCCACAGGTTGGCATATTTTTTGTTTTTGGAAATCGTGTAGTTGCCGCTATCGAACCATGACGCAATCTCGAACGGATCCTGGCCGGACCGATACGGTGTCGCGTCCAGCCGTCCCTTTGGATACATATCCAGCAACATCGCGCTAAACGACGGAATTGACGACGCATCGAGCCAATCGGTTAGCGCCCGAATTGAACGTGTATCACTAAACGGGAACACCAAAAATTCATCGACATCCACCGTCAGCGTCCAGTGGCCGTGGCCGTATTTCATTTGTAACCAGTTCAGCCAATCCACACCGAACCGCGATTTCTTATAGCTTTTGCTGGAGGTCCACAGCGAAACATCCGGCTGGTCCGCCATAAATTCGCGTGACCCGTCATCGCTGTCATTGTCGACCATCACAAAGTGGTTCACCCCCAGATCGCGGTAATACCGCAGAAAATAGGACAGGCGAATCCGCTCGTTTCGCATGGTCGAAAAGATGATGATGTCGTCCGGTTTGATCTGTTTGGTGCGATTGGCCACAGGTTTCAGTTCGCGCCGCTTGCGAAACGCGCGCACGCGCCAGCGTTGACGCGCCAATCGCAACCTATATGAGGATAATGCGCCCAATCTAAAAACCGTTCCTTGTGCTCAGAAAACCTATATCCTGAATTCAAGTATCACGTCACCTTTAATGCAACGTTAGAAATGCTCGAATTTGGTAGGTTTAGGGGGTAGCCCCTTAACTCTTCGCACCCTTTGCCTCTGATATTGTCTTTGTCGTCTTTTTATTATTACCCCATAAATAACGCCCAATTGCCCCTGCGTAAATGGGGTAATTGCTTAATACTTCACGATAATTGACAAGTTTACCACAGGGTCAGGCCCACGCCCCTTTTGACATTAACCCCATCGCCTCTAGTTGTTGCCAGCCGTCATATTGATACGATGCCTCGCACCACAGATCAGGGCTTTGGGTTAAGCTGTCATAATAGGTGTCATACTGGCTGCTGTTTTCAAAATGTTCCTGCCGGTGTTTTTCCTCGCGGGATTTGTCGGCAACCATGTGCAGGAACTTGCTGTGTAACAAAACGCCTGTGGTTTTGCCCGCGCCACCCAGATCGAAAACCTGGTTCAAATGGCGCGGTAGCAGGGAATGGGTGGAGCTGACATAGGCAAACCGCCGGTTCCATTTCACTAGGGGCGTTTTGTTCATTGTCGGGGCGCGTTCCGGACTGTCGGCAAAGAACACCCGCTCCCGAACACCGCCCTGTATCCACAGGTTTTGCAGTTCAGACTGCATCTGGTTGCGGTAATTATCACCGTCAAACCAGCACAATACCTGGAACGGGTCATGTCCCGCCTGATAGGTTTGCGCGTCCAGCGCCCCCTTGGGATACATGTCCAGCATCATGGTACCGAACGACGGGATTTTTGCCTGATCCAGCCAACCAGTCAGCGCCTTTAGCGGGCGCGTGTCACAATGGGGATAGGTCAGGATTTCGTCGGCGTCGACGGTCAGGCACCAATGCCCGTGTCCGAATTTAATCTGGAGCCATGTCAGCCAATCCACCCCGAAGCGCGACAGTTTATAGCTGTGCGTGGTGTGCCACAGCGATACGTCGGGCTGTTCGGTCAGATATTCACGGGTGCCGTCATCACTGCCGTTGTCCACAATCAAAAAATGCGAAACACCCAGCTTGCGGTAATACTCCAGAAAATACGGCAGGCGGATAATTTCATTGCGCACGGTTGAAAATGCAAGGATTGCGTCCGCTGTAATATGCGCGGACCTGTCCATGACAGAAACCAGTTGGCGGCGCTTTCTGAGCGCCCGCAATAGCAGCCGTCGCCGTTTTTGGCGCATCTTATATGCTGTCCAAAGGTTTCGCATGTTTTGCCTTCCCTACTTAGGCAATACCCTAGCGCAAAATCTCATTTTTCATAATGGCCGTTTTGGTGCCAACACCACGCGTCCACCACCATCGCTTCCATGTTGGACCGATGCGGGGTCCAGCCCAGTTCTTTCTCGGCCCGCGCACTGCCTGACACCAGCTTTGTCGCGTCACCGGCGCGGCGCGGCCCCTCTTTTAGCGGCACCTCGCGGTTGGTCACCACACGGCAACCATCCACCACTTCGCGCACGGAAAATCCCTTGCCTGTGCCCAGATTAAACACGCGGTTGCCTTTGCCGTCCTCTAGCCACTTTAGCCCCAGAACATGCGCATCAACCAGATCGCACACATGCACATAGTCGCGCACGCAGGTGCCATCGGGCGTGTCATAATCCGTGCCGAAAATCATCAGCGCCGCACGCTTGCCGTCAATCGCATCCAGCACCAGCGGGATCAGGTGGGTTTCAGGGCGGTGGAATTCACCGACCTCGGCATCTGCATCTGCACCCGCCACATTAAAATAGCGGAAAATCACATGGTTGATCCCGTCGCTTTCGCCAAAATTCGCCAGAATATCCTCGATCGCGCGTTTTGATGCACCATAGGAATTGATCGGCATCTGTGCGCAATTTTCGTCCAGCACCACGTTATCCTGATCGCCGTAGGTGGCGCAGGTCGATGAAAAGACAAAGTTTTTACAGCCAGCGGCCGCCGCTGCTTCGATCAAAGTTAAAGAGCCGACCACATTATTACGCCAATATTTGCCGGGCAATTCCATGCTTTCCCCAACCAATGAAAGCGCTGCGAAATGCATCACGGCGATGGGTTGGTATTTGGCAAAAACCTCATCCAGACGGTTGCGATCCAGCAGATCGCCCTGCTCGAACGGGCCAAATTTAACCGCGTCGGCCCATCCCGTTACCAGATTATCAAAGGTGACCGGCGTATAACCCGCCGCCTTTAGCGCCTTACAGGCGTGCGAGCCGATATACCCAGCCCCGCCCGTGACCAAAACATGCGCCAAATTGCACCGCCCGTAATTATTGCGCTGCTTTTTGCAGCGACACCATTTCATTCAGATACTGCGAAAATTCTTCGCGCAAATCCTCGCGTGCCAATGCAAAGGCCACCGTTGCCTGCAAAAAACCCGCCTTGGAGCCGCAATCAAACCGCTGGCCGCGGAATCTGTATCCATAAACATCGCGTCCCTGCTCGATCTCTTTGGCAATCGCGTCCGTCAACTGGATTTCACCACCCGCGCCCTGCTTGATCTTGGTCAGATTGCGTAAAACATGTGGTGTCAGAATATAACGTCCGATCACCGCTAGATTGGAGGGTTCTGTGCCGGCTTCCGGTTTTTCGATCATACCATTGACCGACACCATCGCGCCCATATCTTCTTTTACATCCAGAATGCCGTAGGATGACGCCTTTTCATGCGGTACTTCCATCGCGGCGACAACGCAACCGCCGGTTTCTTCATGGGCTTCGACCATCTGCTTCAAACAAGGTTTTTCAGCTGCGATCACATCGTCCGGCAGGATCACTGCAAATGGTTCATTTGAAATCAGCCGACGTGCACACCAGACAGCATGTCCCAGCCCCAATGCTTTGTGCTGGCGAATGTAGGCAATCGCGCCGCTTTCCATATTGGTGCTTTTCAATATCTCCAGCAACTCGCGCTTGCCTGCCTTGCGCAGGGACGCTTCAAGCGTCGGGGCGATATCGAAATAATCCTCAAGTGCGCCTTTGCCGCGTGACGTGACAAAGATGAATTCCTTGATCCCAGCCTCGCGTGCTTCGTCAATCGCGTATTGGATCAGTGGCCGGTCAACCAGCGTCATGATCTCTTTTGGTACGGATTTGGTTGCCGGTAGAAATCTGGTTCCCATCCCGGCCACGGGAAAGATTGCTTTGGTGACTTTACGCTTCATTGCCTACACTCATATTTTGGCCTCTCCTTGAACAGAGATGGCGTTTTTTCTTAGTTAACGCCCAAACTGTTAATTAGACAAGAATATCCCAGCAACTATTTACAGGTCAGGGGGGAAAATGTGGCTATTATACCCCAACAGCCACACCGCTCCACCAATGGTAGCAATTACTAACACTTTTATATATTTTACGCCAGTTTCAGATCCACACCCGGAGCATAGGCAATGAAAAACGGGTTTGCATAATCTGCCTTGCCGTACATCAGCGGGCTGTGGTCATCAAACCGCACCACATTGCCACCCGCGCCCGACAGAACTGCATGCCCTGCCGCCGTGTCCCATTCCATCGTGCGACCAACGCGCGGATAAATATCCGCCTCGCCGGTTGCGACCAGACAGAATTTTAGCGACGATCCGGCGCTTTTGGAATCCTTCACCGCATATTTGTTGATGTAATCATCGGTCGCCTGATCACGGTGCGATTTCGACGCCACGATCATCAGCGCCGTATTGTCGGGTTTGGAGACAGACATCGGGGCGGTCGGCCCAACAGCATCCTTGGCAAACTCTCCGGTTTCCTCAACCGATTGCCCGCTCGCATCTGTATAAAACAGCCGTCCGCGTGCAGGGGCATAGACCACCCCGCGAATAGGCACGCCATGTTCCACATAGGCAATGTTTACGGTGAAATCGCCACGCCGTTTGATAAATTCCTTGGTGCCGTCCAGCGGATCAACGATGATAAATTTATCCGCCTTGGCGCTGTGGGTGTCCGCCTGCTCCTCGGTTACCAACACAACATCGGGAAATGCGGCCTGCAATCCCGCCGATATAATCGCATCTGCGGCTTCGTCGGCCACAGTTACAGGGCTGTCGTCCGATTTGGTCTTAATCTCAAAATCATCACGCCCGTAAATTTCCATAATCTTGTCGCCCGCCTCTAGTGAAAGACGGCGAAAAACGGCACTCATCTGATCAAAATCCACTTATACTCTCCTCGTTTCGCGCCTTTTGGCACTGTTATTGTAATATTCGCGTTACCCTTTTATGGTCTGATGGTAAAGGAACGGCAAGAATTCCTTGCGAAAAAGGCACAACAACAGTCACGGACGGATAATTGCGGCATGTTCGAGCAACAAACCAAATCAGGTGGACTTAAATCAGGCAGCAGGCTGCTTGAGCTGATCTACCACGCGACGGTGCGCAGTGTGCGTCAAAGCCACGGTAACGCGCTGGTTGGATTGATGATGAACATCATGCAAACCGTTATCTTTGTGATGGCATTTTTTGTGATGTTCTCGATTCTCGGATTGCGCGGTAGTGCCGTGCGCGGCGACTTCCTGCTGTATATCATGTCCGGCATCTTCCTGTTTTTGACCCACACCAAAGCATTGAGTGCGGTTGTCGGATCTGAAGGACCGGCCTCGCCGATGATGAAACATGCGCCGATGAATACTCTGATCGCGATTTCCGCATCAGCCATCGGGGCGTTGTATATTCAGGTTCTGTCCCTTGCCGTGGTGCTTTTCGTCTATCACGTTGCATTCACCCCAGTCGTGGTATTCCAACCTGTTCCAGCATTCGGCATGTTGCTAGTTGCTTGGTTTTCCGGCGTTGCCATCGGAATGGTATTTTTGGCACTTAAACCGTGGTTGCCTGGGTTTGTCGGCATAGGCTCGACCATCTATGCCCGCGCCAATATGATCGCATCTGGCAAGATGTTCCTTGCAAACACTCTGCCCGCCAATCGCCGCTCGCTGTTTGACTGGAACCCATTGTTTCACGCCATTGATCAAGCCCGCGGCTACGTTTTTCTGAACTATAACCCGCATTACAGCTCCTACACCTATCCTTTGATATTATCGATTGTTCTGCTGATGATCGGGTTGATGGGCGAATTTTATACCCGCAAACATGCCTCCATCAGTTGGTCGGCAAGAAGGTAGTAAACATGCTTAAATTTCTGGCTATCCTCGTAATTTCGATTTTCCCTGCTTCAGCGGCCCTTGCCGAGTGGGATTTGTTCCCTGCGTTTTACGATGTTACCGGCGTGGCGTCGGATGATGTATTGAATGTGCGGGCGGGCACGGGTGCCTCCCACCCCATTATCGAAACGCTGGCTTACAATGATCGCTACGTCGAAATTGTTAGGCTTAGTGCTGATGAAAAATGGGGGCTGATTGGCTATCCTGGTGGCAGCGGCTGGGCCTCGATGCACTATCTGGAACGGCAATCTGGCCAAAACGGACCCGACCTGCCGCGCCCGCTTAGCTGCGGCGGGAATGAGCCCTTTTGGGGTTTGCAATTCAGTTTACAAGGCAACGATTTTAGTGAACCCGGTCAGCCGGTTCATGTCCTGCCTTCGGTTTGGGAAGGTATCCCTGACGGCATGCTACCCGTTGCCTACGGCATCAGAATGGCGCGGGGCGGGGACAAGATAGATGCTGTCATAACCCGCAACCAGTGTTCAGACGGGATGAGCGAAAACGAGTATGGCTTTGAAATCAACGCCCTGCTGACGGGTTCATTCGGCAACCGGATGTTGACAGGGTGTTGTTCGCTACAGCGCCCGCAGAACTGAACCAAGCAGCGCCAGATACCCCAGCCCAATCGCCAAAATAAGCGGTGTATAATATCGCATGTCCAGCGTGCGAAATGGCTCGACCGTGTTGGCAAGCGGGCCTAGTGGCAGATAGGTCGCAATGCCGCGCAGCAGAAATATTGTGGCAAGGACTGCCAGACTTGCCGTGCGCATCCATGTGGGTAGTGGCAAGGCAATGACCCCGCTGCCCCACAATGCAAACACTCCCGCCGCTGCGATCCCGCCAGCGACAACCAGCGTCAACAACAGCCCCGGCATGAACGTGGCACCCTTTGTGCCCACGACCATATCGCTTAACCCCTGTCCGTCCTGCGCTGGCCACTTCATACCAATCCCCCACAAGATATGAATGATGGCTGTGGCCGCTAGAACCACAAAGATCAGTTTGATACCAGTGTCATTTCTGTCGCCTTTCCTGATCCATACGCTACCGTATGTATATATGTGTCATTGCACGAGTCAATACGCCATCGTATGGTCCGGATATGAAGCCACGCCTCACCCCTGATGACTGGATCAAAGCCAGCTTTGCCGCCCTTACAGCAGGTGGCCCCCAAGCCATCCGCGCCGAACCTATCGCGCGGACGCTAAAGGTTAGCAAAGGGTCATTTTATTGGCACTTTGCCGATGTTCCCGCCCTAAAGCAGGCCATGCTGGATCATTGGTGCAAACTCGCCACCCAAGACATCATTGATCTGGTAGAAGCCAAAGCATCAACGGCCAAAGACCGCCTGCGCTTGCTGGTGCGAATCTCGACCTCGGCCAGCAATGATGAATACGGCGGCGCCTTGGCCGAAGCGGCCATCCGCGACTGGGCCCGCTATGATGAAAATGCCGCCAAGACCCTGAAATCCATCGACCAGAAACGCCTTGCCTTTGTCGAAATCCAGTTCAGCGCTCACGGCACCCCCAAGGCACAATGCCGACAAAACGCCAACATCCTCTATGCCACCTTGATTGGTCTTGCGAACCTCTCGCATCACGGTTTTGCCACCCCATCCGATGATTTGCCCGCTTTGCTGAACCGCCTGCTCGACGCATAAACGCGCCTAGGTCACCACCCGTAACGTCACATTCACTCGCCCGCCTTTGGGCAGCAAACCGCTGGACCTGAACCTGATCTTATCGACCCCGTGGTAGGCCCTGCGCGCATCCCCGCCCATCACCACCACATCACCCGATGATAGCCAGATCGCATCCGTCGCCCCGCCGCGCGTATCATTGCCAATCCGAAACAGCCCGTCATCCCCCAGCGAAATCGAAACGACAGGCCATAGCATATCTGCCTCGTCCGTATCGCGGTGCATGCCCATCCTGGCACCTTCACCGTAGAAGTTGATCAAACAACTTTCAGGCGCACGATCCACCCCCGACACGGCCTGCCATACCTCAAGCACCCGTGTCGGGATCGCGGGCCAAGCCGCCCCTGACGGGTGCCGATCCACATACCGATACCCGCTAGTGTCCGAAAACCAGCCGTATTCCCCTGCCGAGGTCATCCGCACCGACATCGGCTTGCCATAGGGTGTCTCGGGTGAAAACGGTGGGACCAACTGCATGACCTCACGCAAATCATCAATCAGCGCCGTCTGTTGTCTTGCACCCAGAAACCCTTTGTGTATTTCAAACCCGCGCACCCGCAGCGTCGGTTCAATCACTGCTATCTCCTATAGCTGATTGGAAATCTCCAACAGATTCCCGTCCGGATCGCGCAAATAGAGCGACATAATCGCACCCTGTGCACCCGTCCGTTTCACCGGCCCCTCGATCACCTCAACCCCATGATCCGTCAGATGCGCCGCCCATTTTTCCAGCGTTAGATCACTTAGAAAACAAAGGTCAGCGGACCCCGCCGTCGCCACCTTTGCCTTGGGTTCAAACTCGCGCCCGACCTGATGCAGGTTGATTTTTTGCGCACCGAACGTCAACGCCCAGCGCTCCTCCCCATCCGCAGGCATGAACCGCTGGGCCGTCATTCCCAGCACATCCTGATAGAACCCCAGCGTCGTCACTATATCTTCTACCGTCAAAACCAGATGATCCAACCCACTTAATTTCATCTCTGCTTTCCCTCCTTGCATCGCACCGCTACGTTACCACCATGCACGATTTTATAGGCAGATCACAAACCACTTCCTGCGCATTGGATCCAGCCCGCGCTGCGGCCCTGCACGCCACTCTTGCCCTGCCAACCCCGCTACCAAAAGCAGGCGATCCCCTGCCCCCATTCTGGCACCAGATATATTTCTGGGATGTGCACCCACCAGAAAACCTCGGCGGGATGGCCATGCGAAAACCGGCGGTTTCATCCCCGATCTTGGCTTGCCCCGCCGCATGTGGGCAGGTGGAAGGCTACAATTTCACGCGCCACTTTTCACGGCTCAACCCGCCACCAAAACCACCACAATCGAGGCGATCACGCAAAAGACTGGCCGCACTGGTCCACTCGCATTCGTCACCCTGCGCCACGACATTCACCAATCCGGCACCCTGTGCATCACCGAATACCAAGACCTCGTTTACCGCCAAAGCCCTGACCCTGCGGCTCCGAAACCTGTGCTGCCAACCGCGCGAACCGACGAAACCCATAAGGAATTGCACAGCTTCTCCTCGACCGAACTGTTCCGTTATTCCGCCCTCACCATGAACGGCCATCGCATCCATTATGATGAAACCTATGCCCGTGATGTTGAGGGCTACGGCGGTCTCGTCACTCATGGCCCGCTTCTGGCGCAATACCTGATGCTGATGGCAGAACGCCACCTTGGCCGCTCAAATCATTCCAGTTCCGCGCCACCGCCCCGCTAACACACACAGAAAACGCAACGTTCTGCATCAATGGAAACACCCTGTGGGTTCGGGCCCCTG
>CAYYOF010000070.1:0-18948 GCA_964473185.1 uncultured Marinosulfonomonas sp. | reverse complement strand
CGGGTGCCTTCCTCGTTGGTCCAGTTGGTGACCACGATCGGGTGTTTGGTTTTGATGTCCAAGTCATTGAGTGTGCGCAGAATTTCCAGCCCGCCAAGCACCCCCAGCACGCCATCATATTTGCCGCCCGTGGGCTGCGTATCGAGGTGCGAGCCGACATAAACCGGCAGCGCATCAGGGTCCGTGCCTTCACGGCGGGCAAACATGTTGCCCATCTGGTCCAGCCCCATGGTGCAGCCCGCGGCCTCGCACCAGTTCTTGAACAATTCGCGCCCCTCGCCGTCCTCGTCGGTGACGGTCTGGCGGTTGTTGCCACCGGCCACGCCCGGCCCGATTTCGGCCATCTCCATCAGGGTTTCCCACAGGCGTTCGCCATTGATTTTCAGATTTTCACCGGGTGCAGCCATGATATTTCTCCCTCTATTTCAATTCGACTTCGACGAAAGACATCAGCGCGTCCCCGTCGTTGATTACATTATGTTCAATGCCCTGCGTCCGTCGGTAAGATGTGCCAGCAGGCACCAGAACCTTGCGCGCCTCGCCGCTTTTGTCCTCAAGCAACATGTGACAATCGGTGATCGCAGTGATCACGTAATCCATGCCATGAACATGCCATCCGGTTTCGGCACCCGGCGTGAAATCAAACCGTGTGACGCGCACACGTTCGTCATCAATCTGCTGGGTTGCGGCGGCCTGTGCGCGGGTCATTTTAACCCCTTCAGAACGGTGTCTAGAATGCCGAACAATTCGTCAATCTGGGCTTTGTTGATCATCAAGGGTGGCGAGAGCGCGATGATATCGCCGGTGGTGCGGATCAGCAGGCCTTTGTCGTAACATTGCAGGAACGCGTCAAACGCGCGTTTGGTCGGGGCACCTTCGATGCCTGTTAGTTCAATCGCGCCGATCAGCCCCATGTTGCGAATATCGATCACATGCGGCAGACCCTTGAGCGAATGCAGCGCGTCTTCCCAATAGCTGGCGAGCGAGGCTGCGTTTTCAAACAACCCGTCCTCGCGGTAGGTTTGCAAGGTCGCCAAACCGGCGGCTGATGCAATCGGATTGCCTGAATAGGTGTAGCCGTGGAACAGTTCAATTGCCTCTTCCGGCCCCGACATGAAAGCGTCATGAATGGCCGAGGTCGCCAGCACCGCACCCATCGGAATGACCCCGTTGGTCAGCCCTTTGGCGGTGGTGATCAGGTCGGGCATCACCCCGAAATGGTCGGCGGCAAAATTGCTGCCAAGACGGCCAAAACCAGTGATCACCTCGTCAAAGATCAGCAGGATGCCGTGTTTGGTGCAAATGCTGCGCAGTTTTTCTAGGTAGCCTTTGGGCGGCATCAAAACGCCGGTGGACCCCGCCATCGGCTCGACAATCACAGCGGCAATATTCTCGCCCCCGTGCAACGCCACAATGCGTTCCAGATCATCGGCCAGATATGCGCCATGTTCGGGTTGTCCACGGGTATAAGCATTTTCGTCAGGCAAATGGGTGTGCGGTAGGTGGTCAACGCCGGTCAGCAGCGAGCCAAAGAACTTGCGATTATTGACAATACCGCCCACCGAAATACCGCCGAAATTCACCCCGTGATAGCCACGCTCGCGGCCAATCAGACGGGTGCGGGTGCCCTCGCCGCGCACACGGTGATAGGCCAGCGCGATTTTCAGCGCGGTTTCAACGGATTCGGAACCGGAGTTGGTGAAAAACACATGCTCGAACGGCTCGGGTGCCATGTCGCGCAGCGCGGACGCCAATTCGAACGCTTTGGGGTGGCCCATTTGAAAGGCCGGCGCGTAATCCAGCTCGCTCGCCTGTTTGGCAATCGCCTCGGTGATCAGCGGGCGGTTATGGCCCGCGTTACAGCACCACAGGCCAGCGGTGCCATCCAACACATCGCGCCCGTCAGATGTTTTATAATACATCCCGTCGGCAGACACGAACATACGCGGGTTTTTCTTAAACTGACGGTTTGCGGTGAACGGCATCCAGAATGCGGACAGATCGTTTGGAACCTTCGGGGTATCATAAGCCATGGCAGCTTCCTTATGGGTGGTGGCGGCAGCGCAGATTGTTTGACCAATTGGTCAGGAACACGCTAGCAGAGCCGCAATTTCAGTCAAGGAATTCGTCTGCTAGTTTAGCCCCCATTTGCGCCTAAGACGAAGAAAAATTCCACGGTTCAGCAATTTAGGTGGCAGTTTGCCCCGCGCAAGCTAAACTACGAGTTCAGGCGGATGGTATTTCACCCAAAAGGATAGGGAATGGCAGAGACACAAGCGCGCACACGCATACAGAAAAAGAATCGGATCGCAATTCTGGATGCCGCGCTGGATGTGTTTTCGCAGTTCGGGTTTAGGGGATCAACTCTGGACCAGATCGCCAAGGCGGCGGGGCTGTCCAAACCCAATCTGCTGTATTATTTCCCATCCAAAAAAGCGATCCATGTAGAGCTATTATCCTGCTTGATGGACACTTGGCTTGCCCCGTTGCGCGATCTGGACCCAACAGGCGATCCTAGGGCAGAAATCCTTGCTTACGTTCGTCGCAAGCTGGAGATGAGCCGCAATATGCCCCGCGAAAGCCGCCTGTTTGCCAACGAGATATTGCAGGGTGCGCCGCGTATGATGGACGCGATCAAAGGCGAGTTGAAAGAGCTAACCGACGAGAAGGCCGCGGTGATTTCCGGATGGATGGACACCGGAGAGATCGCCCAATCAAACCCGTATCATTTACTGTTCTCGATCTGGTCCCTGACCCAGCATTACGCCGATTTTGACGTGCAGGTTCGGGCTGTTCTGGGGGACGAAGGCGATGACCCTTTTCCGGCTGCCGAACATTATCTGGAAACGCTGTTTAGCAAACTTTTAACGGTGTAATTCAAACAAATTGATCTATAGCGCTTTGCATTTAATGTGAGGCAATAAGTATCGGAATTCGCCCACACTTGGGGTAGATTCTGATTAAGGTGCATGCAATTTTCTTTAATTCTGCATGATATATCTGGGGATATTAACCCGCTCTTCATTTATATTGCTAAAGAATACATCGTCGGTGGGGGCCCCGATCAGGAGCATGGATATGCTTATATTTCCTGGGGCTTTGCCTGTGGCCCCACCACCCGGACAGGTCTTTGCAGGGGCAGCCACACCGTCGCCGGTGAAAACAGTCACCCCCGTTGCGCAAGCGGCAAAACCGCGAAACGAAACCGGTCAGAACACTGGCGGGCACTCTGGCAATCAACACAGCGAAAACCTTGTGGCATTTCCGGATCCCGACAGGCCCACCGGACCAACCCCCGCATTCGAGGCAAACCTGCTGGAAGCCGAGCGTGAAAAATTTCGCGCAGGCCCAAACCTGCCTGCCAAAGATGAAACAGAGCCAGACATGGAAAAGGCGCCGGAGCAATATGCCCAAGCGCCCGTTCCGGAAAGCCATAAAGTTGACATTGCCGTTTAGCCAGAGGCGCAAGTGTTGCCCGGATTGTTGGGATGCGTCGTCCAGTTGCCGTATTCTGACGGCACCGCTTCACCTGTGCGCAAGTCAATCTCGCCTGCGGGCACCTGTTTCATGGTGATACATCCCTCGACCGGACAAACATTAACGCAAAGGTTACAGGCGACGCATTCGTCTTCCTTGACGGTAAACACACGGTCCGCCGACATTTCAATCGCTTGGTGGCTGGTGTCTTCGCAGGCCGCATAACAGCGGCCGCATTTGATGCAATCATCCTGATTGATCACCGCTTTGGTGATGAAATTCAGGTTCAGATACTGCCAATCGGTGACATTTGGCACTGCCATGCCGACGAATTGATCCACCGATGTGTAGCCCTTTTCATCCATCCACTGGCTAAGGCCCGTGATCATTTCCTCGACGATCTTGAATCCGTAGGTCATCACAGCGGTGCAAACCTGCACATTGCCACAACCCAGCGCCATAAATTCCGCCGCATCACGCCAAGTGGTCACGCCCCCAATGCCCGAAATTGGCAGCTTGGCCGTTTCGGGGTTGCGGGCAATTTCAGCCACCATATTCAACGCAATCGGTTTCACGGCAGGGCCGCAATAACCGCCATGCGTGCCCTTGCCGTCAATCATCGGCTCGGGCGACATCGCATCCAGATCAACGGATGTGATTGAATTTATTGTGTTGATCAAGGATACCGCATCCGCCCCGCCGCGCATTGCGGCTTCGGCGGGTTTGCGAATGTCGGTGATGTTTGGCGTCAGCTTTACGATGACCGGCATCTTGGTGTTTTCCTTGCACCAGCGCGTCACCATTTCGATATATTCCGGAACCTGTCCGACAGCGCCACCCATGCCACGTTCGGCCATACCGTGCGGACAACCAAAGTTCAGCTCAATGCCATCAGCGCCTGTATCCTTGATGGCCAGCAAAATATCTTTCCACGATTGCTCCTCGCAAGGCACCATAAGCGACACAATAACCGCGCGATCAGGATAGTCCTTTTTCACCCGAGTGATTTCCTCGAGGTTTTGCTGCAACGGGCGATCCGTGATCAGCTCGATGTTGCTTAACCCCAGCAAGCGCCGATCCGCGCCGTAAATTGCGCCATAGCGTGGCCCGTTCACATTGACCACCGGCGGGCCTTCTTCGCCCAGCGTTTTCCAGACGACACCGCCCCATCCGGCCTCGAATGCGCGGCGTACGTTGTATTCCTTGTCCGTTGGCGGGGCCGAGGCCAGCCAGAACGGGTTGGGTGATTTAATTCCAATAAAATTCGAGGTTAGATCAGCCATTTTGCAATCCCCCTATGCCATCAACGTGGCGTGAATATCAATTGCAGCGTCGCGGCCCTCGGCCACCGCTGTCACGGTCAGATCATCGCCTCCGCTGGCGCAATCGCCACCGGCCCAGACACCCGCCTTTGATGTGCGACCAACATCGTCCACGGTGATTTTACCACGGTCTACGGCCACGCCGTCGGGTACGCCCTCAAGTGTTTGACCGATAGCCAAAAACACCTGATCGGCGGCAATGCGAACTGTCTCGCCCGTGCCTTTCAGGCTGCCATCAGCCTCGGAGGTATATTCAAACTCGGCCTCGGACACGGCACTATCACCGTGCATCGCCACAGGTTGGGCGTTGTAAATGATGCGCACGCCTTTGGACGTTGCCAGCTCTTGCTCATACTCGGATGCCGCCATCCGCGGCTTGCCGCGCCGATAGACCATCGTCACAGTGTCAGCGCCCAGCAGTTTGGACTGAACAGCCGCATCCACCGCCGTCATCCCGCCGCCGATGACCACAACATTGCGACCCACTGGCAGTTTGGACAGATCACTCGCTTGGCGTAAATCTTCAATGAAATCCACGGCATCAACAACACCGCTCAGGTTTTCTCCATCCGCCGAGAGCGCGTTCACGCCGCCCATGCCAATCGCTAAAAATACCGCATCATAATCAGTCGTAAGATCCGCCAGCGACATGCCATCGCCCAAGCGTTTGCCATATTGCATGGTGATCCCGCCGATCTGCATCAGCCAATCGACCTCGCGGTGGGCAAAATCATCGACAGATTTATAGGCGGCAATGCCATATTCATTCAGGCCGCCCGCCTTGGTGCGCCCGTCCATTACTACCACGTCATGGCCATGCATCGCCAAGCGGTGCGCACAGGACAGGCCCGCAGGCCCCGCCCCGACAACAGCCACCTTTTTGCCGCTCAAAGCCGCACGTTCATAGGGATGCACGCCGGTCGCCATCAAAACATCCGTGGCATATCGCTGCAAACGGCCAATCTCTACCGGACGCCCCTCGGCCACTTCACGCACGCAAACCTCTTCGCACAGGGTTTCGGTGGGACAAACGCGGGCACACATACCGCCCAGAATGTTCTGATCGAAAATCGTCATGGCAGCAGATTCGGCAATGCCGGTGCTGATCTGGCGAATAAACATCGGAATATCGATATCAGTTGGGCAGGCCGTTTGGCACGGTGCGTCATAACAGAAATAGCACCGATCCGCCGCTACCGCCGCCTCGTGTGCATCCAGTGGCGCGTGCAAATCGGTAAAGTTGTTTGAATAAATGTCAGAGGGCAAACGCCCCGGCGCAATACCCGGTGTCATCTGGCTGTTCGGCATATCTGGCTTCCCTAGCTGGAGTAAATCATGCCCTAATCGTGCCACAACTCCAAAATTTTATCAAATGGTAAATTTTCTTTTTTTCACACCAACGCTTTTCACCCCCCCCGACCTCGCGTATAAGCGGGCAAAGTCAAAGCCCGACAAAGGGCACTAGGGGATACAACGAGGACGCCATGACCAAGAAATCACAAGACTCAGACGTGGCCTTCATTCAGGCGCTGGCCGCCATTCTGGATGAAAACGGCATGACCGAAATTCAGGTCAAACGCATCTATGCCAACAATGACAGCATGAATGTACGCGTTAGCCGCCAGACGAAAATGGTTGCCGCAGCCCCTGTGGCCGTTGCCCCAATCGCCCCAGTTGCCGCCCCCGCCGCTGCATCCGTGACCCCCGACGCTGCTGCGGCCGAAGATCCCGCCGCCCTGCCGGGTGCTGTGACATCGCCAATGGTCGGCACCGCATACCTGCAACCTGAACCAAATTCACCCGCCTTCGTAAGTGTTGGCGCACAGGTGGCCGAGGGTGACACCATCCTGATCATCGAGGCGATGAAAACGATGAACCACATTCCGGCCCCCAAATCGGGCACGGTAAAACGTATTTTTGTGACTGACGGGGACGCCATCGAGTTTGGTGCGCCTTTGATGATTATCGAATAGGGGTCGCGCCATGTTCGACAAAGTCCTGATCGCCAATCGTGGTGAAATCGCCCTTCGTGTTGTGCGGGCTTGCCGCGAAATGGGCATCAAATCTGTCGCGGTGCATTCCACCGCTGACTCGGATGCGATGCACGTTCGCATGGCCGACGAAGCCATCTGCATCGGCCCCCCTGCCGGTGCCGACAGCTATTTGCGCATCCCCGCGATCATTGCTGCCTGCGAGATCACGGGGGCGCAAGCGATCCATCCGGGGTATGGATTTTTGTCGGAAAATGCCGGTTTTGTTCAGGTAATCGAGGATCATGGCCTGATATTCATTGGCCCGACCGCCGAACACATCCGCATCATGGGCGATAAAATCACCGCCAAGGATACGATGAAAAAACTCGGCGTGCCTTGCGTGCCGGGATCAGACGGCGCTGTGCCGGATGTGGCCGCCGCCAAGAAAGCTGGCAAGGAATTGGGCTATCCGGTGATCGTCAAGGCCACAGCTGGTGGTGGTGGGCGCGGCATGAAGCTGGCCCCCACTGAGGCCGATATGGAGAGTGCATTCCACACCGCGCGGGCCGAAGCCTTGTCAGGGTTTGGCAACGATGAAGTTTACATCGAGAAATACCTGACCACACCGAGCCACATCGAAGTGCAGGTTTTTGGCGATGGCAAAGGCAACGCGGTACATCTGGGCGAGCGCGATTGTTCACTACAACGGCGTCACCAAAAGGTGTTCGAGGAAGCCCCCGGCCCTAACATCACCCCTGAAATGCGTGCCAAAATCGGTAAGGTTTGCGCCGATGCGGTTGCCGGTATCAACTACATTGGCGCTGGCACCATCGAGTTTCTGTACGAGAACGGCGAGTTCTATTTCATCGAAATGAACACCCGTTTGCAGGTGGAACACCCTGTCACCGAGGCGATCTTTGGCGTTGATCTGGTGCGCGAACAAATCCGTGTGGCCGAAGGGCTGCCGATGTCATTCACCCAGGATGATCTGGAGGTCAACGGTCACGCCATCGAGGTGCGCATCAATGCTGAACGGCTGCCAAATTTCACCCCCTGCCCCGGCACCATCACCCAGTTCCACGCCCCTGGTGGCTTGGGCGTGCGGATGGATTCGGCGCTGTATGATGGCTATAAAATCCCGCCCTATTACGACAGCCTGATCGGCAAACTGATCGTGCATGGCCGCGACCGGCCCGAAGCATTGGCCCGTCTTAGCCGCGCGTTGGGTGAATTGATCGTCGACGGGGTCGATACATCCTTGCCGCTGTTCACTGCGCTTTTAGCCGAGGACGACATCCTGAAAGGCAATTACAACATCCACTGGCTGGAAAAATGGCTCGAGGAAAATCTGGCTTAGGCCGATGAGCGGGCAGCCCCTCACACCGGACATTTTGTTGAACGCCTATGCTTCCGGCGTATTTCCGATGGCAGAATCGCGGGACGATCCAGAGCTATTCTGGGTCGATCCACGCCTTCGCGGTGTGTTCGACTTGGACAAGTTTCACATTTCACGCAGCCTTGCGCGACGGATCAGGCAAGAGCCTTTCCAAATCCGAACAAATACGGCGTTTATGGACGTGGTCGCAGGATGCGCGGAACGTGATGAGACATGGATAAACGCTCAGCTTCTTGATTTATATGAAAAATTACACGGGATGGGTCATGCCCACTCACTCGAGGTGTGGGAAGGGGATGCCCTTTTTGGCGGCGTTTACGGCCTGACGATTGGCGGGGCATTCTTTGGTGAGAGCATGTTCTCACGCCGCAAGGATGCCTCGAAAATTGCGCTGGCCTATCTGGTGGACCGTCTGCGTATCGGTGGGTTCACCTTGTTTGACACACAATTCATCACCCCGCATCTGGCCTCATTAGGTGCCACGGAAATACCGCGAGATGCTTATCATCTGTTGTTGGAACAGGCCTTAACTGTTGATGCCGATTTTCTGCGCCAATCGGAAACGCCTGCCGCCTATTCGGTTTTACAGCGCAATACCCAAACATCGTAACGCGCGTGATCCAGTGCGTTCAGGGCTGGCGTTTTTGCGATCATCCAACCGGCAAATATCGGTGCTTCAGCATCGCCTTCGCGGATCGTCAGATGGGCATAAGCGTTGCCCGACGGGTTGCCCTCTGGATAACGGCATTCGCCCAACGTGATCTGCAACCGGCCATAATCGCGGCTTTCGCCGGTGGCCATTTCCATGTCGGTTAAACTGCCATCCACCTTGTCCAGCCCGCGCAAAATTGCGGCAGGCGCGGTGCTGACATTTTCTGCAAACGCAGGTGCTGCGATAACCGCCAGTAAAATGGCCAGCACACGGATCATTCGTCACTGCCGGAAACGAATTTCATCAACAGGGAAACAAGGCTGACTGCCCCTTGGGTGTCCTCAATCTCATCACCGGGTCCGAAATTATCGAGCGACCCACCCGGATAAATCTCGACAAAGTTTCCGCCGAGCAACCCTTCGGATGAAATTACAATCGCGCTATCATCAGGGATCATAATGCCCTGCTTCAACGACAGCATTGTGTCGGCACGGTAGGTTTGAGCATTCAGCGTCATCGCGCTGACGGTGCCCACTTTGACCCCGGCAAGCCGCACATCCGTGCCCACCGTTATCCCCTCGCCCGAGCGAAAGCTGGCGGTCAGCGCATAATCACTGCTTTTGGCCGGTGAAAATCCGGTCGCCTGCCCCGCGTAAATCAGGAACCCTGCCGCGACAGCCAAAACAGCCCCGCCGACCAATACTTCTGTGGTTGATTCTGCCATGATCTATTCTGGCTGCCAGGCATCATAATCGCGCCGCTCTTTCGGGCTGGCTTGATGCAATGAGCCCGCAGGCGCATAGGCCGCATCACTGCCAGTCAGGTTTTCCTGGTGCGGCTTTTCCCATGCTTTATGGGTCAGCGGTGCCTTTGTTGGTGGCTCGTCCCAAGTAAAATGTATCCAGCCGTGCCAATCCGGTGAAATCTGGCTGGCCTCGGGGATATCGGCGTAACAAACCCAGCGGCGTTTGCCGTCGCGGGTTTCGTAATAGATGTTGCCGACCTCGTCTTCGCCAACCTTGACGCCATTGCGCCAAGTGAAAATCCGCGTGCCCAGCGTTTGGCCGTGATACCAGGTCAGAAGTCGAAGAATAGAACGCATGATGCTCTCCACAGTGGTCTGATACTGATATGGACCAATGTGCGCGTAACGTCCAGTGGCCAGCGCCGTTTCAGGTGATTTGTGGCAGACGCGCGGTCACTTCGATCTCGATTTTCATCGCCGGATCGATCAATCCAGCCTCGATCATCGTGGCGGCGGGCGGGCTATCGCCAAAGGCGGCGCGCAACAGTGGCCAGCATTCCTCGAAATCACCGCGATCCGGCAGGATGTAGTTGACCCGCACAACATCGGCGAATGACGCGCCCGCGTTTTGCAGCGCCGCCGCGATGTGGCCCAGCGCCAATTCGCACTGATCCACCACGCTTTCGGGGGTTGTCATTGTGGCGTGGTCATTGCCCGTGGTGCCTGATACCAGCACCCAGCCATCCGCCACCACCGCGCGGCAGTAACCGATTTTGGGCTCGTAGGCGGAACCAGAGGCGATGCGTTTGATCGACACTTCCAATCAGCTCGCGCTAGCTTCTTCTTTGTCGGCGCTGTCGGAATAAATCATCAGCGGTTCCGCATCGGGGCCGACGGCCTCCTCATTCACCACAACCTCGTCAACATTTTCAAGGCCGGGCAGATCAAACATTGTATCCAGCAGGATATCTTCCATGATTGATCGCAGGCCCCGTGCGCCGGTTTTGCGGGCAATCGCGCGTTTGGCAATGGCTTTCAGCGCATCGTCGGTGAATGTCAGCTTGGCATCTTCCAGCTCGAACAGGCGTTGGTATTGTTTGACCAGCGCATTTTTCGGTGCACTCAGAATGGTAACCAGCGCTTCCTCGTCCAGATCGGTCAGGGTGGCGATCACTGGCAAACGACCAACAAATTCGGGGATCAGACCGAATTTCAACAGATCTTCCGGCTCAAGGTCACTCAGCATTTCGCCAACACCGCGATCCTCTTCGTCCTGCACATCAGCACCAAAGCCGATGGCCGACCCCTTGCCGCGCTGCGAGATGATTTTCTCAAGACCCGAAAACGCACCGCCACAGATGAACAGAATGTTGGTCGTGTCCACTTGCAGGAATTCCTGCTGCGGATGCTTGCGCCCGCCTTGGGGTGGCACAGACGCAACCGTGCCTTCCATGATTTTCAGCAGTGCTTGCTGCACGCCTTCTCCCGACACATCGCGGGTGATTGACGGATTGTCGGATTTGCGGGTGATTTTATCAACTTCGTCGATGTAAACGATGCCGCGCTGTGCGCGTTCCACATTGTATTCGGCGGCCTGAAGCAATTTCAGGATGATGTTTTCAACGTCCTCCCCGACATAACCGGCCTCGGTCAGGGTGGTCGCATCGGCCATGGTGAACGGCACATCCAGAATCCGCGCCAGCGTTTGCGCCAGCAGGGTTTTACCGCAACCCGTAGGGCCAATCAGCATGATGTTGGATTTCGCCAGCTCGATCTCGCCGGTTTTGCCGCTGTGGTTCAGGCGTTTATAGTGGTTGTGCACAGCCACTGACAGAACCCGTTTGGCGTGGAACTGGCCAATCACGTAATCATCCAGCACATCACAGATTTCTTTTGGTGTCGCCACACCTTCGCTGGATTTAAGGCCCGCGGTTTTGGTTTCCTCGCGGATGATGTCCATGCACAGCTCGACACATTCATCACAAATGAACACAGTCGGGCCCGCAATCAGCTTGCGCACCTCATGCTGGCTTTTGCCGCAAAATGAGCAGTAAAGGGTGTTCTTGCTGTCGCTGCTTGAATTATTCGCCATTGTGCACCTCTAGTGGCTCAAAATCTGTTTCCATCGCAACCCGTCCATATTGTCCGAAACCGGTCGCAAAGACTGCCCCTTGTCTCCAGCTTAGGGCAGCCCGTTTTTGTCTTCAACGCCAAAATGACTTGCGAGTGCAAATCAACTGTCGTCATCGCCACCCGCCGCGCGGCTTTCGACGATCTCATCCAGATGTCCCCATGCCAGCGCTTCTTCTGCCGACATAAAATTATCCCGCTCCAGCGCCTTTTCAACCGCCTTCAGGGTCTGGCCCGTGTGTTTGACGTAAATCTTGTTCAGCTGATCCTTGATCTTCTGGGTTTCCGCCGCGTGGATCATAATATCTGTCGCCTGACCCTGATACCCACCGGATGGCTGATGCACCATGATCCGCGCATTGGGCAGGGCGAACCGCATACCGGCCTCGCCCGCAACCGACAAGAGTGACCCCATGCTGGCCGCTTGGCCAACCACAAGGGTCGACACCTTGGGTTTAATGTATTGCATCGTGTCATAGATCGACAGGCCCGATGTCACCACACCGCCAGGCGAGTTGATATACATCGAAATCTCTTTTTTCGGGTTCTCGGCCTCTAGGTGCAGCAACTGCGCCACGATCAGGCTGGCCATGCCGTCATGCACGGGGCCGGTGATGAAAATAATCCGCTCTTTCAGAAGGCGCGAGAAAATATCATAGGCACGTTCGCCACGCGCGGTTTGTTCAACCACCATGGGCACAAGGTTGTTCATGTAGTGTTCATAAGGATCGTTCATATTCACCTGCCTGCTGCTGTCGCCATAACTTGCGCGAGTTTCCTTCCCCAAGTCTTAGTTGTGCGCTCGGACCCCTGCAAGGGGGGGCGCGGTTGTTTTCGCACAAATGGATTGAACGATCCGTTACCAAATCGACGTTTGTTGCAATATTTAACCTGGAAACTGCAAAAAACCGCGTCACATTGCCCTGTTTGACCCCGCCAAGGTATCCCGCCGCATCAACCGTTGACTTTGGCAGCAATATTGCGATGTGTTCAGCCAACACCATTAACAACGATCAAATGCGTGGGGATCAACATTTGGGCCATTCGGAATACCTGCTGGACGTGCTGGTTTTTCTAGCGGCAGCCGTCGTTGTCGTTCCGACATTCCAACGCCTGCGCTCCAGCCCGATATTGGGGTATCTGGCGGCAGGTATCATCATTGGCCCCTACGGGTTCGCCCTGATTGGCGACACCAAGGCCGCGCATACATTGGCCGAACTGGGCGTCGTATTTTTACTGTTCATGATCGGGCTGGAATTATCCATCTCGCGCCTTCGGGCCTTGGGCAGCAAGGTGTTCGGGCTGGGCAGCCTACAGGTCGGGGTTACCAGCGTTGTGATCGGTTCCGCGGCCTACCTGCAAGGGTTAAGCTTCGAGGCTGCCACAATCATCGGCGGCGGGCTGGCGCTGTCGTCAACCGCGTTTGTGTTGCAATTGCTGGTCGAGCGCGGCGAACGCGCCACCCGCTTTGGCCTGACCACATTTTCGATCCTGCTGTTGCAAGACATCGCCGTGGTGCCGCTGCTGATCCTTGTGGCGCTTTTGGGGGCCGAGGGTGCGTCCTTTGTGCAAACCTTCGGGCTGGCCGCCCTGAAAGGGGCCGCCGCATTGGCCGTTGCCATCGGCTTTGGCCGCTACCTGCTGCGCCCGCTTTACCGGATGATTGCCAGCATGCGCAGCGTGGAATTGTTCGTCGCCACCACCCTGCTGGTCGTGTTGGGCATGGGCTGGGTCATGTCGCTGGCCGGATTGTCGATGGAACTGGGCGCGCTGCTAGCGGGGCTGCTGCTGGCCGAAACCGAATACCGCCACCAGATCGAGGCCGACATCCGCCCGTTTCGCGGCATCCTGCTGGGGCTGTTTTTCATGAGCATCGGCATGTCGATAAACATCGTGTTTATCATCGCCAATCTGGGGGTAATCCTGCTGATCGTTGTCAGCTTACTGATCGCTAAAACCCTGATAACAACCGCACTTTGCCGCCTCACCGGCATGCCACTCAGCACCTCGGTACGCACCGGATTTGCCCTGTCCCAAGGTGGCGAATTCGGCTTTGTGCTGTTTGGCGCGGCGATGGCGCTAAACCTGATCACACCGGACCTTGCGCAAATCCTGATGGCAGTGATCACCATCAGCATGGTCGCCACCCCGCTGATGTTTTTCGCCGGAAAACACATTGGAAACCGGCTGCGCACCGGCGCACATCAACCACAAGATTCGATTGACTCCGATCTGGAAAATGTGACCGACCATGTGCTGATCGCCGGTTTCGGGCGGGTCGGCCAAACCGTCGCCAAAGTGCTGTCGGATGCGGGCGTGCCCTATGTCGCGCTGGATCTGGATCAGGCGCGGGTGGCCAAATGCCGCGAACGCGGCGTGTCGGTCTATTACGGCGATGCTGACCAGATACAGGTGTTGCAATCCGCCGGTGCGGGGCGGGCCAAAATGGCGCTGGTGACACTGGACAAACCCAAAGTCACCCGCCGTGTGGTGGCCGCCTTGCGCCGCGAATACCCTGACCTGCCCATTCTGGTGCGCGCCCGTGACCGCAAGCGCACGCTGGAACTGGAGCGGGTTGGTGCCACCGCCGTGGTGTCCGAGGCGGCAGAATCCAGCCTGCAACTGGGCAGCATCGCGCTAAAATCGCTCGGGGTGGACGAAGACGAAATCCTCTGCGTCATTCAGGAATACCGCGAGGACGACTACGCGCGACTGGAAGACATCGTTTCGGGGGATTAAAGCGTTTTGAGTTCACCTTGAGGCGCTTTAAGCTGTGAAAATGCCACATGGTTTTGAATTGGGGGCGGAACTGGCCATTTTCAGGGTCAATTGGCTCTAATTGTTGTATGTTTCCAAACGGCTGCAATGCGGTATTTAATCCTCACAGCGATCAGCGGTTTCACGACCTCGCTCGTATAGTCTCGTTTCCGCAAATGGTGGTAACCAAGCTTCGCGATGAACGGTCCAGCTTTCGTAAGTTGGCACGAGTTGGTCCGCAGCATCCAGCGACCCTAAGTGCACTTCGATTTCGTCGTCGCTGTGCGCAAAAACGGATGAGCCGCAACGTGGGCAGAAAAACCTTCCGGCGTAGTCGCGGACTTCGCCACTGATTCTAACCGCATCCTGAGGGAACACTGCGGCAGCGTAGAAAAGCGCCCCATGATGCTTGCGGCAGTCGAGGCAGTGACAAATGCCGACCCGATATGGGCGTCCAAGCGCAATAATTTGAACGTCGCCACAAAGGCAACTTCCCGTGAACCGGTCCATGGGGTGTCTCCTCAAAATCATACCATCGGGATATCTACAGCGAACTCTGTCAGGCGTCTACGTTTAGATAAACCCAGTAGCGGACATTTACCGCAAAGCCGGAGGCGCTCGGCACACAAAAAGACCATGTCGCACTCCACAATAACCGCCCTAAAACGCCCCGTCATAATCGCCCTTGTCAATCGGGCAAGCCAGCACCGTGAACGTAACACGCCCCAGCGCCTCCTCCACCGCCGCTTGCAAAGCCTCGCGGCTTTCCACCACGACGCCCACACCACCATAGGCCTGCGCAACCGCCACAATGTCGGTGCCGACAAACCGCACCCCGTGGTTCTTCAGCTGCATCATGGTCTGCTTTTTCTCGATCAACGCCAGAGAGTTGTCCACCGGCACCACGATCACCACAGGCGCATGCATGTCCCGCAGCGTCGCCAGATCGCCCGTGGTCATGTCAAACCCCGCGTCCCCAACCACCGCCACAACGGGGGTATCTGGGGCGGCGCGTTTATAGCCAATCGCCAGCGGCACCGCGACGCCCATCGTGCAAAACGCCGAGGATTGCAGCAGTGAATTTGGTCGGTTGCAGCGCCACATCTGGCTCAGCAAAATCCGGTGCGCGCCGCTGTCCACAGTCACCACAGCATCATCCGGCAAGCATTTGTTTAGCGTTGCATAGATCTGGTGCGCACCCCAATCCTCGCGGCTGGCAAAGACCCGCTGCAATTCGGCCCTAGCCGCCGCAGGCTCACCATCCGGCCACACAGGGCCATCCGGCCCGCCCAGCGCTGCAACAGCCGCGCCGACATCACCGATGAACTGCACCGCGCACCCGTGCATCCCGTGATCATTGGCGGTGTGCATAATTTCTATCGCGTTCTCGGCAGCCCAAGGCCGGATCCAGCCCGCCCTCATTTCAATCGGATCATACCCCGCAAGGATCACGCAATCGGATGCTGCCAGCAGCGGCAGGATGGATTTGTCCGACAGCGGTGACAACCCGTGCCCACCCAGCGCTAAAGGATGATCTTCTGGAATGATTCCTTTGGTTTTATAAGTGGTTACAACAGGTATCTGATGTTTTTCGGCCAAGGCCAGAATACTAAGCCCAGCCGCATGATGAATCGCGCCTAAGCCTGCTAAAATAATAGGTTTATTTGCATTGGATAACATTTCAATCGCCCGCTGGCGATCATCGCCATCCAGCCAGTGCTTTGGCGATGGTTTCGCGGCGACCTCCACGGCCTCCGTAACCGCCTCAAGCGCCAGAGCATCCGGCAAATCAATATGCACTGGCCCCATCGGATCAGTCACCGCAATCGACAAGGCATCCTGCACCACTTGCGCGGCCGTCCCCGCCTCGATGCGCAAACTGGCCTTGGTCACGGGGGCCATCAACGCGGATTGATCCATCACCTGATGGGTGAATTGCGCTGCCATTTCATGGGTCACGCAACCACTTAATACAATCAACGGCACCTGTTCCTGATACGCGTTGGCCACGGTATTTATCGCGTTGGCAATGCCCGGCCCAAGGGTGGCGATCAGCACACCGGGCGCGCCCGTCGCGTGCCAACTGCCCTCGGCCATATACCCGCCCGCGTTTTCGTGTTTGACCAGCGTGAATTCCAGCCCCGCCACCCGCAGCGCATCCAGCAATGCCAGAACCTCGCCACCTGGCATACCAAAGACGTGTTTGCACCCTGCCGCCGCCAATCCATCCGCAATCGCTTGTGCCGCGTTCATTTCGCACCTCGCAAATAGCCATCGCGGGTTTGCGGTGTTTTCATCTCCAGCACCTTGCCTGCAATCAGATTGCGCAGCATCTGCGCCGTGCCGCCGCCAATGGTAAACATCCGCGCATCCCGCACCATGCGCTCCAACGGCAGGTTGCGCGAATACCCCGCCGCCCCGTGCATTTGCAGCGCGTCATTGGTGACTTTTACGGCGGTTTCCGAGGCAATCAGCTTGGCTTGTGCAGCCATCAGCGGGTCGGGAAACCTGTCGCCGCTGCTCGCTGCCCGCCACAGCATCATTCTAGCGGCTTCGAGCGACACATTCATATCGGCAACCATCCATTGTAGCCCCTGAAACTCGGCAATAGGCCGCCCAAACTGCTCGCGCACCTTGATATACTCACAAGCCGCTTCATACGCGCCAACAGCCACGCCCAACGCCACAGTTCCCGCCCCGACCCGCTGGCCGTTATAGGCGTTCATCAATCCGGCAAAGCCGCGTTTTATTCCGGCAGGCGGGATCACGGCCATATCGGCGCTGATCTCCAAATCCTCAAACCGCACCTCGGTTTCAGGAATGCCGCGCAGACCCATCGCAGGTTCGCGCGGCCCGATGATTAACCCATCATCCTCGCCGCGCACCGCGATAAAGCCGCCGATGCCCAGCCGCTCGCCATCCTCCTCGACCTGCGCGAAAATCAGATGTGCTTTGGACACCCCGCCGCCGGTGATCCAGTGTTTGGTGCCGTTCAGGATGTATTTGTCACCCTTTTTCACCGCCACCGTGGTCATATCGGTCGCCGCTGATCCCGAACCCGGCTCGGTGATGCAAATTGCCGGTTTGTCCCCCGCCAAAACCAGCGGCGCGACACGGTCAATCTGCGCTTGGCTGCCGTAAGCGCAAATCGCGCCAATCGCGCCCATGTTGCCCTCGACTACAATGCGCCCCGTGACGCCGCAGGCTTTGGCCATTTCCTCGACCACCAGTACCGCATCAAGGTATGAACACCCCTGCCCGCCGTGTTCCTTGGGAATGCACATGCCCATGAAACCGGCGTCCGTTAACGCCGCCACGTTGTCCCACGGGTATGCTTCGGACCGGTCCACCTCGGCGGCCCGGTCACGGATCACCCCTTGGGCCAATTCCCGTGCGGCGCCCTGAATTTGGCTCTGCTCTTGCGTCAGTTGAAACATCATTCGTCCCCCAGCCAGTCAGCCAGAATTTCATCCGTATGCTCGCCACATAACGGCGGTGAATGCCGATAACTCACAGGGGTTGCGCTGAATTTCACCGGATTGCCGATCAAATCAACGCTCCCCGACGCGGCCAACGGATGCGGCATCGAAATCTTCATGCCCCGCGCCGCCACCTGTTCCGAGGCAAACACCTCGGGCAACGTGTTTATCTCGCCCCCCGGCACGCCGGCAGCTTCCATATCCGCCACCAATGTCGCCTTTTCGATCTGGCGGATGCGCGCCTCTAGTAGCGCAATCAGCACTTCGCGGTTCGCTAACCGCGCCGTATTCACCGTAAACCGCGCGTCATCTGCCAATTCAGGCAGCCCGATCAACGCCGCAAACCGCGCGAATTGCGCATCATTACCAACGGCCACAATCGCGTGGCCATCGGTGCATTCAAACACCTGATAGGGCACAATATTGGGGTGCTGGTTACCGCGCCGTTTGGGGGCATCGCCCGACAGCAGGTAATTCACCCCCTCATTGGCCAGCCACGCCACTTGGGTATCGGCCAGCGCAATGTCGATGTGTTGGCCTTCGCCGGTGGCATCGCGATGCCGCAACGCTGCCAAGATCGAGGTGCTGGCATACATGCCGCACATCATATCACTGATGCCCACGCCCACCTTGGTCGGCACCCCGTCCGGATCACCCGTCAGGCTCATGATCCCACCCGAGCCCTGCACCAACAGGTCATACCCCGCCCGATGCGCGTTCGGACCCGTCTGCCCGAAACCGCTGATCGAGCAGTAAACCAGCGCCGGATTGATCGCCGAAAGCGCCGCATAATCCAGCCCGTATTTGGCCAGCCCGCCCGCCTTGAAATTCTGGATCACCACATCGGCCTTTTTGGCCAGTTTGCGCAGGGTATCGGCCCCGTCAGGATCAGCCATATCCACCGCAATAGACCGCTTGTTGCGGTTGGTGCACATGTAATAGGCGCTCTCGCGGCTGATCTCGCCGTCCGCCGAAGTCACATAAGGCGGCCCCCACGCGCGGGTATCATCCCCCGCA
>CAYYOF010000069.1:0-18993 GCA_964473185.1 uncultured Marinosulfonomonas sp. | reverse complement strand
GAGTGAATCAGAACTTACACCAAATGTGAATCCTGAATCTCAACAAGCCCTAATGCAAATTGATCCTTGCCAAGAAGAAGCGAAAAATTAAATCAAATTGTCTTGAAATGTTTGGACAGTTTCAGTCCCTGACCTTGGTAGTTCGAGGCAAGATCAGCCCCGTAAAGGACTTCGGGAACTGAGGCCATTCGCTCGTAAACCAGACGGCCAACGATCTGTGCGTGTTCCAGCACAAAGGGTGCCTCATGGCAGCGCACTTCGAGCACCCCGCGCGAGCCTTTGCCACCCGCCGCATCATGGCCAAAACCGGGGTCAAAGAAACCGGCATAATGGACGCGAAATTCGCCGACCATGGCCAGATAAGGTGCCATTTCGGCGGCGCAATCGGGCGGGATGTGAACTGCCTCGCGGCTGACCAGAATGTAGAACGCACCGGGATCAAGGATGATGCGCGCGTCATTGGTGTGGATCGGTTCCCAGTATTCCATCGGGTCGTAGTGGCCGATTTTATCCAAATCAATCACACCGGTATGGGGTTTGGCGCGGTAGCCAACAAGGTTGCCGGTTTCGGGTTTCAGATCGACGGAAAAACCAAGGCCCGCGTCGATATGGGCCTCGCCATCGACCAGCGCGTGTTTCTTGTGGCGGGCCAGCAGCTCGTCGTCTGATAGCATCGCTTGACCGGCGCGAAACCTGATCTGGTTCAGGCGCATGCCCGGGCGCACCAGTACCGAAAACGAGCGTGGGCAGATTTCGGCATAGAGTGGTCCGGTATAACCCGGCGGGATGCGGTCAAATTCTGTGCCGTAATCGGTGACGGTGCGGGTCAGCAGGTCAAGACGACCGGTCGAGGATTTGGCGTTGGCCACGGCTTGCACACCATCGGGCAGGGCCAAGCCTTCCATCAGGGGCACGAGGTAAACTGCGCCTTTTTCCAGTACGGCACCACCTGTCAGATCAATGCGGTGCATTTCAAATTCATGCAGACGCTCGGCAACGGTGGCATTTGCACCCGTTAGAAAAGAGGCGCGCACGCGGTAGGCCGTGGTGCCAAGGCGCATGTCCAGCGATGCGGGTTGGATTTGTTCAGGGATGATTGCGGGATCAGCGGTGATGTGGCCTGCTGCAATCATATCGCGCAACATGTGATCGGGTAGGACGCCAGTGCCGGGTTTCGTCATCTTATGTCCCCAAAACTATCAGCCCGCCCGTCACCGAATGGGTGTGGGCGGGCTTGATGTTGGTCGGGCTAGCAGGACTCGAACCTGCGACCTTCCGTCCCCCAGACGGACGCGCTACCAGACTGCGCCATAGCCCGAACTGAGGCTCTACATAGTGTTTTTGTGGCCCATGGCAAGCGTGAAAAACCATATCGGTGGCTTAACCCTGTTGCTTTGGGTCAATGTCGGATTTCATCCGGTCATGCAGGGCGGTGAGGCGGTCAAAGATCGATGACAGGGAATCGTTTTCTGTGTCTGTATCGGGTTTGGCATCTTCTTTGGTCTCGACTTTGGTTTTGTCGGTGGTATCTGCCTTGGCGTCAGTCGCAGGTGTATCTGTATCTTGGGCCGGAGCCGCAACGTCGTCGGGTTGCGGTTTTTCGGCAGCCTTAGTAGGGGCGGTTGTTTCGGGGGCAGGGGATTTGGGCTGGGCCTCGGCTGGTTCTTTTGTTTCAACGACCGTCAAGGGTGGTGTTGATGCGGCTTTCTTTTCGGGCGCTGTTGCCGGTTTGACATCCAGAACCTCGCCATCATCAAGGCCCTCAATCGGTTGCGACAGGGCCGAAACCTTTTTAACCCCGTCAGTGCGCAGCATTTTTTGCGCGCCCTTGATCGTCATCCCGTCTTCGTGCAGCAGTTTTTTGATGCCGCCCAGCAGCAGCATATCGGCAGGGCGATAGTAGCGCCGCCCACCAGCGCGTTTGACAGGCTTCACCTGACTAAAGCGGCTTTCCCAAAAGCGCAGCACATGCGCGGGGGTATCAAGCCAGTCGGCGACTTCACTGATGGTTCTAAAGGCGTCGGGTGATTTTGCCACCGCGCGCCCCCCTTAACGTTTGTTGCCGGAAGCGACCCGGTCTTTCATCAGATGCGAAGGGCGGAACGTCAGAACACGGCGCGGGTGGATTGGAACCTCCTGGCCAGTTTTGGGATTGCGCCCGATGCGGGCGGCCTTGTCGCGCACACCAAAGGTGCCGAACGACGAGATTTTGACAGACTGACCTTTGACCAATGCATCCGACATATGGCCCAGAACGCTTTCGACCAGTTGGGCCGATTCATTGCGGCTCAGGCCAACTTCGCGAAACACCGCTTCGCTTAAATCCATTCGTGTTAATGTCTTTTCACTCATGTCATCCCCCATGCCGCTTAATTGCGATTTGGACAACCATAGCGGTCTGTGAATTTCCGAGTCAATATCAATGGCTTGGAAGCGGGCGTTAAACGCCGAATTACCAGCGAATAACCACTGATCCCCATGCCAAACCGCCGCCAATCGCTTCGGTGACCAGTAAATCACCCTGTTTTATCTGCCCGCGGGCCTTGCCTACCGACAAAGCGAGGGGAATCGATGCGGCAGAAGTGTTGCCATGATCCTGGACCGTCAAAATCACCTGTTCCATCGGGATACCCATCTTTTTGGCGGTGCCTTTGATGATGCGGATGTTGGCCTGATGCGGCACAATCCAGTCAACGTCGCTGTCCTCAAGCCCGGCTTTGTGCAGCGCTGTTTCAGCCGTTTCTGTCAGTTTTTCAACGGCTTGGCGGAACAAGGCGTTGCCTTGCATCCGCAGATAACCCGAGGTTTGTGTGGTGGAAACGCCACCATCAACATACAGCATGTCCTTGTAACGCCCGTCCGAATTCAGGTCGGTGGCAAGGATACCGCGATCCGCATTGGTGCCGTCGCCCTCTTTCGCCTCGAGAACCAGCGCACCGGCCCCGTCGCCGAACAAAACGCAGGTGGCGCGGTCGGTCCAGTCCATGATCCGGCTAAAGGTTTCAGCCCCGATCACCAGCACCCGTTTGGCCTGACCCGACAGGATCAGCGCGTTGGCGTTGGCCAGCGCAAAGACGAAGCCGGCGCAAACCGCCTGCACGTCAAAGGCAAAGCCGCGGGTCATGCCGATTTCGGCCTGAACCATGGTGGCAACGGACGGGAAAGTGTGATCAGGCGTCGAGGTGGCCACGATGATGGCGTCAATGTCATCGGCTATGAGCCCTGCGTCTTTTAGCGCGGCATTGGCGGCGACTACGGCCATTTGTGATGTGGTTTCGCCCTCGGCGGCAAAATGGCGCCGCTCAATTCCTGAACGGGTGCGAATCCATTCATCTGTTGTATCCAGCGTTTTTTCAAATTCGCTGTTTGGGACGATGCGTTCGGGCAGGTAGTGTCCGACGCCAGTTGCAACGGCGCGTATTGTCATTGGGGAACCTGTTTATTCTTCTGTTATATCGGTATCTTGGCGGGCAGAGGACGCAGATGCAACCCGTGCCGCCAGTTTATGGGCGAAATCGGATTGTGACAAGGTGATAGCCAGCTGGATCGCCGCCGCCACGCCGGTTTCATCGGCCGCGCCGTGCGATTTGATCACCGTGCCGTTCAGCCCCAGAAACACACCGCCATTAAAGCGGCGCGGGTCCATACGTTTTTTCAAACGATTCAGGGATGGCAGTGCCAGTAGCGAGGATATCCGGGCAAAGAGCGTGGCCTTGAACGCCTGGCTCAGGACATAGCTGATCATATTGGCGGTGCCTTCGCCGGTTTTTAGCGCCACATTGCCGGTGAACCCGTCGGTTACGATCACATCCACACGGTCCGAGGGGATATCCCCCCCCTCGACGAAGCCGATAAAGTCGAAATTGGCATCATCAGCCACTTCCGAGATCAGCTCGCGGGCAACTTTTAGTTCGGCCCGCCCCTTGTGTTCTTCGGTGCCCACGTTCAGCAGGCCAACCCGCGGGCGTGCAATCCCCATGCCATTGCGGGCATAGGAGGCCCCCATCAGGGCGTATTGCAGCAGATCTTCCTGATCGGCGCGAATGTCGGCCCCCACATCCAGCAGGATGTTAAAGCCGCTTTTGTTGCGCGATGGCCAAAGACAGGCGATGGCGGGGCGGTTGATATTGGGCAATTTACGCAGGCGGATCATTGAAACCGCCATCAAGGCACCGGTATTGCCACAGGATACACAGACCGAGGCATCGCCGGATTTAACCGCGTCCACAGCCGACCACATCGAGGTGGCTTTGCCGTAGCGCATCACATGGCTGGGTTTTGCATCCATGGTGACGACTTCGTCGGCGTGGCGGATTTCGCATCGGTCCGCCAGATCGCGCTTTTTGGCGAACAGCGCTTCTAATGTCGGTTTGTCACCGCTGACAATAAATCCGATATCCGGATTTTCGCGTGCAGAACGGGAAATGCCGGCAACAACAGCTGCCGGCCCCAGATCGCCACCCATGGCGTCAACAGAAATAACGGTGCGTGTTGCACCCAGAGAAGTCGGGGTATTTGTGTCCGATGTCATGCCCTAGGTGCCAAAGTCGCGCTAGGCTGCGTCTTCGTCGTCGAAGTCGGCCTCGTCCACCACCGCAACAACTTCGCGCTCAGCGTAGTGGCCACAGTCGGAACAGACGTGGTGTGGGCGTTTCAATTCACCACAATTCGGGCATTCGGCAGGATTGCCGGCAACCAGTGCATCGTGTGAGCGACGCTCACCGCGGCGTGACCGCGAAATTTTACTCTTAGGTACAGCCATGTCACAACCTCGGGCTAATAGGGGCAATTACCCCCGCGTTTCATATCTTTTATGTCTCATACGCCAACAGGGGCTGTATTCCAACCCGTCATATGTGCGAGCGCGGAACATACTTGGATTTCGGGCTGGCGCAAGTGTTTTTTTGGGCACAGGATTTAGCCGCGGCATTCCCTGTATTTAGTCGTCTTTTTCCAGCGTGTCGCGCAGGGCCGAAAGCCCGGCAAACGGGCGGGCGGCCTCGTCAGACATCGGGGTTTTTCCGGTCTCGGTGAATGTGCTGGTTTCAAGGTTTGCACCCTCCACCTTGGGATAAAGCGGTAGCGCCAGTGATAGTGCTTCGGCCATTACGGCGGCCAGATCAATATGCGTGCCCAATGGTTCGCTATTATCATCTGGCGAAATCTCGATTTCCTCGTCCGGATCAAACAGTTCCGCTACCGTGGCCACAAACTGGCGCGATACAGCAACATCAATACGGGTGGTGACCGGCACCAGTGTGACCACACATGCCTGCACCACAGTCGCGCCCAAATCGCCCGTCAAGGTCCAGTCGGCATCACCTGTGGCGGTAATGGAGCCGCTAAACCGCAGTTTGCGCAGCCCGGCCAGATCCAGATCACGGGCAATTGCCTCGCGTTTGGGGGCCGATGGCTGTATCTCGAACACGGTTGGCTTTTGCGTATCCAGCCCTGCCACGCGCAGCTTTTGTGATTTTTGTGCCTTGTCCGTCATTTGCAATGCGTTTTCCATTCTTGAACCGCAGCCAAACCTTCTATAAGTCGGATGCATAGTCCGATTACGGGGTGATCTGGGCTAAGGCAAGAGTGGAGCAAAGGGCTGGGTATGTCAAAACTGTTACGACACATAAGATCGGGCGCGCTTGGATTTCTTATTCTGGCCGTTGGCGCATGTTCCGCAACCTATCAAGATCACGGGTATGTTCCGACCGATACGGATCTGGAAGAGATTATCGTCGGTATTGATAGCCGCGATTCCGTGGCCGAAACGGTGGGCCGCCCAACATCTTTTGGCGTGCTCGAAGCTGGCAACTGGTATTACACCCAAAGCCGGTGGCGCCACTATGCCTATAAAGCCCCCCAAATCATTGACCGTCAGGTGCTGGCTATTTCGTTTACCGATGATGGAACCGTCGAAAATATCGAACGCTTTACGCTGGAAGACGGCCGTGTTGTGCCACTGTCGCGGCGTATGACGGATAGCAATATCAAAGGTATTACGTTCCTTCGTCAACTTCTTGGTAATCTGGGCAATTTCCGCGCAGGCGATTTCCTCGAAAACTAGACGCGGAGCGGCCTGCTTGCGGGCCTGTAATCTTTATACTTTACAATGAATTATGCGTCATAACTGATGCAGTTTTTTCGCTCGGTAACGGCCAATAAGGCAATTGTCGATCGTAACTTGGTTGGCTTAAACGAATCTTCACTCCTGCACGCGATGGTGTGCGCGAATGGACCGGTTTGCGGAACTGCCCGCAATCCCGTCCCGTGCCTTGGCTGTGGAGAACTGGATAATGTCGTTTCTGAATAATATGAAAATTGCTGTAAAACTTCCCCTGATTATGCTGTCGCTTAGTGCGGTTGCGCTGATCGGGATGGGGGTTTTGGCATACTACAACGCCAAAACCACGTTGGATGATGCGGCCAGAACACGACTGCAGGTTGCCCTTGAAACGCGCATGGCAAATATTACCGTTTGGCACGATACCCTCGCAAAAGAAGTCGTCTCGCAAGCAAGCAGCCCGGCTGCGCGACGGGCAGTGACCGATTTTATCGGTGCGTGGGTTGCCCTGCCAGGGAATAAAACCGCCTATTTGAAGGAACATTTTACCTTTGAGGCGCAACAGGAAACCGGCGAGGTTCAGGTGCTCGATTTTTCATCGGTGCAAACGGATTATTCCCGTAAACACCGCCGCCATCATCCATTTTACCAGACGGTGATGGAGCGGAATTCATATCACGATATTTTCCTGTTCGATCTGGATGGGAATCTGGTTTATTCGGTCGCAAAAGAATCTGACTATGCAACAAATATTTTAACTGGTAATTATAATAATACTGGTTTGGCAAAGGCTTACCAGCAAGCATTAACCTTGGGCGTAAACGAAACCGCCTTTGTTGATCTGGCGCCATACGTGCACGGTGATGGCATTTATTCGGGCTTTGTTTCGGCCCCGATCCTGTCCTTGAATGGGTCTGTAATGGGGGTCTATGCAATCCAGATTACGACCAAGTCAATCAGCACGGCGTTTCAGTCAAACGCGGGCCTGGGCGATACCGGAAATGTCATGGCTGTGGGGCCGGATTACCACCTGCGGATCAGTTCAGTGGCCGACAGTGGGGCCGAATTGTCAAATATCATGGTCGAACCAGCGCTGGTTGATAAGGCATTGGCGGGCGAATCGGGATTAACCCATAGCACCGGTATTAATGGTGAGGCGGTATTGGCGGCCTATGCTCCCTTGAAAATCGGCAATCTGTCATGGGTCCTGATTGCCGAGCAAGACACCAGCGAACTGTTTGCACCTGCGGTTTCAGTGCGAAACAAGATGATCCTGCAAGGCAGTTTTCTTGCAGCGATTTCAGCCCTTATTTCAATATTTCTGGCGCGTAGCGTCGGGCGGCCGCTTGCAGATGTTGGCAAGGCGATGAAATTGGTGGCAAAGGAAGAATATGACGTTGAAATCCCTGCCGCAAACCGTGGAGATGAAATCGGTGAAATTGCATCGATTCTTGAAAAATTCCGAAATAAACTGAAAGATGCCGAAGAAGGGGCCGCAGAAACCCTGTTCAAAGGCACGGCCTTTGAAGGCACATCCGCAGGCTTGATGATCGTCGATCAGGATTTCACCATCAAACTGGTCAACGCTTCGGTATCCAGACTGTTTGTTGACTATGAAGACCAGTTCAAAAAGGTAAATCCGGCGTTTGATGCAAGCAATGTCATCGGGTATAATATGGATATCTTCCACGCTGTGCCTGCACGTGTCAGGGATTTACTTAGTGACCCTGCAAACCTGCCGTTTCATGCGGAAATACCTGTCGGGAATGCCAGATTTTCACTGGATATAAACTCGGTTCTTGATAGTGATGGAGAGCAGCTTGGATGTGTTGTGGAATGGAATGACGTCACGCTGGCACGGATGAACGATGCGGTTTTGAAAGCCATTGAAGAAAATCAGTCAAAAGCCGAATTTTCCCCGGAAGGGACGCTTCTGGTTGCCAATGAAAACTTTCTAAATTTAACAGGCGGACCCCACAATGGCCAAATCGGCAAGAAACTGTCGGAGCTGATAAAATTCGACTCTGAGCTGGCGAAAGAAAACGGGACCGTCTGGGACCGGGTGGTTGGCGGCGAATCCGTTGTGGGCAAGTTTCTTGTTGATGCGGGCGGGGGCACTGACGGCACTCTGGAAGGGGCATTTAGCCCTGTGCAAGGCAAAGCCGGCGTAATCATTCGGATACTTCTTGTCGGTAATGATGTAACTCAGGCACAACTCCTTATGGAAGAGTCCGAGGCAAACCGGATTGCACAAGAGCAGGCCCAGTCAGAAGTTGTTAATGCTTTGACGGTTGGCATGCACCAATTATCAGATGGTGATTTGACGGCGGAAATCACCACCGTGTTCAAACCGGAATACGAGAAGTTGCGCAATGATTTCAACGGAGCCGTCGCAACATTGCGTGAAGCCATGCTGGGGGTGATTGATAATGCCGAATCCATTCGGGGCGAGGCGTCAGACATCAGCAATGCAGCTGACGACCTGTCGCGCCGGACCGAACGACAGGCGGCAACTCTGGAAGAAACCGCCGCTGCCTTAGATGAATTGACCGTCAGTGTCCGGTCTGCAGCCGACGGGGCTGAACAGGCCAATCAGGTCGTCTCTGACGCAAAAGAAAATGCCGAATCCAGCGGTGTGGTTGTGCGGGAGGCTGTTGAAGCGATGGGGGAAATTCAGGCATCTTCAAGCCAGATTTCAAGGATTATAAGTGTGATTGATGATATTGCCTTTCAAACTAACCTGCTGGCCCTCAATGCCGGTGTCGAGGCGGCGCGTGCCGGAGAAGCCGGACGAGGTTTTGCAGTTGTTGCTTCCGAAGTTAGGGCCTTGGCACAACGATCATCCGATGCCGCGCGCGAAATCAATGACCTGATTTCCGCAAGTGGCCAACATGTGAAGCGCGGTGTTGATCTAGTTGGTCAGGCTGGCGAGGCTTTGGGTCAGATTTTTAAATCTGTCTCGAATATTTCAAACCACGTATCCGAGATTGCAATTTCTGCGAATGAGCAATCCTCGGGGCTTGTTGAAATCAATACGGCTGTGAACCAGCTGGACCAGGTAACCCAACAAAATGCGGCAATGTTTGAAGAAACCACGGCGGCCAGTCATGCATTGACACAAGAAGCCGAGACACTGTCCGACACAATGTCCAGGTTCCAGACCGGTTCCCAAGGCAACAATGTTGTAGCCGCAAATTTCCAACCGACACGAGAAGAAGCGATCCAGCCAGAACGCCAGCCAGTAGGGAGTGCAACTCTTGTAATGAACAGGGGCGCCGCGACCGAATTGGCTGTGGTGTCGCAAGTTGAAAGCGACTGGGAAGATTTCTGAGGTCTGTAAAAAGCGTATAATGTAGCAGGGAAGCAGGATGATGAATACAACACATATCACGCAGGGCGAATTTGCAACGGCGTCAGCCGAGGATGCAATGATCACAACGATTTTGGGCTCGTGCGTGTCCGCCTGCCTTTGGGACCCGGTTGCAGGTATTGGCGGAATGAACCATATCTTGGTGCCCCATGATAATAAAAGGTCAGCGGGCTATGCTGGTTCCCGAGTGAATGCAATGGAACTGCTGATCAATACCATCATAAAACAGGGGGGGGTGAAAAGCCGCCTGCAAGCAAAACTGTTTGGTGGCGGGAAAATGATATCACGGTTTTCAGATGTCGGCCTGAAAAATGGGGAGTTTGTTTTCTCTTTCCTACAGGCAGAAGGCATTTCCTGTCTGAGCCAGAGTTTGGGTGGGGAACAGGCACGGCGCATTCAATTCTGGCCGCATTCAGGGAGGGTGCGCCAAAAAATGCTGGGGCGGATCGAGTTTCCAGAAGTGGCGGAACCTTTGCCGAAAGTTAAGGTAAGCAATGATATTGAACTGTTTTGAGGAGCCGACGCAACAGTGGTTGTTCTGCTAGACCGGATTATTAATTCTGGATGGTAGTATTAGCGTGTTACCCTAAGTCCATATCACATCTTGTTCGGTTTCAACCACTTTGTTCAGTGTGTTTTCTGAGCGGGTAAGCCGCGCGGCAAGCCCTTCGAGAACAATATTGTCTCGGACAGCCTGGGTTGAAATAGTATCGGTCGAGAACGCCTTGGTCCTTGCAAGAAGGTTGGATAGCCGCTCAAGATCTTCAAGACTTTGACGTAATCTGTCCAGCCCCTGTAGGGCAATGATCGGTTGGTCGATCGGCTTGTCTGGCGTGCCGATAATGGCCCCCAATGCCTCTTCGACGTTTTTGCAAGTATCTGTCATTTCACACAATTCGCCAGCCATGTGCCTGAATAAAAGCGTTAGTGCCAAGTTGGTTTCATTGTCATCGGTGGCAGTCTGACAGATCCTCTCGATTTTCATAAGCGGCCCACAACGGCTTCGATACAGGATCGAAGTTCCGCAGGGGTGAAAGGTTTTTTCAGGAAATTATTCATGCCCAGCTGCCGCCCTTTGTCAACAATCTCGCGGTCTGCGCGACCTGTAATCAAGATGAAACCGGCCCCCTTTGTCTGCGGCCCTTGCCGTATTGCATGCAACAGGTGAAGCCCGTCCATGCCCGGCATGTTGTAATCCGATATGATCAGATGCACTGGGGATTGTGTTATAGATTGTAAGGCTGTTGGCCCATCAGCTGCCGATACAACATTGCGGATGCCATAGGAATCCAGTGCTTGTGTGATCAGGCCGCGGCTGGTCGACATATCGTCAACCACCATCACGCGAATTTGGTCTCGTAGTGCCATAGGTTTTCCCCTTCAGTTTACAGAAGTTGTGGAGGGTGGGCGGTGATAAGCGGTCGGGCCGGCCGTGATAAATTCAGTCTCAAGCTTGTCTGATAAGCGCTCGGAGTGACCAACAAACAGCCATCCGCCTGGTGCAGTTACGGATTCAAATCTGGGCCAGAGCGACAACTGGGTGGCCTCGTCAAAGTAAATGACGACGTTTCGACAGAATATGACGTCAAAAGTGCCGGATATGGGCCAGTGGGAAAGCAAGTTTAGCTCGCGAAACGAGATCAACTTTCGGATAGGATCGGCAATCCGGAACCCAGGCTTTTCATCGGGTTTCACTGGTGTTAGAAATTTTTGTTGCAGGGAATGTTCGATGTCGGAAATTGATCTGATACCGTAATATCCCTGTTGTGCTGTCGCAATCACATTTGGATCAATATCGGACGCAAGTATTTTTATATCCAGATTGGTGGCGTCGGGAGCGAGGTCAAGTAATGTCATTGCGATCGAGTATGGTTCCTGACCCGTGGAGCAGCCAGCAGACCAGATGCGCACGCGTCCACCGTTGCGGGCCCGCGACAAAAGCTCAGGAAGGACCTGGTCACGTAGAATGTCGAAGTGATGCGATTCACGAAAGAAATTAGATACATTTGTGGTCAGAGAGGAAATCATTTTACGCCGCTCTGTGCGCCCCTCTTCTGATTCAACAAAGGACGTATATTCCGAAAAACTATTGATTTTCAACTGACGCAGCCGACGGTTGATCCGGGATTGGACCAAAGACGCTTTCTCGGGGAGGAAAACCAGCCCAGCTTCTTTGTAGGCGATATCCGAAATGGCCTTAAAATCGGCGTCACTCATGCTCATAGAGTTAGAGATTGATGATCCCATCTCTAGGCAACCTCCATGCTTTCGGCCGGCAATGCAGCGGCAAGGGCAAGGATTCTGATCATACGTTCGTCCGCAATCATCAAAGCGCTGACAAAGGTCTGGTTATTATCTGCTGACATTTCGGGGGGCACTTGCAGATCGGATTTATTGATCGCCAGAATGTCGGATACAGCATCGACAAGCAGACCGACGGTTTCCTTGCCGGTGTGAACGACAATGATGACATTGCGCTCGCTTGCCTCGGTGCGCCCCATGCCAAGACGTTCGGCAAGATCGACAATCGTCAAAACTGTGCCGCGCAGGTTGATGACGCCACGAACAAATGCCGGGGCGTGAGGTAGGGGCGTTGCTTTGCTCCAGCCGCGGATTTCGCGCACAGACATGATATCAATGGCGTATTCCTGTTGACCTACCTGAAACGTCAGGAGTTCAATTTCTGCAGAAAGGGCTTTGTCTTGAGTATCGGTCATGGGTTCTATCCGGTAAGTTGAAGGGTGGCGTGGGAGCAGCGTGTGCGCCCGTTTGCATTAGCAATGGCATCTAGAGGATCAAGGATCAGGGCAATCTTGCCATCTCCGAGGATGGTTGCGGCGGCAACGCCTGGAACGCGCCCAAAGGTGTCTTGCAAGCCCTTGATAACGACTTGGCGCTGGTCTTGAATCGCGTCAACAACCAGAGCGGCATGAGTGCCGTCTTCTTGTGCGATCAACAAAACAATCGCACCGATATAGCTGTCCATCGGGGTGCGATAGCCAAGCTCGGCCCCCAGATCAAGTAACGGCACGAAGGTGTCGCGCACCTTGATCACGCTGGTTTCAGGCCCGAGTGGGCGGATATCATTTTCTGTCAAGGTCAGGGTTTCGGTGATGGTGTTCAAGGGCACCACAAGTGTTTGCTGGGCAACATCAATCACCATGCCATCCAGCACTGCTAAAGTAAGTGGCAGGCTGATGGTAAATGTTGTGCCGCCGCCGGGTTCTGACTGGATCGTAACGCGCCCGCCCAAGGCAAGGATTGCGCTTTTGACGACATCCATCCCGACACCGCGCCCTGACAGATCCGAAACTTCGCTGGCGGTGGAAAATCCGGGCATGAACAGAAGGTTGTCAATCTCAGCATCACTAAGTTGGGCACTTTCCTGCACCAGCCCCTTTTCGAGTGCGATTTGCAACACACGGGGCCGGTTGATACCTGCACCATCATCCGAAACCTCGATAATGACACGACCAGAGCGGTGTCCGGCGCTCAAGGTGACAATCCCTTCTTCGGGTTTTCCGGCAGCGAGCCGGTCGACCGGTGTCTCAACGCCGTGATCGACGGCATTGCGGATCATATGGGTCAACGGATCTGCCAGCCGCTCGATCACGGTTTTATCGACCTCGGTTTCATCACCTTCCGTTTTCAAGCGCACGGTTTTGCCAATCATCGAGGACGATTCCCGAATGATCCGGCTCATCCGCTGGAACAAGGATTTTACTGGCTGGGCGCGGATCATCATCACGCTGTCCTGAATGTCGCGGGTCAGCTGCATGAATTCATCCAGCCCTTCGGCAACAGCCGTATTGGAAAGAAGATCAGCCTCGGCAACGCTTTGGGAAATCATTGCCTGATTGATCACCAACTCGCCCACCAAGTTCACCAGACGATCAATCCGCTCTAGATCAACCCGAACCGTCGGGCGAGGTTTGGCGGGGGCAGATTTTACGGGCGTGGGTGGGTCTTGATTGGCGGGGACGGATGGTAAGGTGGCCGCGGGTGCTGCAGTGGGTTGTTCATTGGTTGTTTTTACGCCCGTAGTTGTCTGGCTATCGACGGTGCATAGTGGTGGCAAGGTTGGGCTAGCGTCATCAAGAGGTGGAAAATCCGGCGGTGACGGCGGGGTATCATCATTGCCGGCCTGAGGGCTGGTGATTGTCAGGCTGCATAAATCCGCGACGAAATCAAAGACCTCGCGAACCGCGTCTTCCTCCTCGTCTGTGGTTAGGTGGATTGTCCATGATAGATAGGACTTCTCTTCGTCTATGTCGGCCAAGGCGGGGATAGATGTGGTGTCACACATCACCTGTATATCCCCCATTTCACGCAACAGACGCAACAGATGCAAGGGTTCATTCCCTGAAGCATAAAGCGAGCTGTCGGGGACAAAACGAATGGTGTAACCATCCTCGAAAACAGGGGTGTCGGTGTCATTCGCTAGGCGAGTATCAGGAGGGCCAGCATCTGTGAGACCAGTATCATCCAGCCCCAGATCAAGCGCCAGAGACATCGGTTGAAAATCGTCGATTACCTCTTCGGGCTCGTCCGCGGCGCTGTGGCCCAGTATGGTTTCCAGGCTGGTCAGCACGGCTTGGGTGCTGGTATAGTCTTGGGGTGTGTCATCGCGGGCGGCGCGGACCAGATCGGCGAGGATGTCGCCGGATTGAAAAAACACCGATATTGCACTGCGGTCAGCGTCGATATTGCCCGAACGCACCCCGTCCAGAACCGATTCAAACTGATGTGCAAACCGCACCAGTTCCTCGAGTCCAAAAGCGCCAGCCCCGCCTTTGATCGAATGAACTGCCCGAAACACCACGTTGATTGTTTCATCATCCGCAACGCCATCATCCATGATCTGGAGCCCGTCTTGCAGGGATTCCAATAGTTCCTCGCATTCCACAAAGAATGACGCGCGGATTTCGATCATTGGATCATCATCATCCATCATGGCGCATTCCTACCCAGTGACCATTTGCAAGGCGCGGATCAGTTTTTTCGGCTGAAACGGCTTCACGATCCAGCCGGTTGCCCCTGCATCGCGGGCGCGTTGTTTTAATTCGGGCGCGCTTTCGGTGGTCAGCACCAAAATCGGAATGGCGCGGAATTCCTCGATTTTACGCACAGCCACAATAAATTCGAACCCGTCCATGCGCGGCATGTTGATGTCGGTGATGATCGCGTCAGGGGCTGGCGACATTTCTTTCAAAACCTCGACCCCCTGCACCCCGTCTTCGGCCAGATGCGTGGTAAATCCCGCCTGGTTCATCGTCAGGTTCAGCATGTCGCGGATGGTGCGACTGTCGTCTACAGCTAGGATGTTCAGGCTCATGTTTGTGCCACTCCGGTTAATGTGTCGGGGGTGAAACCGTGCAGGGTAAGTTGGGTGGTGCAGGTGTCACTGGGGGACGTCAAGCTGAATTTATGCCCCGCGCGAACCCAGTCGTTTGACGCAGCGATCAGGACTTGCAGGCACAGCGTGCCCATATGGGTCACGTTCGAGGCGTCAACCTCGAGTTCATTTCCCACCTGGCCGAGGATTTCGGCTTTTAGGGCTGTCACCGCCCCGAAATCAAGCCGCTCCTGTAATGTAAGCAC
This sequence comes from uncultured Marinosulfonomonas sp., assembly GCA_964473185.1. Classification (GTDB taxonomy): domain Bacteria; phylum Pseudomonadota; class Alphaproteobacteria; order Rhodobacterales; family Rhodobacteraceae; genus Profundibacter. The sequence continues at coordinate 3,961 of CAYYOF010000069.1, read as the reverse complement.
CGCTGTCATCGCACAACCCAGGGGCCATTACTGCCAAACCGTTTCACCAAAAATCCCCTTATCAATCGTTCGATGGGACTGGTTTAGGTGGCGTGGGTTAACATAGGATTACATCAACAATATTTTTTACGCTCCCATGACAGGAATCGTTTAATGCAGTGCAAAAACAATGGGTTTAGTGTAGAAATTAAAGTAACGTTAAGAGGCCAGGCTGGGCAACCAGAGCACGATTGCCGGAAAGGCCACCAGCAATGCGATGGTTATCCCGTCGGCAATGAAGAACGGTGTCACGCCGATAAACACGTCCTGCACGCTTAGATCATCGCGCACGCCGGCCACCACAAAACAGTTCAGGCCTATGGGCGGCGTGATCAGGCAGAATTCGGCCATTTTCACCACCAGAATGCCGAACCAGATAGCGCACATCGGGCCGGACATGCCGAATGCACTGTCAGCCGCCGAGACAAACTCGCCACCGTTCAGCGCCATCACGGCGGGGTAAACCACGGGCAAGGTCAACAACAGCATGCCGATGGCGTCCATGAACATCCCCAGCACCGCATAGGCCAGCAGGATAAAGACCAGCGTCAGCATCGGTGACTGTTCCAGCGATGTGATCCAGTCGGAAAACGCGCCGGGCAGGTCGGCAAAACCAAGGAAACGCACATAGATCAACACGCCCCAGATGATGGTGAATATCATCGCACTCAGCTTGGCGGTTTCCATCAGCGCGTCTTTTAGCTGGGTCCAGCGCATGCCTTTCATCATCGCCATGGTGAACACCACGAAGGCCCCTAACGCACCGCCCTCGGTCGGGGTGCCCCATGCGTCACCGCCAAACGGGTTATAGATGAAGAAGATGATGATGAAGACCACGAAAAAGATCGGGAAGGCGGGGGGCAGGGATTTGAACCGCTCGCCCCATGTGTAGCCCTTCATCGCGGGCCCGACGCTGGGCCAGATGACCGCCATGCCGATAATCAGCAGGGTATAGACCAACGCGGAAAACGCGCCCGGAACGAAACCGGCCAACAGCAGTTTGCCTACGTCCTGCTCCACAATGATCGCATAGATCACCAGGATGGCCGAGGGCGGGATCAGGCTGGCCAAGGTGCCTGCCGCCGCAACCACGCCCGCCGCAAAGCGTTTGTTATAGCCAGCCTCGAGCATTTCGGGGATGGCGATGCGCGCGAACACCGCAGCCGTGGCCACAGAGGCGCCTGACACCGCAGCAAACCCTGCTGTGGCAAACACGGTGGCCACCGCCATGCCGCCCGGCACCCAGCCGACCCAGCGTTTGGCGGCCTCGAACAATGCCTTGGTCAGGCCCGCGTAATAGGCGAGGTATCCGATCAGGATAAAGGTCGGGATCAATGACAACGCTTGCGAGGCCACCTTGGAGTGGGGCACTTGGCCCGCCACCTTGATCGACACAATCAGCGCCTTGCCGAACTGGTCCGGCGCATAGCCGAATTTGGCCCAGAAGATCCAGACCAGCCCGACAAGCCCCGCCATGCCCGCCGCAAACGCCACCCGCATGCCCAGCACCACCAGCACCAGCATACCGGCTGAAACGGTTAGCCCGATATCAATAGGATCCATCAGGCTTCTCCCGCTTTATCATAGTCGGTGACGTGTTCGGCTTCTTCCGCCGCTTGGGCGGCCGCAGACATAACCAGCGGCACAGCGACAGGTTCGACCAGCCCGTAAAAGAACGCCCGCCCATATCCCACCAATTGCACCATGAAACGCAAGGACAGCACCGAAAACGCCACCGGCACCAGCAATTTGGCGGGCCACAGCGGGATGGCAATGTCGATTGATGAATCATTGCTCCAGAGCGGGCGAGCGAAATCGAAACTGCGCAGGAAATGCGAAAACGCACCATAAACCAGCGCCAACATCAGGATCAGCATCGCCAGCGTGGTGATGAATTCGGCCAGCCATAAGGCGCGGCCGTTCAGTTTGCCCACCAGAATATCCATACGGATATGACCACCATCGCGCTGGGTATAGGACACGCCCATAAAGGCAATCAGCGGCATCACCTGTTCGATCCAGTCGACATAACCGGGCAGCGGCGCGTTGAACAGGTTGCGCCCGCCAACGGACACAACAGCGAGGATCATCAGCGAGAACACCGCGAGCCCGCTGACCAGCGCCAGTATGCGTTCTACTTTGTATAATTTCCTGTCCAGACGGCTGAGTGTCGAGCCATCCTCCAGCACACTCGCGCCACCGGCCATGTGCATCCCCCCTGATTATCGTTGGAATGATATAGGCAGATAATGGGGGGGGGAGGCAAGGCTGCTTTGTAAGATTCGTAACTGGGGTGTAGAACGCAGTCCATTTTTAACTAGCGGTTGCGTCAGATATCCAGCATTCTGGCGGGATATTCATTAGTTGAAGCCCAAAAAATTAGGAGTTCCTATGGCGGAAGTTTCACTCGTCACAGCAGACCGCAGGCCAATCGGCTGGTATGAGGAAGTCATTCCCGTGCGCGGTTGTCATCTTTCGCTGGAGGATATTAAGGAAGTCTATCGCGACTTGCATGCGATCAATAGAACCTTTGGTGAGCAGGCGATTGAAAAATTGCAGCCTGATCCCGAAATGACGGATGACCAATGGATTGAGCACAAGAAAATTCTGCTTGATAACGCATTTTGCCTAACAATCACGGTGAATGGACTTCGGGATCAACAGCTATATGGCGAGGCGGTAACTGTCTTTGAAGACCCCAATCTACCGAAGCCGATCAAATCTATCTTCTTCACAAACATTCACTCCTTCAAACGGAATGCAGATGGCAACAATCCAAAAAATAGCATTTCTGTTTTATTGGATTTCAGCAAGCCAGAGTTATTTGATCCTAACCCTCTTGTGTCGGCTGCGACCCTGAACGAGGGCAGCGTGACCGTTAACGCCCAAGATATTACTTTCTTTAATGCCGTTCAAAAAGCTGTTGAAAAGAAGCTGACCGTGCACAAGACTTGGTACGGCGCAATACACAGGAATTTTGCCTATGACATTGGCATGTGGTTTATCGCGCTTCCTGTAGCCTTCTATTTCTCTGCCTACTTTATGGATCAGATAATTCCGACGGGCAGCAAGTTCGAGCTGTTTCGATGGCCACTGTTCGTCTACTTCGTCGGTCTAGGCCTCATTTTTTACAGGGCTTTAGCGGCTTATGCAAAATGGGCTTTTCCTGTGAATATTCTTAAGGAGAACAAGGATCGAGCTTTGAAGCATCGCATTGCGTTGGGTGGATTGACAACATGGCTCCTTTATTCAATTGCAAGTACAATCTACGGTATCATTGTTGGTTGATTTTTATATACCATGGCAACCACCCCTCCGTTATTTTGCAAAAACGGTAGTGCCCGACCGCCCCATGGCGGGCGCTTATCGACGTTGCAACTAACTGCAAGGCCTCGGTTCGCTCGTAAGTCTGGAAAATTGGCACCTAAGGCACCATGCGCCCACCCGGTCGGGCGCTGCCATTTTTGCAAAAGGCCTGCCGCAGAACATCCACGGCAGGCCCAATTCTTTTACTGTAGCGTTACGTCGCTTACATGCGCTCTTTCTTCAGCGTGTCCATCACAAGGTCATACAACTCTTGTGCAGGCAGGCCTTGAGCCGTCATGTCCTTGATCCATTGCTCGCGGATCGGGTCAGCGGCGGCGGCGCGGAAGGCGGCCAGATCATCGTCCGAAATGGTGACGCGTTTCACACCCTTTTCTTCCAGAATGCCGTCCCATTTGGTCAGCAGTGTTTCGTAGTTGGCAACGTAATGCGCGATCGCCTCGTCAACCGAACCGTCGAGTGCTTCGCGCTCGCTATCAGACAGCGCTGCATAGGCGTCCGTGTTAACCACAACAGGGCAGTTCACCGTGCCGGGGTTCAGGTTCTCGGTCCACCATTCGGCAATGTCGATGGTGCGGAATGCCAGATGCGCGTGCGG
>CAYYOF010000068.1:0-19056 GCA_964473185.1 uncultured Marinosulfonomonas sp. | reverse complement strand
AACTGAATCGCAGATCGCCGCTTCAAGCGTAAGGTGGGAGCGGGACAACGCTTACCAAATGGGTAAGAATGGCGCTGTTCGTTCGTGGTTGGTTGCCCTGACTGTAGATTGGACCTGTCACGGAATTGTGCCGCTCTTTAAACCGCATATTATACGCAAAGAGAGAGCGACTATGGGACGAAATACACAGCAATATTCAGGCAAGAGGCGGTGCGTGATTCGCCGTGAATGATCCTACCGAAAGCAGGTGGCAGCCTATTCTGACATTGGGTTTGTCACGCACCTCCGTCATTCGAATACTAACGAAGCTGCGTCCACACCTATGTCCGCTTTGCGCAAGCAGCATAGACTAAAGGGTTGACCGGCGGCTCAGAGCCGGAAACAACATCGCCCCTAATCAATAGGACATTTCCGTTGGCAATATTTTCACTTCCCATAGAAATTGGATTTCTGTTTGACTGCCCTAATTTGCCGTTCCGTCCGAACAATTTCTTGGGAAGCCTAAGGCCTCAATTTAGAGCACCTAGCTGCTGAGGCAGGGTTGAGCCGCACCTATCTAAGTGCGGTAGAGCGTTCGGAGTAAAATATTTAGGTTGATAACATTTATAAGACTGCAGTGGCGTTTAACGTTTCAGTCAGCTCATTGCTTGGATTGCAAAGCTAACAGAGCAATTGAGTGGATGGACTCAGAGATGGGTCGAAATATGCATCCATGCCTTAAACTATTATATTATCTTATATGGTGCCGCATGAGGGACTTGAACCCCCGACCCATTACTTACGAAGCAATTGCTCTACCAGCTGAGCTAATGCGGCATCGTGGTGTTGTTGGCTAGAATCTGTTTTCAGCAAACCCTAAACAGGTGGCTTATCTTCGCCGCCAAGGGCCACAACCTCGCCTTCAGCAACGATTTCCGGCGCGTCTGTCGTGGTGTCTTGCTCGGGCATGACTTCAACCTCGACTTCGGGCTCCACCTCTTCAACTCTGTCCTCGATCGCTCCAACGATCAATGGCAGCATTTTGGTCGAGTCAGGCATCGCCACCTCGCCAACCGTGGGGACCACCCAGCTTAAGGTGTCAAACGTTTCGCAGTTTTTACAAACCGGCGCCCATTCGCTGTGCACGCTGTGGCAGTTATCGCATACCCATTGAGGGCCGCGCGATGCGGTTAATGCCTTAGTTAACCAGCCGCGCACGACAGCATCTTCTGACCCCTCGCCACGCTCGATCGCCGCCATAATGGTCAATGACCGCGCCGTGGGGTCCGTTTCAACCAGGTCGCCCAGCGCCTTGCGGGCTGTCGGGAAATCCTTGGCTGCGATATTCAATTCGGCCAGCAGCATCTTAGTTTCGGAGTGTGCCGGTTTCATCTTGGTCAAAGCCTTGAATCGCTTCACCCGCGCCTCGGGCGTTTCATCCGGTGCAATTTCGGCAAAGGCCGCGGCCAGATCAGGATGCGGATTGGTTTCCCACGCTTTTTTCACTATCCGGACAGCATTGCGCGGTTTGCCGGATTCGATATACATCCGCGCCGCCATTGCCGCCGCCGGCACCAGATCAGGTGACAGGCGATTGGCCTCGATTGCGGCCTCGCGTGCCTTAACTGTGTCTCCATCGATCAGCATATCACGCGCCTCGGACAGGGCCAAAACTGCATCACGTCGCCGGTGAACATCGCGTGGCAGATTACCATGTCGCAACTTGGCGTTTAGCGTTTTACGCGCCCCGGCCCAATCCTCGCTGCCGGCCTGAAGCCGCAACAATGTATCCTGCGTTTCCTCGTGCTTTGGCTTGATGGCAAATGCCTTCTCAGCCAGCAACAGCGCCGTATCAGTATCGCCCGCCGCCAGCTTTTGCTTCATGATCCCGCGCACCCCGACAAACCGCGTTTTATCATCAAGTAGCAGGCGCTTATAAACTTCCTCGGCCTTTTTCTTGTCTCCCGCCATTTCAGCCGCTTGTGCAGAAATCAGGCTGGTCAGTTCCGGCCGCTTCAAATACCGCTCGGCCTTGGCTGCCTTGGCCATCGCCACACGACCCTCGCCCGAGGCCAGCGCCAGCATCCCTTCGGACAATGCCTCATACCCGCGCTTCTCGCGGTTGCGGTCAAAGAACCTTGATATCGCCGTTTCATCCCCGTTCAAAAACTTGAACGTCGCCAACAAAAAGCCCATCACTTTTAATAACACCCAAACCGCCACCACCAGCGCCACCGCCATGATCACCATCATTAACGGGCCTATGACATATTCCGTGCCGGCGACCGTAACCAAAATGCTGGATCCTGTTTCCATCAGGTACCCCGCACCAAAGGTTGCAGCAGCAATCGCAGCTACAAAAAGCAGTATTTTTATTAAGGACCAGAGCATCAATATTTCCTTAGTTACCGTTCAACCCATCTGCCAGCATGCGCACAGCATCCACGGCCTGCAATCGCACACCAGCGTCTTTTACCCACGCAGACATTGCGGTTTGCCCTTCTTCAGGCAACGCACCAATCAATGTAATCGCCGCAGCGATATCACCATTTGCCAAGGCCGCTTCGGCCCGTGACAAAACCGCATCCGGATCATCCCCTTCGCGTGGCTCCAGTGACCGTGCCCCGACCTGACTGCGGAAAAACGAACCCAGCTTATCCAGCGCGCCGTCGCCTGTCGTTGCCTTAACCGATGCGCTTAATCCGGCACGCGCCGCTTCGGGGTAACCCTCTTGCAATGCTACCAATGTCGGCACACCACCTTTGGCTGCTTCTGTTAAAACGGGCGGAATTTCAACACCGGTCGTGGCCAGATTTGCCAGAGTCGCCTCGAATGCATCGCCATTATCCAGCGCCGATTGCAGCTGAGATACAGCAGCAGTTAACGCTGTCACCTTGGCTGTTTCTTCGGCCGCCTGTTCAGCGGTTGCAGCCTGTTGCGCCACACCTTCGATCCGTGCCGTGGCCTCTGCGGCCAGCTCCTCGATATCACTACGCTGTGTTTCCAGCAAATCTCGCATGGTGCGCAACTCGCGTTCATATGCCGCCGCCGCTTCGCCCGTCATGCCACCCGCCTCGGCAATCGGGCGTTTTTCAAGCGCCGTCAGACGCGTTTCAAAATCCTCAATGCTACCGGACATCCCGCTTAGCGCCTCGGCCAGTTCGATATCTTTTTGCGCGGTTACCTCGGCCAAATCTGACACCTTGCCATTAAAATCGGCTTCCACACCCTCAATCGCGCCGGATAAATCGCCAACACGGGCTTTAACCTCGTCCAGCTTTGCCCCATGCTCGCCCAGCGTCGCCTGAACCTGCACCAAGGTCTGCGCCTCGTCTGACGGCTGATTGATGAAATAATATGTCGCCGCCCCAAACCCTACAGCACCTGATAAAACACCGCCCAGAACCAGCGGCACAAATGCTGATTTGCGTTTTTCCTTCAAAGGCGCATCGACGGCTTCGGTCTTCTCCTCAATGATCACTGCATCCGTGACCACGTCCTTGGCTTTAGCGGCTTTGCGGCCAGTCGGTTTTTTTGCTGTAGCCACGTCAGAACATCCCCTCGTATCGAATACCAATAACGCCACATTTTAGTAGCTGCATGAACAGACTACTCCGAGAATGCAGCGCCCTCAAGCAGTCCTCATGTGTCTATTCGTCCCTTTATCACCCGCAACATTGCCTCAGCATCAGGTGTTTCAGCTATCAAAATATCAATGTTTTTCGCTGGATTAGTGCCTAATATTGCCTCATTCACCGCATTACTTATCGCAACCACCTGCAAGGGTGCATTAATCAGCAGATCATGTTTGAAAAACAGCTGCGCCGTTCTGGGCGAAAACAGGGGAAGAATCACCTCATGCTTCCCTGCTAGTATCTCACGTGTCTTTTCGGTCAATGGAACCGGGACTTGGCGATAGGCCACCACCTCGTCTACCTGCTGCCCCAAACGTCCGGCAATATCCCCTCGCGAATGCTCTCCGCGGACATGCAACAGTGCACCTTTCACACCAGCGTCCATAACCATCGCAACCAGATCATCCGCTGACCCGTTCGCCGAAGACGCCCTTAATCCCACTGCACGGGCCGCCTTTGCCGTGCGCACCCCCACACAATAGGCAGGCATGTCATGTTGACCATACGCCTGCACAAACGCCCGCACACCGTTTTCCGATGTAAAGATCAGCCCACAATATTGTGCCAGCGATCTCTGCATTGGCAGTATTTCGATCTCGATCACTGGTGAAAGAATAATCTGCTGTTCCGCGCCCAACATATCACGGCACATCCGTGCAAACCTTTCGGCCTGTTTCTGTGGTCTGGTCAATAAGATCGTTGCGTGGTTTGTCGGCACATTTCACCTGTCGGGATTGTCTGGCACACCGCTTCGGTGTTACCTGCCTGTGACCATATTCGCAACCGGCAGGCCGATGACACATACACTCACCATCCTTGGGCTGGAAAGCAGCTGTGACGATACTGCCGCGGCCGTGGTGCGCCATACCGTTGGCCAGCCTGCCGAAATCCTGTCCTCTGTTGTTGTCGACCAGACCGATCTGCACGCAAGTTTCGGCGGCGTTGTCCCTGAAATAGCCGCCCGTGCGCATGCCGAAAAAATCGACCACTGTGTCGAGACCGCACTACTAAATGCGTCTCTAACCCTGCCTGATATTGATGCAATCGCTGTAACAGCTGGCCCTGGGCTGATTGGCGGCGTGATGTCTGGCGTGATGTGCGCCAAGGGGTTATGTGCTGGGTCCGGCCTGCCATTGATCGGGGTTAACCACCTTGCCGGTCACGCCCTGACACCGCGCCTGACGGATCAACTGGAATTCCCCTATCTGATGCTTCTTGTTTCGGGCGGGCATTGCCAATTCCTGATCGCAAACGATGTAGAAGATTTCACCCGTATTGGCGGCACCATTGATGATGCCCCCGGCGAAGCGTTTGACAAAACCGCCAAATTGCTCGGCCTTACCCAGCCCGGCGGGCCTGCCGTCGAGGCCGAGGCGTTATCCGGAAACCCGCAACGCTTCCCTCTGCCCCGCCCACTGCTGGACCGGCCCGATTGCAATATGTCTTTCTCCGGTCTAAAAACCGCATTGCTGCGCACCCGCGATGCGCTGGTTGCCGAACATGGTGGATTACGGCGCAAAGATCGCGCTGATCTATGTGCTTCATTCCAGACTGCCGTTTCTGATGTATTGACCAAGAAAACACACCGCGCCTTGCAGCTGTATCTTGCTCTGAATCCCGCCAAACCCACCTTGGCTGTTGCAGGAGGTGTTGCTGCAAATCAGCAACTTCGGACTACATTAGAGACTGTTTGTGCTGATAACAATGTCCATTTCACCGCCCCACCACTTAATCTTTGCACTGACAACGCTGCAATGATTGCGTGGGCCGGACTGGAACGGTTTCGGCTGGGCCACAGGGACGATTTCACTCTATCCGCCCGCCCACGCTGGCCGCTTGACCACAAAAGCCCCGCCATGCTGGGATCCGGTAAAAAGGGGGCCAAGGCATGAGTATTTCAATCCTTGGCGCAGGCGCATTCGGTACCGCATTGGCCATTTCACTGGCCCGCAGTGGCCAGCCCATAACCCTATGGGCGCGCGATTCCGACTATGCTGTTGCAATGCAACAAAACAGGGAAAACACAAAACGGCTTGCTGGTCACCCTTTTCCCGACAGCATAACCGTGACCGGCGATGTCGAGGCCGCCTGTAACCACGACACCCTGTTGCTTGCTACGCCCATGCAGCAGCTCGCTGATTTTACCCAACACCACGCGCATTTACTGAATGATCGAACCCTTGTTGCCTGCTGCAAAGGCGTTGATCTTGCCACCGGCCTTGGCCCTGTTGCAACGCTTGCCCATACCTGCCCCGATGCAATCCCCGCCATTCTGACCGGCCCCAGTTTTGCCCGTGACATCGCTATGGGACTGCCAACCGCTCTGACTTTGGCTTGCAAAAATGACCAGATCGGTGCCGCGCTACAATCACAACTGTCCACTGAAAACCTACGCCTCTATCGCACAACAGACACCATCGGCGCAGAACTGGGAGGTGCGTTGAAAAACGTGATAGCGATTGCCTGTGGCGCAACCATCGGCGCTGGCCTTGGAGAAAGCGCACGCGCCGCCGTCATGACCCGCGGCTATGCCGAAATGCAGCGTCTGGCGCAAACATTGGGGGCACAACCCCAAACGCTCTCGGGCCTGTCCGGCTTTGGTGATTTGACCCTGACTTGTACCTCAGAACAGTCACGCAACTATTCATACGGCCTTGCGCTGGGGCGCGGCGATTCTTTTGATCCGGATATAACTGTTGAAGGGGCAAAAACTGCATTAGCAGTCTCTAATTTGGCCCAAAAACACCAAATAGACATGCCAATCACACAGGTAATCGCCGCTGTTCTATTGCAAAACACCACAGTTCCAGAGGCGATGGAGGCCCTACTTTCCCGCCCATTGAAAAAGGAATAACCATGCGTATTGCCCTGATTGCCATCGACAAACAAAACGCCCTGCAAACCCGTCTGGATAATCGTGATGCCCACCTTGCCTATGTTGCACAAAGCGGGTGTGTTGAAATGGCCGGCCCGTTTCTGACTGAGGACGGGCAGATGTGCGGATCAATGTTAATCCTTGCTCTCGACACTATGGCAGACGCCGAGAAATGGGCCGAAAATGACCCCTATGCACAGGCTGGTTTGTTTGAGAGTATTACCTTGCGGGAATGGAAAAAGGTGATCGGCTGATGGCATATTGGTTATTCAAGACCGAAGTCTCGACCTGGAGCTGGGAGGACCAGCAGGCCAAGGGCGACGCGGGCGAAGAATGGGATGGCGTGCGCAATTATCAGGCGCGTAATTTCATGCGTGTCATGGAAATCGGTGATCTGGGGTTTTTCTACCTGTCACAAAAGGAAAAATGCGTGGTTGGTATTATCGAGGTTATCAAACTGGCACACCCCGACAGCACCACAGATGATGACCGCTGGGAATGTGTAGATATCAAAGCTGTTCAATCGCTAAAGTCCCCTGTCACCCTGCAAATGTGCAAAGACGATCCGCGACTGGCAGATATGGTTTTGGTCAACAACTCTCGGTTGTCTGTGCAGCCTGTAACAGACGCGGAATGGGGCGTGGTTTGCCAGCTAGGTGGCCTCTGACAGCCTTTCCAAAACTGGCCGTTTGCCAAATGCCCATATTCATGTATCCTAATTTATTAGAGGGAACAGGGTATCTGGAGAATTATCATGGGTTTTATCCGCAATATATTGGCTTTGCTGGGCATAGCGGCCATTGGTGTCATGGTCTGGGTCGGGCCGTCCATATATAAATACAAGGTCGCATTTGACGGGTTTGATGACAAAGCGTTCGAGACCTACAAAGGTATGATGGACCGGCTGGTCGAATCCGGTAACGGGGCCGCCGCGACCGTCTGGAGCGCCAAAGTTGCCGAGGGTTTGACCTTTGAAGATGTGGATCAGTCGATCAAACAAATCGCTATTGACCGCAATATCAGAGGTGTTGGTGAGCTGCCATTAGGCGATCAGGTCGCCGCAATGAACGGCAAACCGTGGCGCAAACTGAACATCTATCTGTATTGCAACCCGCTGACTGCCGCCAAGATGATCGAACATGACCTTGCCTATGCGGCCTATCTTCCTTGCCGCGTATCACTGGTCGAGGATGAAACCGGTCAGTTGTGGATTTATACGCTCGACATGGACATGATGATTTACGGTGGTAAAACCTTGCCACCAGAATTGCTGAAAGAAGCGATTGAGGTCAAAGACATCATGCAAGACATCCTGACGCGCGCTGCAGAAGGCGATTTCTGATTTAGGATAGACAAAAAATTGGAGGGCTCCGACCCCCCGGAACCCTCCATCACCCCACGTGCTCCCTTAGCACCACACGTGAATATAAATAGGTTCCGGCCATCCTGGCCCGATACAAATGACATTATGCTGGCAAGCGATTCCAAGCAAACACCAAGTGTGGATAACAAAGCTCAAATTTAACGGGTTCAGGGTATACATCCCTGCCAAACAAAAACGCCCGCCAAAATGACGGGCGCCTCAATTCGTAATTGTATTGGAAGTTAGCCGTAAACGGATTCTTTGCCAAAATGTTTGGTCAGCATATAGTAAACTACAGCGCGGTATTTGTTGCGCTCGGACTTGCCATATGTGTCCAGCACAGAATTGATTGCATCCATCAACTGCGGGCCATCGGCAAGGCCAAGCTTCTTGATCAGGAAATTGTTTTTAACTGTCTCGATTTCGTCTGGCTGCGTGGCAGCAACGGTCGATGCATCAGCATTATAAATTGCGGGGCCACAACCAATTGTAACTTTTGTCAGCAGACCCATGTCAGGCGACATGCCGCATTTGTTTTTCAGATCATCGGCATACTGCGCGATTAGGTCATCTCTTTTACCCATAAGGTTTACTCCCACCAGAATTTTCGAAGCATAGCTCCGCTTAAAAGACCCAACATGGGCCAACGCGTGTAAGTTATCGCTAATTGTGTCAAAAACAAAGGGCTTTTCTTGGGGGGTGCTATACATTGGAACGCGGAAAAAAATTGCCGCCCGACTTATAATCGGGCGACGGTATATGTCTCTTGTTTATTGAGCAGTCACAGGATGTTAGTAGCGATAATGCTCTGGCTTATAGGGGCCGTCCACTGACACGCCGATATAATCTGCCTGTTCTTTGTCCAACACCGACAGTTTTACACCGATCCGGTCCAGATGCAGGCGGGCAACTTTTTCATCCAGATGTTTGGGCAGGATGTAAACATCGTTCTTGTATTCATCGCCTTTGGTCCACAATTCGATCTGCGCCAGTGTCTGGTTGGTAAAAGACGCCGACATCACAAACGATGGGTGACCCGTGGCATTTCCAAGGTTCAGCAGGCGACCCTCGGACAGTAGAATGATACGGTTGCCGGATGGCATTTCGATCATATCCACCTGTTCCTTGATGTTGGTCCATTTGTGGTTCTTCAGGCTCGCCACCTGAATTTCGTTATCAAAGTGACCAATGTTGCCAACAATCGCCATGTCTTTCATCGCGCGCATATGCTCGATACGGATCACATCTTTGTTGCCAGTTGTGGTGATGAAAATATCAGCGCTGTCGATCACATCTTCCAGAATGACCACTTCAAATCCATCCATTGCCGCTTGCAACGCACAGATCGGGTCGACCTCGGTCACCTTCACGCGGGCACCCGCACCGGACAATGATGCAGCCGATCCTTTGCCAACATCGCCATACCCACAAACAACGGCAACCTTACCAGCCATCATAGTATCGGTGGCGCGGCGAATGCCATCAACCAGCGATTCCTTGCAGCCGTATTTGTTGTCGAACTTGGATTTGGTCACCGAGTCATTCACGTTGATCGCAGGGAACGGCAGTTGGCCTTCTTTGACCAGTTCATACAGACGGTGAACGCCGGTTGTTGTTTCCTCGCTCACACCCTGGATCGCGTCACGTTGTTTGGTGAACCAGCCGGGGCTAGAGGCCATGCGTTTCTTGATCTGCGCATAAATGGCTTCTTCTTCTTCGGACTGCGGATTTTCCAGCAGCTCAGTTTCGCCAGCTTCGGCCCGTGCGCCCAGCAGAATGTACAGTGTGGCATCGCCGCCATCATCCAGAATCAGGTTACAGGTGCCTTCCTTGAACAGGAAAATACGATCCTGATAATCCCAGTGCTCCGGCAGCGATTGGCCCTTGATGGCAAACACCGGAATACCGGCCTCGGCAATCACGGCAGCAGCGTGGTCCTGCGTGGAAAAGATATTACAGGATGCCCAACGCACTTCGGCGCCCAGCGCAATCAGTGTTTCAATCAAACAGGCCGTTTGAATGGTCATATGCAGGCTGCCAGCAATCCGCGCACCCTTTAGCGGTTTGCTGTCGCCGTATTCCTCGCGCAGCGCCATCAGACCCGGCATTTCGGTTTCAGCGATGTCCAGTTCCTTGCGGCCGTAACCAGCCAGCGAGATGTCTTTTACGATATAATCAGTTGTCATTGCGTTGCTTCCTTGCGCTACACGTCGTCGTTAGGGGGGCAGATATCATTCGTTAACCGTAACGGCAACACCAAGAGATTCGCGATTTTGCCCATGGTTTATCTACCTTCAGAAAATTAGCAATTCCCCTTTTCAGAACTTGGGCTAAGCTGGCGCAAATAGACGGGCGAAAGGCGGGCATGAATGGGACATAAAATTACCCACACCGAGGGTGAATCGAACACATCTGACGCGCGGCAACGCTGGGCGGAAACCTCGATCGGGCCAAAGGCCGCGCCGTTGCTAAAACGTGATGCGGACGTCTTTTTACACCAGTCCCTGTCCAGCCCCTGTGTCAGCACCATTGCCGCCGCAAACGGGATCTGGATCACTGATAAGGATGGCCGCCGTTACATGGATTTCCATGGTAATTCGGTGCATCATATCGGCTATGGCCATCCGAAACTGGTCGCTGCGATCAAGGCACAACTGGATGACCTGCCGTTTGCCCCGCGCCGGTTTACCTGTGATCCTGCGGTTGAACTCGCCGAAAAGCTGGCCGAAATCACCCCTGCCGATCTGGGCAAGGTTCTGTTTACCACCGGCGGGTCCGACGCAAACGAGGTAGCGTTGAAAATCGCCCGCGCCGCCACGGGGCGGTTCAAAACCATTTCATTCTGGGATTCGTTTCATGGCGCGGGCATGGGGGCGGCCAGCGTGGGGGGCGAGGCCACGTTTCGCTCTCATATCGCGGGGCCCTTAATGACGGGCTGCGAACATGTGGCCCCCTTTGCCTGTTATCGCTGTCCTTATAACCACAGCAGCCCCGATACCTGCGGGCTGGCTTGTGCCAAAATGGTTGACTATGTGCTGGAACGCGAAGGCGATGTTGCTGCGGTTATCGCCGAGCCAATGCGCGCCGTGCCCTATGTGCCGCCCCCCGGTTTCTGGAAGATGGTGCGCGAGGCTTGCAACCGCCACGGGGCGTTGTTGATCATGGACGAAATTCCAACCGGCCTAGGGAAAACCGGCCGCATGTTTGCCTTTGAACATGACGATATTGTCCCCGACATCGTGACCCTTGGCAAAGCACTGGGCGGTGGTATCCTGCCCATCGCAGCCTGTATCGCCCACAATGATCTGGATGTTTGCGGTGATTTTGCCATCGGCCACTACACCCATGAAAAGAATCCGGTCACCTGCCGAGCCGCTCTGACCACAATTGAAATTATCGAGGAAGAAGGGTTGATTGATCGTGCCGCCGAGCTAGGTGATTACGCTATGGCGCGGCTGCGCGCCAATCTAACCGATTGCCCCATTGTGGGCGACATTCGCGGACGTGGTTTGATGTTCGGCGTCGAAATCGTTACCGACCACGCCGAAAAAACCGCAGGCAATGCGCTGGCCGAGCAGATATATTACGCCTGCATGAATGCGGGGCTAAGTTTCAAGATCAGCCATGGTTGCGTTCTTACCCTGTCGCCACCAATGACCATATCACGCGATGATCTTGATAGTGCACTCACAATCGTCGAAACGGCAATTCTGGACGCAGCGCTTATCCTGTAATACCGGCGATTTCTGCTTTGGTCATATCAAACTGCCAGTTCATGCCTGATGCAATCACACAGCTTATGCCATCAGCCTTTGACAGCAGGATCGTCCAGCTGCCGGTTTCATCCGAACTCCAGATCTCGACCAGGCTTGATGCGCTTTGCAGGCCCGCACCCTGATAGGATTCGTGAAATCCGGTTTTGAGCCGTTCGGTGATAATACCCCTATCGGCACATACGCTTTGTGCAAAGGCAGGGGGCGCTAGCGCTAATGTGCCAAATACAAGGGCTGCGGTGACAATACGTTTATACATATCAAATCTCCTTATTTATGAGCTTGGTCAGTTTACGCTGTTCGACCAAGACCGGTTGCTGGCGGATCAAGTGCCGCCTGTTATAAAGATGGGATCTGGCGGGCAATTTTGCGAATGACTGCCGGACACAAATACGTCAGTGTCCGCGAGTGAGCGTTAGATCAAGGAGCAACCAACATGGCCGCACAACCCCGCGCTTGGCAGCGTATGCTTTCTGGTCGTCGCCTTGACCTGCTGGACCCGACCCCGATCGATATCGAGATCGAAGACATCGCACATGGCCTTGCGTTTGTTGCGCGCTGGAACGGGCAAACCATCGGGGATTACGCCTATTCGGTGGCGGAACACTCGTTGTTGGTTGAACAGATTTATTCTCTAATCCAGCCCAAAGCGCCGGTAAAATGGCAATTGGCAGCGTTACTACACGATGCGCCGGAATATGTGATCGGGGATATGATTTCACCAGTTAAGGCCGCCGTTGGCCCTGAGTATGGGGAATTGGACGAGCGCCTGACCGCCGCTATTCACATCCGGTTTGGCCTACCTGCGACCATCCCTGTAGCGGTCAAAAAGCAGATCAAAACCGCCGATAAAATCAGCGCTTGGCTTGAGGCGACCCAGATTGCAGGCTTTACCGTGACAGAGGCGGACAAGCTGTTCGGCAAGCCCGCCCCTGATATTATCAAAGGTCTGCGCATCCATTTGCGCCCACCCCTGAATGTGCGCCAGGATTTCACCGCACGTCATAATGAACTGCTAGGCGGCCTTTAATCACCCACGGCCACCTGATCCATTCAACCAGCGCCGATAATATTCTTTATCCCTGCGCTGTTTTTCCTGTTGTGCCACATAACGCCGTTTGGCAGCATCGTGTTTGGATTCTGTTCGGCTGGCTACGCGCATTGCATCTGCAATAATTCCTAACATATCGTTTCCTTTCGTTTCTTTGATGTCCTATATTTAGCGCTATTGCTTTGACATATCGAATCTGAAAGAATTCCAATATGTAAGTTGAACTATCATGGTGATGTTATGGACTGGCGGAATATACCCTCGCTCGCAGGCCTACGGGCATTCGAGGCAACAGCGCGATTGAACAGCTTTAGCGCTGCGGGCCGTGAATTAAACGTCACCCATGCGGCAATTGCCCAACATGTGCGCGGGCTTGAGGATTTCTTTGCCCAAAGCCTGTTGTTTCGTCAGGGCCGCAAGATGGAGCTGACCCCAAGCGGTCAACGCCTTGCCGCAGCGCTATCCGACGGATTTCTGACCATTCAGGCGGGAGTGAATGAACTGCGGGCAGAAACCGAGGATCGGCCGCTAAACATCGCCCTTACCCCGACTTTTGCCGAAAGCTGGCTGATGCCGCGCCTTGGGGCATTCTGGGCCGATCACCCTGATATTGAACTGGCCTTGTTGCCAGGAAGGAAACTGGTTGATCTGCGACGCGATGGAGTTGAACTGGCTATCCGCTACGGCAACGGAGTTTGGCCCGGCTATCAATGCGAATTGCTGATCTCTGCAAATTTCATGGTGGTTGCTTCAAAGGATTACATAGGGGACCGTAAAATTGGCAACCTTAGCGATCTGGCTGATGATAAATGGTTGATTGAGACTGATCGCCGCGAGTTGTTGCTTTGGGCCCGTGAACATGGCTTTGATTTAGAGAACCTGGACACCACAGAATTCCCGACTGCCACACTGGTACATCTTGCGGCACGGGCAGGGTATGGCGTCGCAATAATGGTCGACGCCGTCGTTGAACGGGATCTGGAAGACGGTGCATTGGTTAACTTGTTCAGTGCAGAATCCGGCACATTAGGATATTATCTGGTAACCCGAAAAGAAGCGGTATCAAACAAATTGGCGGTGTTTATCAAATGGTTGAAGTGCTGTAAGTAAGCCTGATGATTATTCGCCCAGCACACCCCGATGACGCTACTGATATGGCCACGCTATTGAACGAAATAATTCATATCGGTGGGACAACAGCCTTCCAAAAAGAAACCACAGCCAAGACTGCTGCGGATTTCATTCACAAGCTGCAAACAACAGGCTGTATCTATATTGCCTGTGATCGTTCGACAGGTGAGTTTCTGGGCTATCAATCGCTTGAAGCGTATCCCGATTTACCCAAAACCCTTGGAATAATCGCCACCTTTGCCAAAGTGGGCAGCGTCAAGCGCGGGATTGGCTCAGCACTGTTTGCAGCGACCCGCAAGGCCGCCCCTGCGCTAGGGTTTACCGAATTAGATGCCACCATCCGCGCCGACAATACTGGCGGATTGGCGTTTTATAGTAAAATGGGGTTTCAGGATCATTCGGTCGCCAAAGGTGTGCTGCTGGATGACGGCACCCCCGTTGACCGGATCAGTAAACGGTTAAAGCTGACCTAGCTCCAGCCGCAGGTGTTTCCGGCTGATTGTGCCTTCGCTAGCAACAGTGGAGGACCGGCAATCCAGCCAACAAATTTGCCGTTGTTAAAGATCAAGGTTAGTCCGCTACCACTCCAACTACGCAACTCGTATCCTTTACCGTCACCCACCCCGTCAATAATCGTTGGGCCAACCAATCGGTCAATCGCCTTTTCCACTCCGTCTTGGCTCCGGCCAAAACTGATTTCTTTGCCGCCGCTATCGGTGATCTGCAATCCGTTTGAAACAGGTATAATCCGTTGTGGTAAAGGGGCCGACGCGGGTTGCGGTGTTACGCACCCCGACAAGGCCAATACAGCCAGCGATATGGCCCACTTCATCGTGGGCTGCGTTTGGCCAAAATTCGTTGCAAGGTGCGGCGGTGCATGTTCAAACGCCGCGCTGTTTCGCTAACATTGCGGTCGCACAGCTCGTACACCCGCTGAATGTGTTCCCAACGCACCCGGTCCGCCGACATCGGGTTTTCCGGTGGCGGGGGCAGCTCGTCTGGTTTGGCCAATAGCGCCGCCGTCACATCATTGGCATCCGCAGGTTTTGACAGGTAATCCACCGCGCCGATTTTGACCGCAGCCACAGCCGTGGCAATCGCACCGTATCCGGTCAGAACCACAACGCGGCAATCCGGGCGCTTTTCGCGCAACACTTCGACCACATCCAGCCCGTTGCCATCCTCAAGCCGCAGATCAACCACCGCATAGGCTGGCGGGCGCGCCGTCGCAATCGCACGCCCAGCCGCAACAGACCCCGCCATTTCAGGCGCAAAGCCGCGTTTTTCCATGGCGCGGGCCAGACGTTTCAAAAACGGCTCGTCATCATCAACAAGAAGCAGCGTTTTATCTTCGCCGATCTCTCTTAGATCACCTTCGGCCATGTGTTTCCCCTTTGGTCAAACTGTTCTGTCCCCCACCATATGCGTTTGGGTGGGGCGGGTCAATTTGACTTAGGATGCTGCATCCACAAAACATGCCACACGTTTTGCCATGTCCTCAGCCGATTCATCACGCCGGAAAAACTCGACAAACCCGTGTTCGGGGAACATCAGATAGGTCTGGGTCGAATGGTCCACCAGATAGTATTCCGGATCACCGTCTACCTCTTTCTTGAAATAGGTGTGATAGGCCTTTGAGGCCGCTTTGGTCTGTTCAGGCGTGCCGGTCAGACCCAACATCCGCGGGTGCATAAACTCTGTGAATTCTGCCATAGCTTCTGGCGTATCACGTTCCGGATCAATCGAGATAAAGATCGGCGTTACAATCTTGCTCATCTGTTCTTCAAGTATTGTAACAGCCTCGGCGTTGCGGGCATTGTCCAGCGGGCAAACATCGGGGCAGAATGTGTAGCCGAAATAAACCAGCGTCGGCCCAGTGATCACATCTTTGTCCGTCACGGTTTTGCCGGTTTCATCCACCAATGTGAACGGCCCGCCAATTGAACCCGCGCCGCCCATAATATTGCTGGCACGGCATTGTGCAAATAGGTCATCTGCATCCTTGTTCGCCGTCAGATACCACAGGGTGCCCAATAATGCGGCAACCACCGCAATCGAAACCATCGAAACCACACGCATTGTTCTAATTCTCCTGATCTGGGATTACAGTGCATTGATCGTCCTATCAGACCCGACTAACAATAGCACAGGTTGCCGCACACCAAACCAGGGAAACAAATGTCTGATTTACCCGCCGATCCCTATGTTCGACACAATCGAAGCGACTGGATTCGCCTTAGCACATTCATTGTGTTGCGGTGGATTGCCATATTCGGTCAGATCGCTGCCATCACAATTGCGGTTCGCTATTATAACCTACAGCTAAATCTGGGGCTTTGCTTTTTGGTGATTGGCATCTCGACCATTGCCAATCTGGTTGCGATGTTCGTGTTCCCCGACAGCAAGCGCATGAGCGAAACCCAATTGATGCTGATGTTCCTGTTCGACATCTTGCAACTTGCCGTACTACTGTATCTGACTGGTGGTCTGCACAATCCGTTTTCTTTGCTGATCCTTGTGCCGGTGGCCATTGCCGCAACCGTTTTACAATCCCGCGCGACGATCTTTCTCGGGCTGGTCACCATCGCTGTGACCACTCTTGTCGGGCTATATAACATCCCGCTTCGCACCAGCGACGGGTTTATCCTGAAAATGCCGGATGTCTTTGTGTTTGGCTTCTGGGTTGCCATCCTGATCGGCACTGTGTTTCTGGGCCTATATGAACGGCGCGTCACCGCCGAAATTGATTCCATGTCCGAAGCATTACTGGCCACGCAAATGGCCCTGTCGCGCGAACAAAAACTGACTGATCTGGGCGGCGTTGTTGCTGCTGCCGCGCATGAGCTGGGCACACCGCTTGCGACGATCAAACTGGTCTGCACAGAATTGATTGATGATCTGGAATCAATGCCGCAACAAAAAGAAGATGTTGAACTGATCCGTGATCAAGTAGACCGGTGTCGGGATATTCTGCATTCAATGGGACAGGCCGGTAAGGATGATTTGCATCTTCGTTATGCGCCTTTGTCGGCTGTGGTCGACGAGGCGGCAGAGCCCCATATCAACCGCGGCAAGCCCGTTACAATAACCTTGTTTCCGGATGATAGCGCCCTGCCCGACCAACCCGATGTGCGCCGCCAGCCCGAAATCATCCACGGGCTGCGAAACCTTATCCAGAATGCGGTGGATTTTGCCGGCACGCATGTTTGGGTCGATATTAAATGGACCGACACAATAATCACCGTGAAGATCATTGATGATGGCAATGGTTTTCCGCCCCACTTGATCAAACGCATTGGTGATCCATTCATGCGCACACGCCGACCCGCGCCAGAACAGGGTAAAAGGCCGGGATACGAGGGTATGGGGCTTGGGCTGTTCATTGCGAAAACCCTGCTGGAACGATCCGGTGCCGAACTTAGCTTTGCCAACGGATGTGATCCGTTTTTAAGTGGAAGCGAGCGCCCCGAACGGTGTGGTGCGATCGTTCTGGTTTCATGGCCCAGAAATGCCATCAGCCGCAGCAAATCAGAAGCAAAGCTGGCTGTTGGAGAAAACCAGCCTATGCAGGTGTAATTCTAATAGCCTTAACGCGGCATTAACCATTTAGCGCCACAGTTTTCTGCAACGTTTATTTTGTTCAGCGAGCTTAATGTGATGCAAGGAATTGATCTGAATACCGTATTATTAGTCACCACAACTTCATTTCTTGTGGCGATGCTTGCCCTTTGGCTTGTCTCGCGTGGGATGAAGGTGACAGGAAGCTCAGCACACAGCCTGATGTTAGAAAGTGACGCTGAAACCGCCTTTCTATTCGAGAATGATACCCTTGTGGATGCGACGCCCAGCGCCCGTAAAATGCTCGGCTCTAAATCGGACAACAAAACAGATTGGCAACGGCTAATCGCAGCCTTTAATCCACAATTTTCCACACTTGCCGATGATTTACGGGCGCTCGGTGATGCCGGATCACTCACCATTATGCCTGATGACCCAAATGACACCACCCGCATTATGGCAGAATGGTGGGATGGTCTGGCGCGTCTAGTTCTGGTCCAAACTGACACCACAGATAAACCCCTGATCGACAGCATAAGCCTTGCCGCGCTGGAAACAGAGTTGGAAACTCTGCGCCGAACGGCAAAACTTGCCCCATACCTTGTCTGGCAGGTGGCCCGTAACGGACAGATCAATTGGGCAAACTCCGCGTATCTGGCTTTGGTCAAATCCATCAAGCCGGATAACCAGAATGATAGCTGGCCCCCCGCGCGTCTATTCGATCACACGGTTGATGCGGATAGTGCGCCCAACCCGCAAACCGTGCGTGTGTCTATTACTGACGACACCTCGGGTGATCTGATCTGGTTTGACCTGTCTTGCAAAAAGGTCAATGAATCAATGCTGTGTTTCGCCATACCCGCAGATGCCGTCGTGCAGGCAGAAACTTCACTAAAGGGGTTTGTCCAAACGCTGACAAAAACCTTTGCCCATCTTTCCATCGGCTTGGCGGTCTTTGATAAAAACCGTCAACTGGCGCTGTTCAATCCGGCCTTGACCGATCTGACAAAACTGCCGTTTGATTTTCTTAGCGCACGACCAACGCTTTTTACCCTGCTGGACCGGCTGCGTGAAAACCAAATGATGCCAGAGCCGAAAGATTACAAAAGCTGGCGCCATCAAATGACGGCCTTGGAAGAAGCGGCGACTGACGGCACCTATGAGGAAACATGGACCTTGCCAACCGGTCAGACATATCGGGTAAACGGGCGGCCACATGCCGACGGGGCTGTCGCGCTATTGTTTGAAGACATCAGCGCCGAGATATCCCTTACACGCAATTTTCGAGAAGAGCTCGAGGTTGGTCAGGCCGTTCTGGATGCGCTGCATGATCCTGTTGTGGTCTTTTCATCATCCGGCCTGATCACCATGTCAAATGTAGCCTATACCAATCTATGGGGTGTTGACCCCAGCACCACTTTTGGCGAGATGAGCATTATTGACGCCACGCGCCACTGGCAAGAGGTCTGTGACCCAACGCCGCTGTGGGGGGATTTACGGGAATTTGTCGGGGGTCAGAACGAGCGTGTTGAGTGGTTCGGTAACGCAACCCTTGATAATGGCCGCACGCTTGATTGTCAGTTTACACCGCTTGCTGGCGGTGCAACCTTGGTAAAATTCCATGTTGGCGAAATACCGAAAAAACCGTCCCGCAAACACAGCGCAGCACGAAAAAAACCTGTGGGTGCATG
>CAYYOF010000067.1:10026-19070 GCA_964473185.1 uncultured Marinosulfonomonas sp. | reverse complement strand
ACCTGAACCTGAACCTGAACCTGAACCTGAACCTGAACCTGAACCTGAACCTGAACCTGAAGTGCCAGCGGGCACTCCGGCCGAACCTGAGCCGGAAGTGAAAAAACCGGGTCTGATCGGGCGATTGCTAGGGCGTAAGGAAGCCAAGCCGGATGAGACGGAGCCAGAGCAGAAATCCGAAAAGAAACCGGCCAAGAAAACCGTTATCAAACGGGCGCTGGACGATGACATGCTGGAGCGGATCGAGGAACTGCTGATCACCGCCGATATGGGCGTCGACACGGCCCTGCGCGTCACGGCCAACATGGCCGAAGGGCGTTTTGGCAAAAAGCTGTCGACCGATGAAATCAAACGCCTGCTGGCCGCCGAAATCACCCGCATCATGGAGCCTGTGGCCAAGCCGATGCCGCTATACCCCAAGAAACCGCAAGTGGTGTTGGTGGTCGGTGTGAACGGATCAGGCAAAACCACCACCATCGGCAAACTCGCCAGCCAGTTCAAAGCGGCGGGCAAGGATGTGGTGATCGCGGCGGGCGATACGTTCCGCGCCGCCGCCGTGGAGCAATTGCAGGTCTGGGGCGAACGTGCCGACGTGCCGGTGCTGACCGCGCCCGAAGGCTCTGACCCTGCCAGCCTGGCGTTTGACGCGATGACGCAGGCCGAGGCAGACGGGGCCGATCTGTTGATGATCGACACGGCAGGGCGTTTGCACAACCGCGCCGATCTGATGGAAGAGCTGTCCAAAATCGTGCGGGTAATCCGCAAGAAAGATCCGTCCGCCCCGCACAACACATTGCTGGTGCTGGACGCGACCACGGGGCAAAATGCGCTGAACCAAGTTAAGGTGTTTCAGGAATTGGCCGATGTATCGGGCCTGATCATGACCAAACTGGACGGCACCGCCAAAGGTGGCGTTCTGGTGGCGTTGGCCGATAAGTTCGGGCTGCCGATCCATGCGATTGGTGTGGGCGAGCAGATCGACGATCTGGATGCGTTTGACCCCGAAGAATTCGCCCATGCACTGACGGGATTGGAGGATTGATATGCGGTACTGTCTGGCGCTAATTCTGCTTTTGACAGCCCCCGTTCAGGCCGTCGCATTTTCGGAAATGCAACAGGGTGATTGTGCGGCTGCTTGGAAGATCATCAACAAAGCGCATGAAACGAGGGCTCTTTTATTCAAACGGTCCCTTGATGGCTGGTGTCATGTGCCCACTTTTGTGCCCGACACCGAAGCCGTTATCAAAGGCTTTGATTTCGACCAGATCGAGTGGCGCGCCGAGGGTTTGGAGAGGGTGTTAGAACAGTCGCTACCACCCACGGCCTTGGCCATTCGGGTGACGGATGCCGATATGTTACGAAAGCTTGGGTTGCGCGGAGATGTGGATCTGCCAGTTATACCGATGCAGATTGTGCTGGTTTTGCGCCAAAATGCCAAAGACCGACAATTGGTGATCGAGAATTTGACGATCAGTGGACCAAAGGGCAATGAGGTGTCGTTGCGGGGCGTGTTCCATAACGTTGATCTGTCGAGCACGGCAAAGATGCAAATCAGCCTTGGCGGTGCAAACCTGCGTGATGTGGTTTTAGTCGCGACAGCAAACCGCAAGCTGGAGCCATATCTGCGCCCCTATATTGGCAAAACCTTTCCTGAACGCACACGCAAGCGTTCGGCAATGATTGATAAGGTTGCGGAGTGGCCCGATCACAGTTTTCCGCCAGAAACAAAGCGGGCCGTGCAGCAATTGATCGCTGTCCTGCCGGCCCCCAATGGAACCTTGCGGGTTAAGGTTGATACAGGGGCGGGGCTGTCGGCGGCTATTTTCGTGCAGACGTATGTATTTGGCGAGCCGGTTGACGACATGATCAACCGCGTCCTCGGGGGGGTGGTTTTCAATGCAAACTGGACTGCCGCTGAATGAGCGCATGGGTTACCTCGCTTGAAGGCACAATAGCGGGTCACCAACTGGCGATGGGGCTGGCGCTGATGTCGGCCTTGTTGCATGCGATTTTTGGCGCGTTGCAAAAGGGGCGGCACGATCCGTGGTTGTCACGCGGGGCGATCGACATTTCTTACGGGGTTATCGCCATCCCGTTTGCGCTGTTTGTGGTGCCGTGGCCCGAACCGCATATGTGGTTGATCTTTGCCATCACCTTTGTAATCCACTGCGTTTACAAATACTTGCAAGCGATGGCTTACAGTCGCGGCGCCTATACGGTGGTTTACCCCGTGGTGCGCGGCACGGGACCTTTGTTTGCGATTATCGGCGCCTATTTCCTGTTCGGCGAACGGTTCACCGGGGTGCAATGGGCAGGGGTGGCGGTGCTGCTGGCGGGGATTTACGGGCTGGCGATTTACAATCTGCGCTATGTAACTGTGGGCCGCGATACGTTGAAACTGGCGCTGGTGTTGGCGGTTCTGACGGGGCTGACGGTGTCGAGCTACACCACCTATGACGCCTACGGCATTCGCGCCAGCACTGACCCGTTTACCTTTTTGGCGTGGTTTTTCATGTTTGACGGGCTGTTCTTTATGCCCACCATCGCCGCCATCCGTTACCGTGCGATGGTGGACCCGCCCGCCTTGGGCCCGTTGATGGCGCGCGGGTTGATCGGCGGGATTATTGCGATCATCAGTTTCGGCGGCATCATTCTGGCCACCCGTCTGGACAATGTCGGGCAGGCGGCGGTGTTGCGCGAAACCTCGACGGTGTTTGCCGCGTTGATCGGCTGGATGATGCTGAAAGAAAAGGTTGGCCCGCGCCGATTAATGCTTATGTCATTGATTGCGCTGGGCGCTGTGATAGTTCAGGTGGGCGGATAGATGGAGACCCCGATGAGTGATGCAAAAAAGATAAACCCGATTGTGAAGATGCTGCTGGAGCTGGGGCCGGTTGTGGTGTTTTTCATCGCATATACCAAGCTGAAGGATACCGCATTCACCTATGACGGCACCGAATACAGCGGCTTTATCGTGGTTACAGCGATCTTTGTGCCACTACTGGCGTTAACCACGTTCATCCTTTACCGGATGACAGGCAAAATATCGGTGATGCAAATCCTGACGCTGGTGATCGTGGTGGTGTTCGGCGGGCTGGCGATCTGGTTTAATGACGAACGATTTTTCAAAATGAAACCGACGATGATTTACCTGTTGTTTGCGGGCCTTCTGGGGTTCGGGCTGATGCGCGGCCAAAGCTATTTGCAATTGGTGATGGAAGAGGCGATGCCGCTAAAACACGAGGGATGGATGATCCTGACCAAACGCCTGTGCCTGTTTTTCGCCGCCCTTGCGGTGACCAACGAGGTGGTCTGGCGCACCATGTCGACAGACTCTTGGGTGAATTTCAAAGTGTTCGGGCTGACGGCAGCGATTTTCGCGTTCTTTATGACCCAAGGCAAACTGATGCAGAAATATGCGGTCGAGGAAGACGAGGCTTAGCCTTTTCTTCTTGCCTCAAAGCAATTTGCATTCCCCAGAATCAGAATTCACCCCAAGAGTGGGCGAATTCCGATGCTCTTTTTTCTTCATAAATGCAAAGCGCTATAAATACCTGCGCCGCAGGCAAGAAAACTCTTATGCCTGCGGCGCGGATATTTGAGCGAAAAAGAAACAGTCAGGGTTTGCGTTTGAACAACATATCCTGCGCTTTTTTATCGGATTGCAGGTTGCTGCGCATCTCTGCCGCCACAGCCCGCCCCACGATCACACCCTTACGTGCCGCGACCGCATCCAGCCAACGGGCCATGTGGGGTTTATCGTCCAGCGTTTGCTGCTGGCCCTCCCACAGGCTCGCCCAAGGCCAGATCGCCATATCGGCGATAGAGAAAAAATCACCCGCGACGAATTCATTATCTGCCAGTTGCCGATCCAGCACGCCGTATAGCCGCGCGGTTTCATTGCGGTAGCGGTCCTTGGCGTAGGGCAGATCGTTGGGCGGATCCATTGCGGGCGCGTATTTCAGGAAGTGGTGCGCTTGGCCTGCCATCGGGCCAAGGCCACCCATTTGCCACATCAGCCATTGATCAACCGCGATGCGTTCCCGTTCAGTGCTGCCGCAAAACTGGCCGGTTTTACGGGCCAGATATTGCAGGATCGCGCCGGATTCAAAGATTGAAACAGGTGCGCCGTCGGGTCCGTCATAGTCCACAATCGCGGGCATCCGGTTGTTCGGCGCGATTTTCAGGAAATCAGGTTTGAACTGATCGCCCGCCCCGATGTTCACCATGTGCAGCGTATAGGGCAGGTCCATTTCCGTCAGTGCGATGGTGATTTTCCAGCCATTCGGGGTGGGCCAGTAATATAGGTCGATGGGTTTGGTCATGTTATGGCTCCTTTGGGTGGCATGATCGCTGTTTTTGCGCAAAGGGCAAGGCGGCGTATATCAACAAGTGTTGACCGTGCGCATTTTGCGTTCTATCCAAGTGTTACGTCGTGGCGATTTGTTACCGGATTGCGGGCCACGTTAAATATGCCGCTAAAGAGGGAAGGGCAGTGTCCCGAACCCTCATCCGGTTCGGGTTTTTTTGTGCCTGATAGGGTGCAGCAAAGGATGATGAGATGAGCAAAGATTGGAACGCGCGCACCAAACTGGTGCATTCCGGTACACGACGCAGCCAGTATGGCGAGGTGTCCGAGGCGATATTTCTGACGCAGGGTTTTGTTTACGACACAGCCGAGGACGCCGAGGCACGGTTTATCGAGGCCGGCGAGGACGAGTTCATTTACGCCCGCTACGGCAACCCGACCGTGCGGATGTTCGAGGAACGGATTGCAGCACTTGAGGGGTGCGAGGATGCGTTTGCCACGGCGTCGGGCATGGCCGCGGTCAATGCGGCGCTGACCTGTGGTCTGAAGGCGGGCGATCATGTGGTCGCGGCCAAGGCGCTGTTTGGCTCGTGCCTGTATATACTTGATGATATTCTGGGGCGCTTCGGGGTCAACGTGACGCTGGTGGATGGCACCGATCTGGATGCATGGTCCAAGGCGTTTCGCAGTGATACTAAGCTGGTGTTCTTCGAGAGCATTTCCAATCCGACGCTGGAGCTGATCGACATCAAGGCGGTGTGTGATCTGGCGCATCAGGTTGGGGCGCTTGTGGTGGTCGATAATGTGTTTGCCACGCCGATTTTCTCGAACGCCTTTGATCTGGGCGCTGATGTGGTGATCTATTCGACCACCAAACATATCGACGGGCAGGGGCGCTGTCTGGGCGGGGTGATTTTGGGCAGCCGTGACTTTATCCGCGGCACGCTTGAGCCGTATTTGAAACACACCGGTGGCTCGATGAGTCCGTTTAACGCATGGGTGATGTTAAAAGGCATGGAGACGCTGGATCTGCGGTGTCGGGCAATGGCGGAGTCCGCATTGCAGGTGGCCGAGGCGGTTGAGGGGCACGAGAAACTGGTCCGTGTGATCCATCCTTATCTGGACAGCCACCCGCAAGTGGCATTGGCCAAACGGCAGATGACAACCGGCAGCACGATGTTGTCGATTGATCTAAAGGGCGGGCAGGCGGCGGCGTTCCGGTTTCTGAACGCGCTGGAAATCTGCATTATTTCCAACAACTTGGGGGATGCAAAAAGCATTGTCACCCATCCGGCCACCACCACCCATCAACGTCTGAGTGATGTGCAAAGGGCCGATCTGGGGATCACGGCGGGTTTGGTGCGGATCAGCATCGGGCTGGAGGATGCCGATGATCTGACCCGCGACATTCTAAATGCGCTGATGGCGACATAGGGGCGCGTATCGTCGCTAACAGTTGGTAAATTCCGCCTGATCCTCTACATTAAGGAGGCGAACGTGGACAAATCAGGAGCGGCGATGAACATTCAGCCCCCAAAAGACAGCACCGATGATGGTCGAAAGAAGGCCGAAGCCGCGCTAGTGGTTTTGCGCGACTGGGCCACGTCCGTCACCGCCATCGAGGTGGCGCAGCTGGACCCTGCGATTGCGCGACTGTTGCCGGAAAACGAGGTGTCGAACTACCCCGCGCTGGCCCGCGCGTACCCCGAGGAATTTACCGTGGACGAGGCCTATAAGGCGTCGCTGCCCGATCTTCAAAACGGCCCCGAAAGCCTGATCAAAGGCGCCAAGCGCCACATCCAGCACGTCGGCATTTCCAATTTTCGCCTGCCAATCCGGTTTCATTCGCGTGATGGCGGTGATTTGCGGCTGGAAACATCGGTCACCGGCACGGTCAGCCTTGAGGCGGGCAAAAAAGGCATCAACATGTCGCGGATTATGCGCACGTTTTATGGTCACGCGGAAAAGACCTTTAGTTTTGATGTGATCGAGGCGGCGCTGAATGATTATAAGGCCGATCTGGACAGCTTTGATGCCCGCATCCAGATGCGGTTTTCGTTTCCTGTGAAGGTGCCGTCTTTACGCTCCGGCCTGTCGGGGTATCAATATTACGACATTGCGCTGGAGCTGGTTGAAACACGGGGCAAGGTGCAGAAATTCATCCATCTGGATTATGTTTATTCCTCAACCTGCCCTTGTTCGCTGGAATTGTCCGAACATGCCCGCCAGATGCGCGGCCAGCTGGCAACCCCGCATTCGCAACGGTCCGTGGCGCGGATTTCGGCGCAGATGATACCGGGCGAGAACTGCTTGTGGTTCGAGGACTTGATCGACATTTGTCGTAAAGCGGTGCCGACCGAAACCCAAGTGATGGTAAAGCGCGAGGACGAGCAGGCGTTTGCCGAACTGAACGCCGCCAATCCGATATTCGTCGAGGACGCCGCACGGCTGTTTTTCGAGGGCTTGCAGGCTGATACGCGGATTGGTGATTTTCGCATCATCGCCAGCCATCAGGAGAGCTTGCACAGCCATGACGCGGTGAGCATTCTGACCGAGGGCGAAACCTTTGTTTCTGACAGTCTGGATCCGAAACTGTTCAACACGCTGTTTCACGTCGGATAGGGCGCGGGCCTAGCGTAGGCGAATATGTGGCACGCGGATAATAACCGATAGCCCACCCAGACGTTTGGAGCGCTCTAACTGAAGGCTGCCGCCATAAGTCTGGGCCAGATCGGATGCAATTGCGAGGCCCAACCCCGTGCCGGGGGAGGCGGTATCAAGGCGGCCGCCAGATACAAGGGCGACGCGTTTATCGGTATCCTTTATTCCGGGCCCGTCATCCGCGATTGTGATAACAACATCGCCTTCCACCAACCGCGTGGAAATACGCACGGTTGAAGCGCACCATTTCAAGGCGTTGTCCAACAGGTTGCCAATGATTTCTTCAAAATCTTGCTGGTCCATCCGGACGCAAAGGTTTGGCGCAAGGTTTTCCTCGATCACTTTTCCATCCGATGATGGCAAGGTTTTGAATGCGCGGAGCAGACGGGCTAACGAGGTATCCAGCTCGGTGTGAACCGAAGCCACAGCCATATTCCCGGATGCACGCATCCGCGCAAGCGAGCGCATTAACTGGGCATCCATCCGGTCCAGCGCGTCAACGGCGGCAGCAACATCCTCGTTTTTCCCCCGCAGCGTTTCCAGCTCGTTTCGCATGATGGCCGCGGGGGTTTTTAGCGCATGGGCAAGATCGGCGGCCTGACGGCGCGAGCGGCTGACAATTTCGCGGTTACGATCCAGTAGCGTGTTGATGTCTGTCACAAGTGGCGCAACTTCTTCGGGGTATTCACTGGCTTGCAGACCTTCTTGGCTGTCCCATCGGCTTGCCACCTCTTGGCGCAGTTTTTTCAATGGTTTCAGGATGATATAAATCTGCAGGATTGCCCCCACGATACCAATGGCCGCAATCAGGCCGAAAGCCAGCAGCAGGCTTTGACGGATATTTTTGCGCTCGGTTGTGAGGCTTGTCAGGTCTTGGGCAACCATAACGGTCCAGACTGATCCATCCTCGAGGCTGATCTGTTGTTGGGTGCCGCGCAACGGTTCGCCATCAGGCCCGGGTGCGGCCCAGAAAGTGCGCTCAACTATGCTTGTGGATGGAATGGGTAACAGGGCATCTACCAAGGATTGGGAGGCCAGAATTTGGTCGCCTGCACCCATTATCTGCCAGTATTGGCCGGAATAGGGCCGCGAATATTCGGGATCAGGGATATACCAGCCAATATTGTCCAGATTATCGGAGTTATTGCCCAGTGCGACGACGAGTTGAACATGGCGGCTAACCAGTTCTTTGTTAAACCGCGCTTGCGAAACTGAATCGATGTAGGAAAAAATTCCGAATGAGCCAATTAGAACCGACAGGATTGCCCAGATGATCCCGCCAAGGGCCGCTCTTTTGCGCAGTGACCTCATAGGGCGGTATTAATCATATATCCGCCGCCACGCACCGTTTCGATCAGGCTGGCCCCCAGCTTTTTCCGCAACCGCGTCACAAAGACAGCAATGGTGTTTGAATCGCGGTCGTCATCGTATTCATAGATGTGTTCGGACAGTTCGGTGCGGGAAATGAGCCGGTCTGTGTTGTGAAACAGATAGGATAGAACGACGACTTCTTGTGAAGTCAGGTTGACGGTCATGCCATCAACCGTCACCCGGCCATTGCGGGTGTCAAAGTTCACATTGCCCTTTTCAAAAACAGGGTTGGTTTTGCCAGTCTTGCGGCGCAACAGGGCGCGCACACGGGCAGACAGTTCAGGCATGTGGAACGGTTTGGACATATAGTCATCCGCGCCGGCATCCAGTCCATCAACCCGATCAGACCAGCCATCACGCGCTGTCAGGATCAGGACAGGGGCGTCCATACCTTCAGTGCGCCATTTTTTAAGGATTGATATTCCGTCACGGATCGGCAGCCCGATATCAAGAATGATAAGGTCATAGGGTTCGGTCGAGCCAAGAAATTCAGCCTCCTCGCCGTCATGTGCCACATCCACAGCCCGCCCCTCAGTGGTCAGCAATCCTTTGATCTGTTCACAAAGAACAAGTTCGTCTTCTGCAAGTAATATTCTCATGCAGAAAGCCGTAGATAGAAACTTTGGCGAAAAAATGGCCTAAAGTTGAATTAATTTCTACCGTTGTTGCCCCCGCCGTTTCCGCCACCGTTACCCCCGCCGTT
>CAYYOF010000067.1:0-9926 GCA_964473185.1 uncultured Marinosulfonomonas sp. | reverse complement strand
CCCCCGCCGTTTCCGCCACCGTTACCCCCGCCGTTGCCGCCACCGTTACCCCCGCCGTTGCCGTTATTGCCACCACCGCCGGCGTTGCCGTTGTTGCCGTTGCTATTGTTGTTGCCACGATACCCATTCGAGGAGTTATTACCAGTTCTCCCATTGCCGCTACTTTTTGCGGCTGCCTGAACGGCTTTGCTGATGGTTGAGCCTGCTGGCATAGTCTGCCCTGTCCGCCCGTTTACAACAACGCTTCCAACCCTGCCGTTGGGCATCATGACCAATACGCGGTAATACAAACCACCCGCGTCAAATACGCGAACATCGATCACATCGCCTTTAACCCTGCTGCGCACGCGGCTTAGGACCGTTTTCACGCTTACGATTTCGCCCGCCGAAACATGCTGGCGCAATTCGCCCTGCCCGATCTCGCGGGGTTTCCCGTATGTAGGGAGGCTTATGCTTGTCAGCACGAGAGCTGCGAGGATATATTTCATCATCATGAAATACCTCTAACGATGTCCATGTGAATGCTGTGTGAATGAATTATGGTCATTATTGGCCGCCTGTTTTACTGCCCGCTGATTATTCTGCTGCAATAATATTTTTGTGCATGACCAGTTGCTTTATGATTGTATCGACGGCTTCAAAACCGCGTTGCTTTTTGGCGTTAAACAGCAGGACGTTTTTAATACGCATATCCTGACCTGATGCTGTCAGGTTTTTCAGTGCGGTGCGCCTACCTGCGCATGCTTTGTCTAGTAAAGATAAGGCGGATATAGAAGTTATATCATGCATTAGATTGGTATTTTCGAGTGTAGTGGAGGCTTGAAGACCGGCTGGGTTGATGCAGTTTGCGTCGTTCAATGAAATTTTTGCTTCATACATATCGGTGCTTCTTCTAATTTCGGGTTCCTGGCCGTTTGTTGGCACATTTCAACAGCCCTGCGCTTTCGATGATTTCAATATGCAACAAGCGTGCTGAATGCAGCTTGAACAACCCGTTAATGTTCTGTTCATCTTAGTTTTGCCGCAATTTTGATCGGAAAAGCCCTTATTCTATTGGCTGTTTACCGTAAATGTAAATTTTACGCGGGTTAAAAACCCATCCAAAGGCAACAAATCACGCTGTTTTCAACCCCCGGCTTGCACCGCGCCAATGCCTTCGATTCGCCCAAAGTATGGAATACCTGTCTGTATTAACCATTGTTTTGCCCGTATATTTTATCTGCGACTGCATTCAGGGGAAATTGCCATGGCAAAGATTATTGCGGCCAGCCTGCTGGTTCTTTCGATGGGGGCCTGCGTGGAGAAAATATCTGACGATTAATTCATGCGCCAAGTGGCGAGGATCACACCAGACAGCCCGCCAACCGAGGTGGTTTTCGAGCGCTATCCCGCGGTAAGTCCAAAAGACGTGTCTGTCATATTCGGATTTCCGGATCACTGCGAAAACCGGCATGGTATCGGGCTGCTGACCGGTTGGGGTAGCAAAACCCAGAGCAATCAGGAAATCATCAATGACTTCCAAACGCGTGCGGCCAAATACGGGGCCAATATGGTGGTTTACGAGGTCGGAGTGAGCAGCGTTGAGGAAATTGGCCACCTTCTTCGCAGGTTCCCGGAATATACATTATATCGCTGCCGCAGCTAACCAATACCGCTTGACAGATTCACCCGACCTCGCCAAGCCTTGGCGCTATGTTTGATCTGCGTCCTGTAGGATTTATCATTGGCCAGCTGATTGTTGCGCTCGGGGTCACGATGCTGATCCCGATGGCAACCGACATCATCTATCAAAACGGCCATTGGCAAGTGTTTCTAGAGAGCGCAATCATCGCTATTTTATTGGGCGG
The DNA here is from genome assembly GCA_964473185.1 of uncultured Marinosulfonomonas sp. Lineage (GTDB taxonomy): Bacteria > Pseudomonadota > Alphaproteobacteria > Rhodobacterales > Rhodobacteraceae > Profundibacter. Next base: position 8,079 of record CAYYOF010000067.1, on the reverse strand, counting down.
ACTGGTTGGGCTGGCCACAGCCAACCGCAAAAAGAAAAACATCACCATTCAGCAGACGTTCCTGTTGACCACGGGCGTATGGCTGGCGCTGCCTATTTTCGGGGCTTTGCCATTCATTCTGGGTGAACCAGACGCCCGCGTGGTAGATGCGTTTTTCGAGGCGATGTCGGCGCTGACCACCACGGGGTCGACCGTGTTTAGCGGGCTGGATGAATTGCCCGAAGGTGTGCTGTTGTGGCGATCAATGATGCAGTGGTTTGGCGGCATCGGTATCATCGTTGTGGCGATGGTGTTTTTGCCCGAACTGCGCATCGGGGGTATGCAAATTTTCCGATCCGAAGGTTTCGATACAATGGGCAAGATTCTGCCCCGCGCGGCGCAGATTTCCACACGGATTTCGGCGATTTACCTGACCCTGACGGGAATGTGTTTTCTGGCCTATCTGGCGTCGGGCATGGCGGGGTTTGATGCGATCAACCACGCCTTTACCACTATTGCTACCGGCGGATTTTCCACCCATGATGCGTCCTTCGCTGCGTTTCAGGGCGGGGCGGAATATGTGGCGGCTGTGTTCATGATTTTAGCCAGCCTGCCGTTTGTGCGTTATGTGCAGATGATGGCAGGGTCATCGCGCCCGCTGTTTAGCGACAGTCAGGTGCGTGCCTTCCTGTGGGTGCTGGTGGTCACCATCTTGATGATCACGTTCTATCGCATGGCAACACATGGCGGAGCACTTGAGCCCGCCTTTCGCAAGGCGGTGTTCAACGTCACCTCGATCGTTACCGGCACCGGATACGCCAGCGTGGATTACCAGCTGTGGGGCCCGTTCCCCGTGGTGTTGTTCTTTTTCCTCGGGCTGGTCGGCGGCTGCGCGGGGTCGACCTGCTGTTCGGTGAAAATATTCCGCTATCAGCTGTTGTTCGCATCAATTCGCGCCCAGATCGCCAAAATCCATTCGCCGCATGGCATGTTCACACCACGATATGATGGGCGGCCCGTTAGTGATGACGTTATTTCATCAGTCATGGCGTTTTTCGTCATGTTTATCGTAACGATTGGTGTTTTAGCGGTGTTGCTGGGGGCGACGGGACTGGATTTTGTCACCTCGGTCTCCGGAGCGGCTACGGCGATTGCCAATATCGGTCCGGGGCTGGGTGATACGATTGGACCCGCGGGAAATTTTGCCTCGCTGAATGATACTGCGAAATGGATGTTGGCGGCGGGGATGTTGATTGGGCGGCTGGAACTGTTGGTGGTTTTCACCATCCTGACCGTGAAATTTTGGAGAGGCTAGAGCGATGAATAAACGACCATTAGGCGCAAACATTTCCCACATGTTAAAGGCGCGTGGGGTTGAGGTGATTTTCGGTATTCCGGGGGTGCATAATGTCGAATTATATCGCGGCATAGAAGAGGCCGGCATCACCCATGTTCTGGCGCGTCACGAGCAGGGTGCGGGGTTCATGGCCGATGGCTATGCGCGTGCGACCGACAAGGTGGGGGTGGCTTATGTGATTACCGGACCGGGTCTGTGTAATATCATGACACCGATGGGGCAGGCCTATTCTGACAGCGTGCCGATGCTGGTGATTTCGTCCTGCCTTGAAACCAAAGACACTGGCATGGGACGCGGGCGCTTGCATGAGATGCGCGATCAGGAGGGGGCGGCGGCCACGGTATGTGACTGGTCCGTCACGGCCCCTGATGCGGCAGCGGCCTATCGTCTGGTGGATAAGGCATTCGCCGAGTTTTCTTCCCAACGTGCCCGTCCCAAACATATTCAGGTGCCGATTGATGTGTTGGGTGGCATGGCGATTGCGGCACCAGATCAGCCGGTTTACCCGTCTAAACCACTTGCCCGCCCCGAAGATGTGGCAGCCGCCGCAGAATGGCTGCTGGGCGCACGTCGTCCGCTGTTTGTGTTTGGTGGTGGTGCGACAGAGGGGTTCGAGGCTGCCCGCAAGCTGACCCGTTTGATGCGGGCGGCGACCATGTGCACCTATGCAGGACGCGGCATTATCGCGCCGGATTACCCGCTAAATTATGATGCGTGTCTGGCGCAAACCGACAGTGTGGCAGAATTGGCCAAGGCTGATCTGGTGCTGTGTATCGGCACGGAACTGTCCGAAACTGACCTGTGGCGTGATCATCTGGGGCATACGGCCCCGATGATCCGCGTTGATCTGGATGCGCATTCATTGGCGGATGATCATGTGGCCGACCTGCCTGTGATGGGCGATGCGGCGCAGTTTTTGTCGGACCTGTGTGATCTGGTCGAGGGGCATAACGTCACCACCGACTGGACGGCGGACGAGGTTTCCGCCGCCAAATCAGCATTCCATGCTGTAACTGATGCGGCCCGCCAAGGCATCGCGCCGATCTGTGCGGCGATGGCTGATGCGCTGCCAAAGGGCACGCTGTTCTATTCCGACATGACGCAGTTTGCCTATGTGTCCAAGGAACTGTTCCCGCTGGACCGTCCGAACCTGTGGCATCACCCCTATGGGTTTGGCACACTGGGGTATGGGTTGCCTGCGGCCATCGGTGGTAAAATTGGTCGTCCCAATACGCCGGTTGTGGCCATCGCGGGGGATTACGGGTTTCATTACACGATGCAGGAGTTGGGCGTCGCGGTGGAACTGGGGCTGAGCCTGCCGATTATCCTGTGGGACAATGGTAAGTTAAAGGAAATCGAGGACAGCATGATCGCAAGCCAGATTGCGCCCAATGCAGTGGTGGCACAGAACCCTGATTTTTGTGCGCTGGCGCTGGCGTTCGGGGCCAATGCGACGGCTCCTAATACATTGGCGGATTTCCAGCAGGCCTTGAAAGATGCATTGAAAGCGGATGGGCCAACGTTGATCTATGTGACGCCGCGGATCACCGGCTGACGGTTTGGGGATTGTTTTCTTTCAAAGAAAACAGCCGAAATCTTTGAAAGATTTCGTTTACCGCGCCTGATGTTAGCGCTGTTCCATTGCCAGTCGCAGACCGAGCGCAATAAAGATTGCACCAAGGCTGCGATCCAGCCACAGGCCAAACCGAGGCGAGTTGCGCAGCTTGCTTGTCAGCCGTTCGCCGGCCAGTATCAGTGGCGGCTCGATCAGGGCGGCCACGACAATGATCAGGCTGCCGTGCAGGAACAATTGCGCCCAGACGGGGCCAGCGCCTGCCACGATGAATTGCGGCAGGAACGCCAAAAAGAAAATCGCCACCTTGGGGTTCAGCAGGGCCACAACCACGCCCTGCTTATAGATCGGCATAAATGCGGGATCGGTTTTAACCCCGTCTGATATAAACCCGCTGCCATCGGATCGAAGGGCGGCGATGCCCAGCCAGATCAGATAGGCGGCACCAGCCCATTTCACCACGGAAAACGCCACCGCAGATGTTGCCAGAATAGCCGACAATCCCGCCGCTGCCATCAACACATGGCCAAAAGCGCCGGTCCAGATGCCCGCCATCGCGGCAAAGCCTGATTTGCGTCCGCCACGCACGGTTTGGCCCAGGATAAACGCGATGTCGGGGCCAGGGGCGAGGTTTAGAATGACCACTGCAGTCAGGAATGTGGTCCAGTGCAGCAGCGTATAGTCAAACATGGTGCGGCCCTAATTCCAGCAGCTGACCAGCACCGTCATATCGGTGCCGATGGTGGTCAGATCCTCGGGGGCCATTGCGCCACCGGGTTGGGACGCGGATATGGTCACGCCGTTTTCGGCCAGTGCCGCGCCCATTGCCTCGGCACTGATCGCAAAGCTGACCTCGTCCGGCAGGCGCTGACCATTGGCCTGCGTTTTGGGCAACAGCATACCCAGCACGCTGCCGGTCATGTCAAAGACCGGCCCTCCCGCGTCACCATCCTGTGCATTCACCGTAAGGCGGCGCAGTTCGGCTTCGCCTTTCAACCCGCGAATATCGGCCAGCTTGCCAAATGTCATTGTGGCAGCCCCAAGTGCGCCTTCATAGGAATAACCTGAAATGGCGACTTCGGCATTGATCCGTGGAACTGTGGTGCGAAAGTTGGCGTGGCTGGAGGGCGATAGGCTTTCCAGTGGTGTCAGCAGGGCGATGCCGAGTGCTTCGTCGACAAAGGTAACTTCGGCATCATAGGTGTCGTCCAGCGAAATGCGGGTGCAGTTTTGCACGGCCTCAAGGGTGGTCAAAACCCGCCCGCCTGCATCGACATAAAACCCCGAACGCGAAATCGTGGGTTTGCGAATTTCCAGACCCGCCACCAGATCAATCCGCTGATCCGGCGATGGTTCGCCCAGTGTTTCGTCAAGTGCGGTATCCCCGAACGGCTTGAAGCTGGCCCTCATTTCCTCAATCACCCGGCCACGGCGTTTTTCATCGCCTGTGGGCCAGATCAGGGTGAACCCCTTGACCATCCCGCCCTTTAGCGCGGCATAGGTGTACGACTGGATCGTTTCATCCTGTCCGGTCAGAACGAAACTGTTGTCACGCCGGTTGCGCTCGCCCTCGGTCGGGACAATCGCCAGCGTTTGCATGATGTCATACAGGCCAAATAATGTGGCCTGATCGCCGACCTGCGAAATCAGCAGCATCCGCACACCGTTGTCCGTTTTGGAGCGGTAATGCACGAAAGGGGGCTCGTATTTTTCAAATTCGACCAGCGCCGTTGGTATGTTGATCTCGATGCCCGCCGCCTGTTCGCGCACCGGCGCAAGGCCAAGACCCGCGAGGATCGCGTTGTAGGCTGTGATCAATTCGCCGCGTTGTTTGGTGGTCAGAATGCCGGTTTCCTCGTAGCCTTTGGCAGCCTGATAATCAGCCATCGCGCCGCGTGTGCCGCGCCCGAATGCCCCGTCGATGGCAGAGGTATAGAACCCTTCCCATTGCAGCGCGACCTGAAGCAGCTTGCGCTCGTCGCGTGTCAACTGCGCTTCGGCTTTGCGGGCCTCGCGCGGGGTTTCGTCGCTGGGTGGGGGTGGTGGCGCAACCACTGTTGGCTCTACTGCGGTTGTTTGGTCTGTTGTTTCGACGGGATCGGGTGCCGGTGCATGATTGCGTGTATCTGCCCCGATTGGCCAGAATTTCTGGCGAAATGCAGCGCCATCCACTACGAAACTATCACGCGGGATCAGGTTTTCGCGGCGTAATTGCACGCGGTGGGCTTCGGCGCCTGCCTCGGTAAACGGTCCCAGCGCAATGGCATACCAACCGGACCCGATGGAAAAGCCGTTCACGTTCTGGAAAACTCCGGCATAGGCGCGGGCGCGCTCGGAGCCTTCACGCAGGCTCGGTTGTGCCTCGATCTGGATCCACGATGATTGTTGTGCGTTGGCTGGCCCAGATAGGACCGCAAAAAATGCTAAAAAAACCCAAACAAAAAACTGTCTCATATTCCCCCTTGTTCGCACGAATGATCTGTTGTGCGATTCATTTCCCCTAATTAACGACAACAGGCATGGTTTGCACCACATAATTACGTGTGTGCCAAATGGTTGGCACTGGTTCCTTGCGCCTGCGGTTTCATGTTAGCAGGGAAGGGATGCAAAGGATTTCTGAATGGCTGACTCGCTTGACCCCGAAAACTGGACTGAAACCCGCGCTGCGGCACATAAAATGCTGGAGGCGGCGCTGGACAAGATGGAGCGGGCTGCAAGTGGGCCTGTCTGGCGGCCCTTGCCGGACGAGATGAAGCCAGGTTTGCGAACGTCCTTGCCACGGCAGGGCGCAGGCGTGGATGCGATGCAGCGACAGGTGCAAGCCTTGCTGCCCTATGGTGTCGGCAACACGCATCCGCGGTTTTTTGGCTGGGTACATGGGGCAGGGTCCACCAGTGGGTTGATCGCCGATATTGCTGCGGCCGCGATGAACGCCAATCTGGGCGGGCGCGATCATGGCGCGATCTATGTAGAACAACAAGTGGTCGCGTGGGTGCGCCAGATGTTCGGGTTTCCTGACGGGGCCAGCGGGCTGGTGGTGTCGGGCACATCTATGGCGACGATCATTGCGTTAAAGGTGGCGCGGGATGCGGCATTGGGCGTGGCAACGCGGGGTGCGGGTGTCGGGGCGCATCGGCTGGTGGGCTATGCATCCAGTCAGGCACATAACTGCGTGGCGCGTGCGTTTGATCTGTTGGGGTTAGGGGCCGATGCTTTGCGGCCCGTGCCGGTGAATGCTGAATATGAAATGGACGTGGCGGCACTTGAGGCGATGATCGCCAAGGACCTCGCGGCGGGGCATCAGCCGTTCCTGATTGTCGGCACGGCTGGCAGCGTCAATGTGGGGGCGTTTGATGATTTGGCGGCTTTGGCGGATTTGGCGGCGACACAGGGGATGTGGCTGCATGTCGACGGGGCGTTTGGTGCGGCGGGGGTGTTGTCAGATGTGTTGCGACCCCGTTTGAAAGGGATCGAGCGGGCGGATTCACTGGCGTTTGATTTCCACAAATGGCTGCATGTGAATTACGACGCGGGCTTTGTTCTGGTCCGTGATGGTGCGGCGCATCTGGCGTCGTTTTCCAGCCGCCCTGATTACCTGCAAGGGGCAACGCGCGGTCTGGCGGCGGGCAACCCGTGGCCGGTGGAATACGGGCCCGAATTGTCACGCGGGTTTCGGGCGCTGAAGGTTTGGGCACAGATTAGCGAACATGGCACCGAGGCGCTGGGGGTAATGATTTCCAAGAACTGTAGACAGGCGCAATTGCTGGCGGGGCTGATCACGGCGGATCCCGACCTGACGTTGCTGGCCCCCGTGGCGAGCAGCATTGTGTGCTTTCGCTATGGCGACAGCGACGCGGTGAACAGCGAGATTGTCATGCAATTGCAGGAAAGCGGCGTCGCCGCGCCGTCGGTCACCACGCTGGAGGGGCAGGTGGCGATACGGGTGAACATTACCAACCACCGTACGCAGGATAGCGATCTGGAGGTGTTGGTCGAGGAGGTGGTCAGGATTGGGGGCGGGATTAATACGTGAATAAACGACATAGCCATCCCACATGATTATGAGGTGGCTGTGATTTCTGTGTGCTACTCGGGAGCGTAAGGTGTTTAGAACAAATCGAGGGCTTCGATTGCCTTTGCTAATTCGTGGTGCATAACCAATTGGAAGTCCCCATTTGTATAATGATTACCCTGCCCAATAGAACTGCTATAGAATAATTCTCCCGGCCTGTCAGGCAAGGCTTCAACAAACTTAAATCCAACGGATTCGCCAAGTGTGCGGCCAAGTCTGCCATACTGGGAATTTGCTGTTTCATAGCTGTCATACCCAGCAGCTTTAGCAAGCTCCGTGTATGTTATTGAACGGTTTACGACGTTGTAATGCGCTTTTAGCATTTTTTTTTGAGGCTCGCTCAATGAAATGGTGTTTAGGCCCTCTTGGTATTGCTCTGAGGTGATAACTGACATTGTTTTTCCTTTCAGTTTGTTCTTTTTCGTGTAATAGCGATAAATTTTTGTGTGATCGGCCTGCATCCCCCGCTCCGCAAGGAAGGCTGATATATCCCGCCATGAATACCCCTTGTCTCGAAGAATGCTTATAACTTCGGAGTAGGTCTCCAAGCTGTCTTTGCTCTTGGCGGCCTTGGCGTCTTTCATGATTTGATTTATGTCCATGCACCAACAATACACGGAGTGCAACAAAATGCAACACATAAATAATATGCAACAAAGTAGTGGGAAGCGCAACGACCGATCATGTGTGCTTTGAATATCTTTCAAGATGCCCCGATTGAATATATCCACCCGTCATTTTGCAAAAATGTCAGCGCCCGACCTCCCCGTCGTGTCGAAGACGCGCTTTCAGCACGATGAGGGCGCTTTTGCAATATTGCATATTGATAGAACGTCCGCTAATTTTGCGTTGGCAGGGCAGAAAACACTGCCCCAATGCCCCCCTAGGTCGGGCGCTGAGATTTTTTGCAAACCAACTTCACCCAACTCCCCAATTGACCCCCCGCACCACATTGCCTATTTGAAACCAACCCGCATTCTTCCGAGGCCCCTATGACTGACAACTCTGCCACCCCCCGCAGCTTTCAGGACATCATCCTGCGTCTTCAGGCCTATTGGGCGGCCAATGGCTGTGCCATTCTGCAACCCTACGATATGG
>CAYYOF010000066.1:0-19217 GCA_964473185.1 uncultured Marinosulfonomonas sp. | reverse complement strand
TGATCCAAGGACACGATATGCGCACGCTACCGGACAAGATCATTGAACTCACCCTGCCCTCGGGCCGCAAGGTCAACGTCGATGCCAACGGCTATCTGACCGATCAGCACGACTGGACACAGGAATTCACCGACTACCGCGCAGACGTCGAGGGCATCACCCTGACCCCGCTACACCTTGAAATCCTCAAGTTCATCCGCGATTCCGAGGAAGAAAAAGGTGTCATGCCCGACGTGCGTTTTGTGTTCAAATACCTCGCCAAACGCGATGGGTTAAACAAAGCCGGATCAAAAGCCGCCCTCTACGCCCTGTTCCCCTACGGCTACACCGGCCAAGCCATCAAAATGGCCGGCATGAAACAACCCCGCGCATGGTCCACGGGATAGCCCCAAGCCTGATCTTCTTCTTTTCCTAAATACCTGCGCCGCAGGCATCTTAAGCCGACTTCGCGACCCAAGCCTGTATCTGCGGCGACTGCATTGCGCCCGATTGCCGCGCTTTCTCGCGCCCGCCCTTGAACAGCGCCATCGTCGGAATCCCGCGAATGTTATAGCGCTGCGAGGCTTTAGGGTGCGCCTCGGTGTTGATCTTGGCAAACCGCACATACGGCTCCATTTTTTCAGCCGCCATCATAAACTGCGGCGCCATCATCCGGCACGGCCCACACCACGGCGCCCAGAAATCCACCACCAGCGGCACGTCGTCATTTTGCGCCGCCTTGGCCAGTATCGCCAGATCGATCTCGATCACCTTGCCAGTGATCAACCACGCGCCACACTTGCCGCACTTGGGCCGGTCGCCAATTTTGTCCGCCGGAAACCGCCCAACCGAGCCACATTCCAGACAGGTGCACTTCAATGGTTTGCTCATCTCAAAACTCCGTGATTCAATCGTTGCCCCATATATAAAGCACCCAGCCAGCAATTGTTACAGCGCCAATTCGCCGCGCATTAAAACAACACCCTGCCCGCCAACCTTCACACCCGTTGGGGCCGCGCACGGCCCCAGAACCTCGACCTGTGCCGACCCCGCACGCCCCATCCAATGCCCCTGCTCGGCCACAAATGACGCATTCTCGATCAACCCGTGATGCCATAAATAAGCAGCCATGCAGCCCGTCGCCGATCCGGTAAACGGATCTTCCGCAGGCATCGGTGGTGGCAGCAACAGCCGCGAGAACGTATCACCCGCCGCAGTCTCCCCGTCACGCACCACCAAAAACGGCTCCATCGCCTTATCCGCGCCCAGCCCCCGCACCGAATGATAGGCGCCAAGACGCGTTAAATCCAACGCCGCACGCCGCAACGCCGCCTTATCCCGCAGCACCGTAATGCAGTATGGCGTGCCGGTGGATACGGTTTGCGGCACCCCGATAACATCATCCGCCAACAACCCGAATAGCTGCGCAATCTCGGCCGGATCATGCATCTCGCCAAACACTGGTGCGGCCTGGGTCATCGTAATCATCCCGTCCACTACCGAAATCGGCAACACGCCAGCACCTACCTCGAGCGTAAATTCCGCCCGCCCGCCAACCAGCGGCACCAGCCCGCGATCCAGCAGGGACGTCACCGTGGCAATGGTCGGATGTCCCGCCATCAAAATTTCCTGATGCGCCACATAAAACCGCGCCCCGAAATTCGCCACGTCGGACCCGACCAGATAGGCACATTCCGATAGCGAGGTTTCATTGACCAACGCCAACCGCTGCTCAAGGCTCAACTCAGCAGCCCCATGCACCACCACACAGGCGTTGCCACCAAAGGGACGCGAGCTGAAAGCATCCACCCAGTCAAAATCATACTTCATTAGTGAACCGCCACCGGCGCCAGATCGTTTTGGCGCGCCAGCATAAAGGCCATATTGCGGTCCTTGACCAGCGCCAACCGCTCGCCATCCGATTTGCACACGGCATATAGCTGTGATGCTCCTTGTGCCTGCTCCTGCACTTCTTTGGGCAGATCGGCCACAGCAACCGCCGTGATATAAACGATATTATCCTGCCCCTCGGGGCCAAATTCATACTTGGTATCCATCTCGCGCCTCCTTGGTTAATTAATCGGGGTTATCGTTTGATAATCGTAATCGTCTGAACCACCGCGTCAGGCGTGGCCCGCGCAAGGTCTATGTGCAGCAAACCGTTTTCCATCGCGGCCTCCCCCACTTCAACGCCGTCCGCCAAAACGAAACTCTTTTGAAATTGCCGCGCCGCAATGCCGCGGTGTAGGAACACACGGCCCTCATCCACCTCGCCTTGGCGACCACGCACCACCAGTTGCCGATCCTCGACAGTGATAGACAGTTCAGCCTCGCCAAATCCCGCCACCGCCAGCGTGATGCGGTAACTGTGCTCGCTGGTTTGTTCAATATTAAAGGGCGGATAGCCATCCGTGCCGGATTTCGCGGTGCGCTCCATCAGGCGTTCCAACTGATCAAATCCCAGCAAAAAGGGATGCGTACTAAGCGTTAATTTCGTCATCAACATGTCCTTCATCAAGCGACAGTTCAGTGCAGGCCCCGCATGCGGCAACCCGTTCTTAATAGATATGGGCAGCCACAGCCCACAGTGCAAGGGCAGCAGATCACGCCAAACCCTTCCCGCAACGCAAAAAAACGGCTATTCAGAAGGTTCCAGCAACCGACTCACGGTAACATTGCCCCAATGAACACCCCGATTGAAATGAACCACGAAGATGTGCAGCGCGTTCGGCTTGAGGTTTTACGCCGCGAACACCGCGATCTGGACGAGGCAATTCATGCGCTCGAAGAGGTCCGGCGCGGCGACCAGTTGACCGTCCGCCGCCTGAAAACCCAGAAATTGCGCCTCAAAGACCAGATCGCCGCAATTGAAGACGACCTGACCCCCGATATTATTGCGTGAGCCCGCGCAATCGGTATAGTGCGCGCTCGCAAGTTAGGATGGCACAATGACAAACGTAAAGATCGGCATCATCATGGGCTCCCAATCGGATTGGCCCACCATGAAGCTGGCCGCTGATATTCTGGACGAACTGGACGTGGCTTACGAGACTAAAATCGTCTCGGCGCACCGCACACCGGACCGGCTGTGGGACTATGGTAAAACCGCTGTTGACCGTGGCTTGCAGGTGATCATCGCGGGCGCTGGCGGGGCGGCGCATTTGCCCGGCATGATGGCCAGCAAAACCCGCATTCCGGTGGTTGGCGTGCCAATCCAAACCAAAGCATTGTCTGGCGTCGACAGCCTCTATTCCATCGTGCAAATGCCCAAAGGATTTCCCGTCGCCACCATGGCCATCGGTGCTGCGGGTGCTGCCAATGCGGGTCTGATGGCCGCAGGCATCCTCGCCCTGAATGATCCAGCACTCGTCACACGCCTTGATGCTTGGCGCACCGCCCTTTCGGCCTCGATTCCGGATGCACCATCCAATGACTAACCCACTCCCTCAAGGCGCAACCATCGGCATCCTTGGCGGTGGGCAGTTGGGCCGCATGCTCTCGGTTGCCGCCTCCCGCCTCGGTTTTAAAACCCATATATTCGAGCCAGGCGCAAACCCGCCCGCAGGCCACGTCGCGGATCAGGTGACCACAGCCCCCTATGACGATGATGCCGCCCTGACAGATTTTGCCAAAACCGTCGATGTGATCACCTACGAATTTGAAAACATCCCGACATCGGCGCTGGATACACTGGAGCGTTTACGCCCGATCCACCCGAACCGTCGTGCATTGGCCACCTCGCAGGACCGCCTGACCGAAAAGGAATTCCTGCAATCGCTAGGGCTAAACACCGCCCCTTTCGCAACCGTCGATACACTGGACGACCTGACCGACGCCCTTAAAACCACAGGCACTCCCGCCATCCTGAAAACGCGGCGCTTTGGCTATGACGGCAAGGGCCAAGCCCGCATCATGACGCCCGATGATGCCGCAAAAGCCCACGCCGACATGGCCGGTGCCCCCAGCCTGCTGGAAGGGTTCGTCAACTTCAGCCACGAAGTTTCCGTCATCGCAGCCCGCAACCAACAGGGCGATATCGCCTGCTATGATCCCGGGCAAAACGTGCATGTCGATGGTATCCTGCGCACCACCACCGTGCCCGCCACCCTGACCACATCCCAGACCACCGACGCGGTTCTGCTGTCCGCCCGCATCCTGAATGAACTGGATTATGTCGGCGTCATGGGGGTCGAACTTTTCGTCACACCCCAAGGCCTGATCGTCAACGAATTTGCCCCACGGGTGCATAATTCCGGCCACTGGACCCAGAACGGCTGTGCGATTGACCAGTTTGAACAACATATTCGCGCCGTGGCTGGCTGGCCGCTTGGCGATGGTAAACGCCACTGCGACGTCACAATGGAAAACCTGATCGGCGATGATATGAACAGCATCGCCTCACTGGCAGCCGAACCAAACACCGCCCTGCACCTCTATGGCAAAGCCGATATAAAAGAGGGCCGCAAGATGGGCCACGTCAACCGGATCACCACCTAACCCCTTCTTCTTGCTTTAAATACCTGCCGCGCGCAGCGCATTAAATTCTTACTCGAAACTCAGCCGCACCGCGTCCGCATAGCTCAACTCGCGATCAAACGCACCCGTTGCCAAAAACAGTTTCACCTGCGCCACCACCAGCGGGCTGTTCATCATATAGGTGTGCGTGACCGGCAAAATGATATGGTCGCGCATCCCCTCCAGCCGCGTCGCCGCAACCGAAACCTTGCCATCATCAGCACCCGTGATCATCGCCGAATACATCGGGTTCAACGACCGGTTTCCGGCAATAATCCCCAGTTCATACCCCGCAGCCCCCAACCGGTTCGGAACCGATTCCTGATCTGTTCCCAGTTCCATTCCCGCAGGTCCATTGATCATCTGGAACACCTCCCAGTCCCCCAGCAGATCAACCAGTTCCGACCCGCTGTTGGGCGGGGCCATCATCACCACGCGGCCCGTTTTGTTGGTCCTGTTGTGCGCCAGATACATCCGCACCAGAATGCCGCCCATTGAATGGGTGACGAAATGCGCCTTCTGGCCGTTACACCCCTCCACCGCTTCTGGCAGCCCATGCAAAACCAGCTGTTCCAGCGGCTCACGCGTGGACGGGTAGGAAATATTCACCACCTCGTATCCCGCATGCGACAGCGCCTGTTCCATCACCATCAATGATGCGTTGGAACGCGCCAACCCATGCACCAAAATCGCACAATCGGCATTGGCCAACGTGGGGAACAACAGGAAGATAAAGATCAATAACCGTTTCATAACAAGTGATATAACCCCTGCGATGCGACGTTAAAAGGTCTGACAATCCATACCCTTAGCGACGCATTGACACGGCAACCCCGCCCAGCACCAACAGACTGGCCACAATGATCCGCATGCTCACAGTTTCATCCAGAAATGCGATACCCCCCGCCATCGCAATCACCGGCACGCTTAACTGCGCCACAGCCGCCTTTGTTGCCCCCAGTTGCGGCAAAATCCGGTACCACAGCGCATATCCCAACCCCGAGGTCACACCGCCCGACAAACCCGCCAACACCGCGCCCCACGCGGTAATCCGGTCCGGCAAGATAACGAACACCAGCAGAGCCAACGGCATCGCCAGCAGGAAATTCATCGCGGTAGCCCCCAACGCATCCGTAGCCCCGCGCCCCAACAACGAATAGATCCCCCACCCCAGCGCCGCCGCCGCCATCAACACGCCACCGGCAAGCGGCAGGGACGCGCTAGCACCAGGCCACAACAACCAAACCAGCCCGCTGAACGCCAACCCCGCCCCGAGCCATCGCTGTAGCGGCACCTCTTCACGCAAAATTATCGCGCCGGCAAACATCGTCACCTGCACCCCGCCAAACAGCAACAACGCCCCCACCCCCGCAGGCAGGCTGACATAGGCAAAGGAAAACCCCAGCACGTAAAGCGCCAAGGACAACGGACCGATCGCATCTTTCAGACGGGGCCGCAGCACAGGGCGCACCCCGCCGCCCCTGACCCAAACCAGCGCTGCCAACACACCCGCTCCGGCAGCCAGCCGAATAGCCGCAAAAGCAGCCGGCCCCATCCCCGCATCCATCAAAGCCAACCGGTTCAGCACCGAATTGGCGGCGAATGCAATCATGGTTAGGAGGGTGAGTAAGGTCAGGCGCACAGCTTAACCCCTCCCTGACAAAACGGGTTTGGACATCAGAACTTTGTTCCCTTCGGTGGCGCATGCGACCCATCCCAGATGCGCGTATAGCGCCACGTTTTCGGGCATGTCTTTATGGGTCGCTAACCTCATGACCTCGCAATGCTGTTCCTTCGCATAGTCGCAAGCCAAAGACATCAATGCCCCCGCCAAACCACGCCCTTGCGCTGATGGCTTAACAAACAAATTCGCTATGTGAAGCACCTGATCCTCGGTGGTTACTATGAGACCGCCCAGAACCTCGTTTCCATCTTCCGCCAGCCAAACCGTGTTATCACGAATATCGGTGGCTACCCCTTCCGATACCGGCGGCAATTCCAAACCGCGCGCCAGAACGGGTTTATAAGCAGCAACGATGCAGCCCGAAATTGCCTTCTCGTCTTTGGGCTGTGCCCGCCTGATCTGGTATCCGGTCAATTGCCTAGCCTTTCAACAGCCCGTTTTGGTTCGAACAACTATGTCAACAAATGTGGCCAAAAGAAAAGGGCCACCAAAACGGCAGCCCTTTTCTTATTCTTGTGGAACGGTAAGGCTCTCGGTGCTTGGCCTAATGGCCAAACACCTGACGCCTCCGGTCAAATCCTGTAAGGATTTAACCGTTTACATCATGCCGCCCATTCCGCCCATGCCGCCCATGTCAGGCATGCCGCCACCAGCACCAGCTGGCGCAGGTTTATCGGCAATCATGGCTTCGGTGGTGATCAGCAGACCCGCGATTGAGGCTGCATCTTCCAGTGCTGTGCGCACAACTTTGGCCGGATCAATCACGCCGAATTTGAACATGTCGCCATATTCTTCGGTCTGCGCGTTAAAGCCAAACGTCACGTCGTCGCTCTCACGAACTTTGCCAGCAACCACAGCCCCGTCAACACCCGCATTTTCAGCGATCTGGCGCAGTGGCGCTTCCAGCGCACGACGAACAATTGCAACACCGGCGTCTTGGTCCGAGTTGTCGCCTTTGACACTGGACAGCGCTTTGGCTGCCGTCATCAGGGCAACACCACCACCAACGACAACACCTTCTTGCACGGCCGCACGGGTCGCGTTCAGGGCATCGTCAACGCGGTCTTTGCGCTCTTTCACTTCGATTTCGGTCATGCCGCCAACGCGGATAACAGCAACACCACCAGCCAGTTTGGCCACGCGCTCTTGCAGTTTTTCCTTGTCGTAATCCGATGTGGTTTCTTCGATCTGGGTGCGGATCTGGCTGACGCGCGCTTCGATCTCGGCTTTGTCGCCGTTGCCATCAATGATGGTGGTCTCATCTTTAGTGATTACGATTTTCTTGGCGGAACCCAGCATGTCGATGGTGACATTTTCCAGTTTCATACCCAGATCTTCACTAATCACCTGACCACCGGTCAGAATGCCGATGTCTTGCAACATGGCTTTACGACGGTCGCCAAAACCAGGGGCCTTAACAGCCGCGATTTTCAGACCGCCACGCAGTTTGTTGACAACCAGAGTTGCCAGCGCTTCGCCGTCGATATCCTCAGCAATGATCAGCAAAGGTTTGCCGGACTGGATCACAGCTTCCAGCAGTGGAACCATGGCTTGCAGCGACGAAAGTTTCTTTTCGTGCAGCAGAACCATGCAATCTTCCATCTCGGCGATCATTTTGTCAGGATTGGTGACAAAATAAGGGCTCAGGTAGCCGCGATCAAACTGCATGCCTTCAACAACTTCGGTTTCTGTTTCCAGACCCTTGTTCTCTTCAACAGTGATCACACCTTCATTGCCTACACGCTGCATAGCGTCAGCAATTTGCTGGCCGATATCGGATTCGCCATTGGCGGAAATGGTGCCGACCTGTGCGACTTCTGCACTGTCTTTCACTTCGCGCGCAGAATCCTTGATGGTTTTCACAGCCGCGATTGTCGCCAGATCAATACCACGTTTCAGATCCATCGGGTTCATGCCAGCAGCAACCGATTTCAGACCTTCGCGCACGATGGCTTGGGCCAGAATGGTGGCTGTTGTTGTGCCGTCACCAGCTTCGTCATTGGTGCGCGATGCTACTTCTTTCAGCATTTGTGCGCCCATGTTTTCGAACTTGTCTTCCAGTTCGATTTCTTTGGCAACTGTCACACCGTCTTTGGTGATGCGCGGTGCGCCAAACGATTTGTCGAGGATCACATTGCGGCCTTTGGGGCCCAGTGTAACTTTTACCGCATCGGCAAGAATGTTGACACCGGCCAACAGACGATTGCGCGCATCGGTATCGAATTTGACTTCTTTAGCCATTTTCTAAAACTCCTGATAATTCTTAAGATTGTGAAAGTGTAACGACTAGCCCAGCAGGCCCATGATGTCGCTTTCTTTCATGATCAACAGCTCTTCGCCATCAATCGAAACTTCGGTGCCGGACCATTTGCCAAACAACACTTTGTCGCCAGCTTTAACAGCCATCGGGATCAATTCGCCGCTGTCTTTGCGAGCGCCTTCACCACAAGCGATAACTTCGCCTTCGGCAGGTTTTTCTTTTGCACTATCGGGAATAATCAACCCGCCAGCAGTTTTCTCTTCGCCTTCAAGGCGACGTACCAGAACACGGTCATGAAGTGGTGTAAAAGCCATCTTTGAGCGCTCCTTCGATCAAGGTTAAAATCACATTAGCACTCAGGTCGACCGAGTGCTAACAGAATGGATTTAGGGATGCAGGTCGGGGGAGTCAACCGACGGGTGTTGATTCTTTTACCCAAGCCCCGTCAACTTTGTCGAAAAAGCCCGACAATGCCGCGTTGATCGCCTCTGGCGCGTCAATCGTGGACACATGCCCGCCTTGGGGCACCAGTATATATTCCGACCCCGAAATGGCCCCGTGCATCCGCTCGGATTTTTCCGGCACCGTCGCGGTGTCCTCATCCCCCACCACGATCAGGGTTGGCGTTTTGATCTCGCCCAACCTGTTATAAACCCCGTCGCGCCCAATCACGCCGCGCACCGCCTTGGACATGCCCTTTCTGTCAGGAATCCGGCCCAAGAACCGCCGCCACCTATCGCGCAATTCTTTTCGGTCAGGGTCTTTCAGAAATGTCTGGCTGAACATAATCGGCATAACCGACCCGACCACAGGTTTCGCCCCGAACCTGCGCAGAATGAAATTCAGAAACTTGTATTTGCCGTGGTTTTCCTGTGGCTCAGGATCGGCGCTGCTGTCCAGCACACTGATGGACCGCACCAGATCAGGGTAATCCAGCGCCATCCGCAGCGCCACAAACCCGCCCATCGACAGACCAACAAAATGGCATTTCTCAACCCCCTAGCGCGGTGATCAACGCCGCCGCATCACCGGTTAGCGTGTCCATGTCATATTCACCCTCGGGTGCCCCGCTTTGCCCCTGACCACGATGGTCATACGCAATGCAGCGGTAATTCGCCTTAAGATGCGCGATCTGCTCCGCAAACATCTCGGTGCTAAACAACAACCCGTGCGAAAACACCACAGCCACGTCGCCCGACCCTGTATCGGTGTAATGCAACCTTGCCCCGTTCAAATCCAGATATGCCATTCATTCCCCCAAACCGTCACGATCACGGTCCAAACATAGCACAGCCATTGATTTTCCACACTGCATAGATACCTATTAAGGCGACCCATCAGCGGAGCCTGAACATGCGTTTCATTCTATCCTTCCTGTTATCCCTGCTCACCCTGCCTGCGTTTGCCCAATGCGTCGGGGAAAACCTGCTCGAAACCATGGGCGATAAGGACCGCGCCATCCTAGACGCCGCCATTGCTGCGCACCCCTACCCGTCCGGCAATCTGTGGCGGGCCCAATATGGCGACAGCACCATTCACATCATGGGCACCATGCACCTGACCGATGCGCGGCTGGACATCTACCTTGAACCGCTATGGCCTATCGTTGACGCCGCCGACCTGATCCTGCTCGAGGCCACCCGCGAGACAATGGAACAGCTCAAATCCGCAATGCTCACCGATGCGTCGCTGATGTTCATCACCGACGGCCCGACCCTGCCTGACCGTCTGTCGCCCGAGGACTGGAGCCTACTCACCACAGAAATGTCCGCCCGTGGCATCCCCGGCTTTATGGTCAGCAAAATGCAGCCTTGGTATGTATCAATGATGCTGGCAATCCCGCCCTGTGCAATGGCGGGGATGACCGAGCAAAACGGGGTGGATCAACGCATAATGGCGCGGGCCGAGGTCCAGAACGTAGCCACCCGCGCGCTTGAACCTTTCGACATTCTGTTTTCGCTGTTTGGCAGCGATGATGACGATGAATACGCCGAGCTGGACAATATCCGCATGGGTTTAAGCATGGCGCACAACGGGGACGCGCTGATTTCCACCCTGATCGAGGCTTATCTGTCTGGCGAACACCGCGCCATCTGGGAGTTAAACCGCCTTCAGGCCAGCGATGCCCTGCCCCTGACGCCCGATGAAGCAGCCGAAATGTTCAGTGACCTTGAGACCAGCATGCTGACGGATCGCAATGCCAACTGGATGAAGGTTATCCTGCCCGCCACCCATGACGCCGATAACATCCTTGTCGCGGTTGGTGCGGCGCATTTGTCTGGCAATAACGGGCTGCTCTATCTGTTGGAGCAGGCGGGCTACACCCTGACCCGTGTTGAAAGTTTTTAGTCTTCTACCCGCCCATAAACGCCCAACCCCTCGACCCCCTTGGGCGTCAGCATATAAACACCCGTCGCAACCCGCTCAAACCAGCCGTAGTGATCATCCGCCATGATCCGCGTCGCCTTGGGCACCGTGGCCCCCTTGGCCACCACCGCGCCCTTACAGGCCCCCTCGTCCGATAAATAGGTCGCGCAGCGCAGTGCATCTTGGCGATAAGATGTGATCAAACCAACCCGCGTCGCCCCGCCCGCATTAGGGTCCCCCACACGCCGCGAAAATTCCCGTAACAGACGCCCCTTACGCTTGGCCGACTTGCGCGGCTTATACGGCACAGGATCCACCAACACCTCGACAAACCCGTCGCGCAAACGCACCGTCATCAGCCCCAGCCCCAATCGGCGGCACAGACCCAGATTGTCTTTCAACCCTTTACCGCCAACACGCGGCACCGCCAGATAAACCGCATCCGTCACCACCTGACGCGCAATCCCCTGATGCAGCAACGCCAATGAAAACCCCAGCTTCAGCTCGACCAGCACAGGGTCTTCATCGCCGCGAACCGCCATCACATCCACGGCTCCAACCTCGCCCTTCACCTCATACCCTTGCGCCTCAAGGTAGGCTTTTACGGGGGGATATAGGTCAGTCTCGCGGGGTTTGTTCATATCGCATCGCATCCTTGGTTCCGGACAGGTTATCGGCGCATAGAACGGGTGACAACCCGCTCCATCCCCCCTATAAGAACGCAAAATCGACCTCCCCATATATGGATGCACTGTAATGATCAAAATCTTCGGCCACACCGCCCCTGACACCGACGCCACGGCTTCCGCCCTGATCTGGGCGTGGTATCTGAACGACATCGCCAAAAAACCCGCCACCGCATATGTGCTGGGCGCCCCCAATACCGAAGCCGATTTTGTGCTGAAACGCTGGGGGTTTGACTGCCCAGAAGTGCTAACCGATCTGGAAGATGGCGAAAAAGTCGTGATCGTTGACACCAACAATCCGGCCGAGTTACCCGCCAACATCGGCAACGCCGACATCCGCCAGATCATTGACCACCACCCGCTGGTCGCTGGCCTGTCCACCAAGGCGCCGATCAACATCACCATGCGTCCCGTCGCCGCCACCGCCACTGTAATGTATTCGATCATGCGCGAACCGGCGCTGGATCAAATGCCCGACGCGATCAAAGGCCTGATCCTGTCCTGCATCTTATCGGATACGCTGGAATTCCGCTCGCCCACCACCACGCCCCGCGATGTGTCCGTGGCGCACCGTTTGGCCAAAGACCTTGGCCTTGATATCCCCGAATACGCCGCTGAAATGTTCGCCGCCAAATCCGACATCTCGCATTTTTCCGACGCTGAACTGCTGCGGCTGGATTCCAAAGTTTTCGACGTCGACACCACCAAATTCCGCGTCTCGGTGCTGGAAACCACATCGCCCGCCATCGTGCTGGACCGCCAAGCCAGCATCATGGATGCCATGCCAGCCGTCGCGTCCGAGGATGGCGTTGATCAGGTCCTGTTGTTCGTGGTCGACATCCTGAACGAGCAATCCACCTTGTTTATCCCCAACGGTGCGGTCAAATCGGTGGCCGAAAAATCATTCGGCATCACAGTGACCGGCGACAGCGTCGTGCTGCCCGGTGTCGTTAGCCGCAAAAAACAGATCATTCCGAACCTGAAAGTCTGAACCGTGACGCAGATCATCCCAGCCCTGAGCGATATCTCCAGCAACTACGACGCCCTTTATGTTGACCTGTGGGGCTGCCTGCACGATGGCGTCATCGCCTTCCCCGAGGCCGTCGCCGCGCTACAGGACTACCGCAAAACCGGCGGTGTGGTCGTGTTGCTGACCAACGCCCCGCGCCACCGCGCCTCGGTGCAAAAACAGATCGAAGGCATGAATGTGCCTGCCGACAGTTGGGACACCATTGCCTCCTCGGGCGATAGTGCACGGGCTGCGATGTTTCGCGGCGCTGTCGGGGAAAAACTCTGGTATATCGGCCCTGATTCAGACCTGACCTTCTTTGATCCGATCAGCATCGTCAAAGACCCCGTCACCATTTCGCGCGTGCCACTCATGCAAGCCGAAGGCATCGTCTGCATCGGCCCGTTTGACCCACACGCCGACCCCTCCGTCATGCGACCCGAGTTCCTTTTGGCCAAGAACAAAGGCCTGAAACTGCTCTGTGCCAACCCCGATATGGTGGTCGACCGTGGCGGCGTGCGCGAATATTGCGCTGGCTCATTGGCGGCGCTTTACACAGAAATGGGCGGTGAAGTCGTTTATGTCGGCAAACCCTATCCGGCGATCTATGACCTTGCCCGCCGCCGTCTAGACGCGGTGAAGTCCGGCATCGCCGACAGCCGCATCCTGTGCATCGGCGACGGGATAGCGACCGACATAAGGGGCGCGATGGGCGAAGACCTTGACGCGCTGTTCATCTCGGGTGGCTTGGCCGCCGAAGAAACCAAAACCACCGATCAACCAGAGCAGGCCGCGCTCGAAGCCTACCTCACAAAAGAAATGACAACGGCCCGCTTTACCATGGGCCAACTGCGCTAGGAACACTGCCATGACCGCGACTGAAATCGGCACGATCTATCTGGAAGACCTCGAAATCGGCATGTCCCGTTCGATCACCAAAACCATCGACGAACACGCGATCAACCTGTTCGCCGAAGTCAGCGAAGACCGCAACCCGCTGCATCTGGATCAGGCGGCGGGCGAGGCCTCAATCTTCAAAACCCGCATCGCGCATGGCATGTTATCCGCAGGCCTGTTTTCCGCGCTGATCGGCGAACGCCTGCCCGGCCACGGCTCGATCTACATGTCGCAAAACCTGCGTTTCACCGCCCCCGTGCGCATTGGCGACACTGTCACCGCCACCGTCACCGTCACCAACATCATCGTTGAGAAACGCCGCGTGGCGCTGGACTGCATCGCCCGCGTTGGTGAAACCACCGTCATCACTGGTGACGCCTTGGTGCTTGCGCCCACCCGCGCCAAAAGCTAACCACATCCCATGCATATCATCCGCGATTATCAGTATGCCGAACTTGAGGACCGTGGCGCCAGCGCCGCGATCGGCAATTTTGACGGCGTGCATCTGGGCCACCAGGCAGTGATCGACATTGCCCGCGCCAAAGCCGCCGATCTGGACTGCCCGCTGGGCGTGGTGACGTTCGAGCCGCATCCGCGCCAATACTTCGCCCCCGACGCGCCCGCCTTCCGGCTGATGGGGTTTGAGGCCCGCGCCAGCCAGTTGCAGAAAATCGGGGTGGAAAAGCTGTTTGAACTGAACTTCAACAACCTTTTGTCCAATCTAACGGCCGAAGAATTCGCCAGCCATGTGATCAAGGACGGCTTGGGGCTGAAACACGTGGTGGTTGGCGCTGATTTTCATTTCGGCAAGGGGCGCAGCGGCGATGCTGCCGATCTGGTCCGCTTTGGTGCGCAAATGGGCTTTGGCGTCACCGTCGCCGAACTGATCGAAGTTGGCGATGGCGAGGTTTCCTCCACCGCCATTCGCGCCGCTCTAACCGATGGCCGCCCCGCCGATGCTGCCAGAATGCTCGGCCATTGGCACCGGATTGAGGGCGAAGTCATTCGTGGCGATCAACGTGGCCGCGAATTAGGATTTCCCACCGCCAACATGTCAATCACCGGCCTGCACCCGCCAAAATTCGGCGTTTACGCGGTGAAAATCGACGTGCTGACCGGCCCACATGCAGGCAGCTATAATGGTGCCGCCAGCATGGGGGTGCGCCCGATGTTCGGGGAAAACCTGCCCAACCTTGAAACCTTTATCTTTGATTTCAAAGGCGACATCTACGGCGCACATGTCTCCGTCGCCCTCGTTGAATATCTACGCCCCGAAGCAAAGTTCGACAGCCTCGCGGCCCTCATCGCCCAAATGAACGCCGACTGCGCCCGCACACGCGAAATCCTAGATAATGTCTGACGATCCGATAAAACGCGACGGGTTGCGCAACCGTTTCTGGGAAAAGGTCCCGATGAAAAACCTGACCCCGAAAGAATGGGAAGCGCTGTGCGATGGCTGCGGCAAATGCTGCCTCAATAAACTCGAAGACCCCGACACAGGCGAAGTCGCCTTTACCCGCGTCGCTTGTCGTTTGCTCGACGATGAAACCTGCCGCTGCGGCCAATACGACATCCGCCTGCAATTCGTGCCCGACTGTGTGCATCTGACACCGCAAACGATCAGCAAAGTCTCCTACTGGATGCCCACCACTTGCGCCTACCGGCTGGTCTATGACGGCAAACCGCTCTTTGATTGGCACCCGCTGATATCGGGCACCGCCCAAACGGTGCATGACGCAGGGCAATCGGTGCGCGGCTGGACCGTGCCGGAATTTGAAATACCCGAAGAAGAATGGGAAGACCATATAATCGAGGATTTATAGATGTTTTTTGCTTCAGATAACACCGGCCCCGTGCATCCAAAAATCATGGCTGCCTTGAACGACGCCAACACCGGATACGCCATGCCCTACGGCGATGATGCAATGATGGACAAGGTGCGCGAGCAAATCCGCGATCTGTTCGAGGCACCAGATGCCGCCGTCTATCTGGTCTCGACCGGCACAGCGTCCAACTCGTTAATCCTCGCCACACTGGCGCAGCCGTGGGAAACCATCTTTTGCTCGCCCGTCTCGCACATCCATGAGGACGAATGCAACGCGCCGGAATTCTTTACCGGCGGCACCAAGCTCACCCTCGTTGGCGCCCCGAACGCCAAAATTGATCCGGGCAAACTGCGCCGCAAAATCGAATCTGAGGAAACCCGCGGCGTCCACGGCCCGCAACGCGGCCCCCTGTCGGTCACGCAAGTCACCGAACGCGGCACGGTCTATTCCGTCGATGAAATCACAGCGCTTTGTGACATCGCCAAATCATACGGCATGGCCACCCATCTGGACGGTGCCCGCTTTGCCAATGCACTTGTGGCGCTCGACTGCACCCCTGCCGAAATGACATGGAAAGCAGGCATTGATGCTGTCAGCTTTGGCGGCACCAAAAACGGCTGCATGGGGGTCGAGGCGGTGATTTTCTTTGATCCGAAACACGCTTGGGAGTTCGAGCTACGCCGTAAACGCGGCGCACACCTGCCCTCCAAAAACCGCTATATGGCAGCGCAAATGTCGGCCTATTTAACCGATGATCTGTGGCTCGAAACAGCCCGATCCGCCAACGCCGCAACGGCCCGTTTGACGGCTGGGTTGAAGCAAATGGAGGCAACATCGTTCCTGCATGAACCCGAGGCCAACATTATTTTCGCCGGATGGCCCCGCGCCGGCCACCAACGGCTGCATGATGCCGGCGCGCAATATTATGTGATCGAGGGCGCGCTGGAAGGCGATGATCCAGATGAAATCCTGACCGCGCGTCTGGTTTGTGACTGGTCCGCGACCGAGGAAAACATCGACCGGTTTCTAGCGCTGGTCAGAGGCTAAGAAACCCAGAGATCGCCACCGCCACCTGCGCACTGTGGGTGATCGGCACCATATGCGATGCTCCCTCAACCTTGACCCGTTGCACATCCGGCAACCGGACCGCCAACGCGCCGTTTATTGCCGCAACGATGGTAGGAGATTGCGTCCCTTCAACCAACAACACCGGACAGGCCATTCCCTCCAGCCGCCCCGCCGTCGCCATGCCCGCATTATCGTCATAAAGTGTGGGCACCGTCGCAGGGATCAGACCAATACGTTTCGTCACGTAGGCCCGCATTGCGCTAGACATCATCGCCCAATCCGCCCCCGTCCCCCATACATCGGTGAACGCTTGTGCCGCAACCGCATGCGCCCCACCTTCCATCGCATCCACAAACGGCTGGAATTCCTGTGTATGGTCCGCATAGGCTGCGGTGTCCCTTGCCACCGCAAAAACAATCAACGTCAGGCTGCGCACCATATCAGGCCGCTCCAGCGCCAACCGCAACGCCACCGTTGCCCCGAATGAATGCCCGATCAGGTGCATCGGGCGCGTCAGAAACCCACCCGCGTCCGCCGTGCAGATCGCGTGATAATCACCCACCCCATCCCAGCCCACAGATTTCCCGTGACCGCGAAAATCAAACCCGGTCATGGCTAACCCATCCCCCAGATGCCGCGCCACGCATCCGATGAGGCAAGCGAGCAATGCAGCATCAACGCTGCCTGCGCCCCCGTCCCCCAAACCTGCGAATAGACCACCGGCTAACCAATGCTCTCCAGATACCAGTCCAGATCATCCAACCGGTCCTGTCCCCAAAACCGCTCGCCACTATCGGTGATGTAAAACGGCGCACCAAACGCCCCTGCCGCCACCGCATCCTCCAGATTGCGCGCATAGGTTTCGGCGCCCTCCAGAATCCCCGAATTCACCAATTCAGGATCAAACCCTGCCGTCGTCAAACAGCCACGGATCACATCCTCATCCGCAATGTCCTTATCCGCCGCCCAGCACGCCGTCGTGATGGAATGCACCAACGCGCCCAAATCCCCGCCACCGGCATTTTGCGCCGCGATAATTGCGTAGGAACTGGGCGCGGTATTGGTTGGCCAGAACGCGGGCTTCAGGTTCAATGCCAACCCCGCCTTGGCCGACTGGCGGCGCAATTCCTGCAACCGGTAATCCTGCCGTGTCGGGTGGCGTTCTTTTGGATGTATCCCGCCGGTGCGCCCGAACAGCGCCACAATATCCAGCGGCTTGTAATTGATCGCCGCCCCGTGCTTTTTCGCAATCGCTTCCAGCCGTGTGCCCGCCAAATATGTGTAGGGCGACACACTTGCAAAATAATAATCAATATTGGCCATTTTCCGGCACCTTTCCAACGCGTTTTCCTTCCCATGAGCCTAGCCGGATGGTAAGCGGTGTCAACGTTCCGAATCTGCTGCCACACGGGGATCTGCAAATATGCCGACAACGTCCAAACCGCTGCTTATTTCTGGCAATGCCAACCAACCATTAGCCGAAGAAATCGCCCGATATGCTACGATGAACGGGGGCTTGGATATCAGACTACTGGATGCACGGGTCGAACAGTTCAACGATCAGGAAATATTCGTCGAGGTTTATGAAAACGTGCGTGATGAAGACATCTTCATCATCCAGCCCACATCAAAACCCGCCAATGATAACCTGATGGAATTGCTGATCATTGCCGACGCAATGCGCCGTTCGTCCGCCGCCCGTATCACCGCTGTGATCCCCTATTTCGGCTACGCCCGCCAAGACCGGCGCACCAAGGCCCGCACCCCGATCACCGCTAAACTTGTAGCAAATATGATTGTCGAATCCGGCATTGATCGCGTTCTAACGATGGACCTGCACGCGACCCAGATTCAGGGCTTCTTTGATATTCCGGTCGATAACCTCTACGCCTCGCCGGTTTTTGCGCTCGACATCATGCACCACTTTGGCGACCGGATGGATAAGGTGACGATCATTTCGCCCGATGTTGGCGGTGTGGCCCGTGCCCGTAATCTGGCGCAACGCATCGGTAGTGGGCTGTCGATCGTCGATAAACGCCGCTCCAAACCTGGCGAAATTGCTGAAATGAAGGTGATTGGGGACGTTGAGGGCCAAATCTGTATCATTGTCGATGATATTTGCGACACCGCTGGCACCCTGTGCAAAGCCGCCGAAGTGTTGATGGAACATGGTGCAAGCGAAGTGCATTCCTATATCACCCACGGCGTTTTGTCCGGCCCCGCCGTTGAACGGATCGAAAATTCGGTGATGAAACATCTGGTGATCACTGATTCAATTCAGGCAACCCAGCCAGTTCTGGACGCGCGTAAAATTCGCATCGTTCCAGTTGCGCCGCTGTTTTCACAGGCCATCCTGAACACATGGGAAGGCACATCCGTGTCGTCCCTGTTTGATGTGGATATGCTAAAGCCGCTTTATAAAGGCAGCAAATGGGGCCAAAAAACCTAATATAGCGACCAGTCTTCTTCGTCTTTCACTTCGCCAAACGCAATCCAGTCGGCCCGCACGCGCGCAATCCGCGTATCCCCCCATGTGCGAAAAACCAGCGCAAAACCTTCTGGGTTTACCATTTCGGCAGATATATCCGCCCGCTGGTTGGTATCGCGGTCAAAATCCCACATCGAAATCCCGACCTGCACTACGGGTGTTTTGGCGAACGGCTCGTCAAACACCACTACTTTGCGAAACTCGCGGGCACCTTCGCCGGTCCACATCACACCATCATGCTGATAATCCGAAAACAGCATAATGCTGCCGTTCTCGATACCCAGCGAATTGCTGTTCAGTTTTTTCATCCGGCCCTCTTTGGCGTGCTTACACCCACCGTTAGGGGGCAAATGTAATAATAATCCAAATATTAAATAAAAAATAGGGGGCTGACCCAGATAACTACCTTAGATGACGTCTAACCCATTGTCTTAGTTG
>CAYYOF010000065.1:0-19543 GCA_964473185.1 uncultured Marinosulfonomonas sp. | reverse complement strand
CTTGGGGTGAATTCTGGTTCAAGTGAATGCAAATTGCTGTTGGGCAAGAAGAAAGGGGAGGCGCGTCACCCTTTAACGGATATAAAACCGCGCTAGAACCCCGTTATGGTCTGATCCAAGTTGTGGACGTTTCCATGTATCGGCAGGGTGCGCGTTTTTGTTAATCAGCACATGATCAATCGGCAGGGAATAGTATTTCCCAAGCCAAAGGGTATATTTGGGTGCCCCAATACGCTGCGTATCTGTGGCGGCTGTAATGCTGCGCATTGTATGGGACCACGGCACCATGTTGAAATCTCCGCCCAGAACCACTGGCCCCTCTAGCGCTGCAAGCAGCGGCACCAGCGCCCTAACCTGCGCCGCCTGCCCCTTCGGATATGGCCAATGTAGATGCAGCGACACCACCCAGACAGGGCCATCCGGCGTTTCAACCTGCATCGCCGCCATACCGCTGGATACCTCGCAACGTTCTGACCCCGCAACCATCGGCCAACGCGAAGCAACCGCAACGCCGCCCACACCTGCAAACGGGCAAAACACCTGTGCGGGGTACTGTTCTTTCAGGTTGGCGAGGATGGGCAAGTTGTTCTGACTGACTTCTTGCAAGGTGACAAAATCGGGGTCGGGCTCCAGAATATCATCCTGCAACGGCACCGTTGATGGCATATCAAAGCGCATATTCTTTTGATACAGCGCATAGGGCGCGTCCAGCGCCACCGAAAATGCCAGCTTTGGTGCAAGCACCGTATAGGCCGACCAGACCACCAGCACAGCCGCGGCCACACCTGCCCGCTTTGGCCCGAACCGCCCCATTAGCAAGGCCAATACCCCACCGACCACAGCCAGCGGGCCGCGAAACACTGCCAATGAATCCCCCAATGGATGAAGCGCACCCATATGGCTGCCAAGTAACAAAAGCAGCGGGATAAGAAATATTGGAGAAATCAAATGCCGCATCGTCAACTGGTCCAATTCATACTGTAGTGAAACATCAAACTGGGCGTCCTAATAAATCAATGCGGGCGCGTTCACAACCGCGCGTATGATATCACTCTGGCGTGAGTGCTGTGTCACATCCCTTGCGCATCTCTGCCGCGTCACCCATCCTAGGAAAAACACGAAACCAAAAGGGAATCTCCCCGATATGCCGACTGAACGCATCACCTTTGAGGGCCACAGCGGCCATCCGCTGGCCGCCCGCCTTGATATGCCGCAAGGCGATCATCTGGGCACAGCCCTGTTTGCCCATTGTTTCACCTGCTCCAAAGACATCCCCGCCGCGCGTCGCATCGCGGGCCGACTGTCGGCAATGGGGATCGCGGTGTTGCGGTTTGACTTCACCGGTCTAGGCCATTCCGAAGGCGAGTTTGAAAACACCTCGTTTTCCTCGAATGTTGATGACCTGATCAAAGCAGCCGACTATCTGGCGGACCGTGGCATGCCACCTGGTCTGATCATCGGCCACTCGCTGGGGGGCGCAGCGGTGCTCAAGGCGGCAGGGCAGATCGATAGCCTCAAGGCGGTTGTCACCATTGGCGCACCGTTTGATCCCGAACATGTCACCCATAATTTCAAAGGCGCTATTTCGGAAATTTGCAAGGAAGGCATGGCCGATGTCTGCCTAGGTGGGCGGCCCTTCAAAATCGCCCGCGAGTTTATCGAGGATATTTCCAAAGCCGAGCTAAAGCCCGCCATCGCCAATTTGAAACGCGCCCTTTTGGTGCTGCACGCCCCGCTTGACACCGTGGTCAGCATCGACAATGCCGCCGACATCTTTCAGGCCGCCAAACATCCCAAAAGTTTCGTGACGCTGGACGAGGCTGATCACCTGATCACCAAAGCATCCGACGCCGAATACGCCGCTGGCGTGATCGCCGCATGGGTCACGCGCTATCTGGACCTGACGCCGCCTGCCCCGCCCATAGGTGCCCCCGAAGGCGTGGTGCGGGTGCGCGAGGCCGACCCCGAGGGGTTCTTGCAAGACATCACCTCCGGCCCGTTGCACCACGCGCTGGCGGACGAACCGCTGGCCTATGGCGGCACCAACCAAGGCATGTCGCCTTACGGGTTTGTCTCCTCGGGGCTGGGCGCTTGCACCAGCATGACCATCCGGATGTATGCGCGGCGTAAAAAATGGCCGCTGGAATATGTCTGGGTCGATGTCACCCACGACAAAGTGCACGCACAGGACGCCGAAGCAGGGACCGCCGCGCAAAAGATCGACAGTTTCAGGCGTGAAATCCATCTGGGCGGTGATCTGGATGATGATCAGCGCAAACGTTTGCTGGAGATCGCCGACAAATGTCCGGTGCATAAAACGCTGGAACACAGCTCGCGGATTTTGACGGTGCTGGCGGAGTAGCGCCAATCAATAATAGAGTGAGGTGCAGCCCTTGGGCTGTGCCTCTCCGTTTTGTAGCGTCACTCTTCGGTCAGCCAGAACCCGTCGCCAACATACCACACATTCGGCGCGTCGATTGCGGGTCGCCCTAGATACATCTGGCCAAGCGACGGAACCTTGCCCTCTGCCGCCTTCAATGCGGATTTGAGCGCTGCTGCCTCGTCCGGTTTACGCGCCCCATTACAATGGTAAAACCCGCAGTTTCCGAGTGACGACACATGCGCATCACCCCCCCGTTTCTCAAGCAACAACATGAACCCCCAATGATCATCCGCTGTGAACGGGATCACGATGCGTCCGGAGTTTCCAAGGTTTGACAGCCAACATTCAGGAATATGGGTCGCACCCGCAAACACGATAACTGCATCAAGTTCTGGCAGGCTCCCGGCTTTGGTCGCATCGCCTGACAAAACCTCGACATGTCCATAGCCCGCAAGGTTGTCTTTGGCACGGCTGGCGAGAGCTTCGTCTATTTCATAGGCGATCACCCGTCCGCTGGGCGTCACCAGTTCGGCAAGGATCGCGGTGAAATATCCCACCCCTGCCCCGACCTGAAGCACGGTCGCACCGGGGCGGATATCCATCTGGTCCAGATAATAGGCCCAGAGCGACGGCAGCCCGTTGTTGATCTCAAGGTCATGATCAATGGAAACCAGAACATCGTGATAGATCTGATGCGGATCAGACGTGGCACTGATATAAGCGGGCCGATCAAACTGGCGTGGATGGATGCGCCATGGCCCCGCACCCAGATAATCTTCGCGCGGTATTTTGGCAAAGGCCGCTATGATCGCGGGATTATGAACCACCG
Organism: uncultured Marinosulfonomonas sp.; assembly: GCA_964473185.1. Taxonomy (GTDB): domain Bacteria; phylum Pseudomonadota; class Alphaproteobacteria; order Rhodobacterales; family Rhodobacteraceae; genus Profundibacter. The sequence goes on along the minus strand of CAYYOF010000065.1, from coordinate 16,331 downwards.
GCGCCGCAATGCGCAAATCTTCGGCAAACCAGCTGCGTGCGTCTTTTATATCGTGCGTATTTTTCACAGAACCGTCTCCAGAAACGCAACAACCTCACCCGCCAGCCGCTGCTGAAATGCCGCACGCTCAAAGCCATCTGGGTCTTGGGAAGGTGGGAAGCCGGGGCTTCTCATCGCCTCGGGGAACGGGCTGAGGAACGAGAAATGTCCTGCGTTTTCAATCAGGTGGTGGGTGATCTGCGTTCTGTCAGGCACTTGGTCCAGCACCCGTGCTGCATGCTCCGGAGGGGTGAACACATCATGTTCGGCCTGATAGATCAGCATCGGCACAGTGACATTGGCCAATGAGCCATCCGGCGCAAACCACGCCGTGGCCGGTGCCATCAACACCAACCCACGCACCCGCTCATCGGGCAACACCGGCACCTTGCGTTTTGCAGCGTTCCAGACCTGCCCGCCCGCCACCGCCAGCGCCGTGTAGCCGCCCATCGAGTGGCCGATCACCGCCACCTGATCCGTCAGCACAGCGCCTGACAGAATTTCGTTGCCCGCAATATCATCAATACACAGGCTGATATGGCGCGGGCGCAGTTCCAGATTGCGGGTTTTGCCCTCGAGGAAATTGTCATCACGGTTGTTGCCGAAATGCTCGGGCATCAGCACCACATACCCCGCCTCGGCCAGCGCTTGGGCCAGCGTCAGATATCCCAGCCGATTGCCACCGGAGCCGTGCGAGATGATCACAACAGGGAACAGCCCCGCAGCCACCAGCGCGTTTAGCCCTGCGGTCACGGTGAAGGGGCCTAATTCATATGTGCCATGCGCATCCGCTGCCGGATACATCACAAACACCGGAAAGCCGATATTGGCCTGATGGTCCCAGACGCGGATATGCTGGCAGCCAACGTTTTTCATTGTTCTTTGCCTTTAAATGACAAAGGCGCAGCCATTGGCCATGCCCTTTGGAAATTAATCATTTCCGGATTTAACCGCGGGCGCGACCGACCAGTTTCCACAATGTCGGCAACAAAACCGCCGCCAGCGCCAGCTTCACAGCATCGCCAATCAGGAACGGTGTCAAACCCCACGCAAGGATCGGTTTATCAAAACCGTAAAGCGCACCCAGCCACAAGACACCCGGCACATAGATCAGTGCATTGCCGATCAGCATGGCAGCAGCCATTTTAACCGGAGAGCGGTCCCAGCCACGCGCCGCCAATAGACCCAGCGCAACCGTTGCCAGCACAAAGCCAACCAGATAGCCGCCAGTGCTGCCCATCATATATTCCAACCCGTTCAGATCAGCGGTGGATTTGGCAAATACGTCAAAGCCCAACATGCCGACCAGCATATAGCCAAAGATCGTCACCAGCCCCAAACGCGCGCCGTATGCAGCACCAATGGTCAGCACCGCGAATGTGCCCATCGACATCGGAACCGGCAACATTGGCACCATGATTTTGGCTGACACTGCTAGTGCCGCGATTCCCGCCGCGACCAGCGCCGCTTGTTTCACACGCAGGGCTGTGCCCTGATCCGCGCCAAATACCTCTGCCAGAACCCGATTTGTAGCTGTAAGCGCCATGTCGCCATCTCCTGTTTATGTAAACTTAGCGCCTTTTTGCCCCAGCCCTGCCCTATAGGCAAGGTAAACCTTGCTGCCTTGCCTATGGCCGACTAATACAAGCGACATCTGCACCCAACATATAAGGCTCTGTCATGATCCCCCGTTATTCCCGCCCCGATATGGTTGCCATCTGGTCCCCCGAAACAAAGTTCCGCATCTGGTACGAGATCGAGGCACACGCCTGCGATGCGCAAGCCGCCATCGGTGTGATCCCGCAAGCCAATGCGGATGCGGTGTGGAAAGCCAAGGATGTGGAATTCGATGTGGCGCGGATCGACGAGATCGAGGCTGTCACCAAACATGACGTGATCGCTTTTTTGACCCATCTGGCGGAAATCATCGGCAATGACGAGGCGCGCTTTGTGCATCAGGGCATGACCAGCTCCGACATACTGGACACTTGTTTCAATGTGCAATTGGTGCGGGCCTCTGACATCCTGATCAATGGCATGGAAAACCTGCTGGCCGCCCTGAAACGCCGCGCGATGGAGCATAAAATGACCATCCGCATTGGTCGGTCCCACGCGATCCATGCCGAGCCGACTACAATGGGCCTGACATTCGCGCGTTTCTACGCCGAAATGGACCGCAACCTGACGCGCCTGAAGGTGGCGCGCGACGAAATCTCGACCGGGGCTGTTTCCGGCGCGGTTGGCACATTTGCCAATATTGATCCATCGGTCGAGGCGCATGTTTGCGAGAAAATGGGCCTGAACATCGAGCCGATCAGCACGCAAGTGATCCCGCGCGACCGCCATGCGGCGTTTTTTGCGGCACTTGGCGTGGTTGGCAGCAGCATTGAAAACATCGCCATCGAAGTACGCCATATGCAGCGCACCGAGGTTCTTGAGGCCGAGGAGTTCTTCTCCAAGGGGCAAAAAGGCTCAAGCGCGATGCCACATAAACGCAACCCTATTTTGAGCGAAAACCTGACAGGTCTGGCCCGTCTGGTGCGCATGGCCGTGGTACCGGCGATGGAAAACGTGGCCCTGTGGCACGAGCGCGATATTTCGCACTCGTCCGTCGAGCGCAACATCGGGCCCGATACCACCATCACGCTGGATTTCGCACTGTTCCGGTTGACAGGCCTGATTGATAAGCTGGTGATTTACCCAGACAACATGCTGGCAAATATGAATAAATTCCGCGGGTTGGTGCATTCGCAGCGTGTGCTGCTGGCCCTGACCCAAGCAGGTGTTTCGCGCGAGGACAGCTATTCAATGGTGCAGCGCAATGCGATGCGGGTTTGGGAGCAAGGCGCTGATTTCATGACGGAATTGTTGAATGATGCGGATGTGGTAGCGGCACTTGGCAAGGACGGGATCGAGGACAAGTTTGATCTGGGGTACCACACTAAACATGTGGATACGATTTTTGCGCGGGTGTTTGGCTAGGTTTAACTCACAACACTAAAAGGGCCCCGATGATGGGGCCCTTTCGTATTTCCGTGCGTGGATTGGGGTTCCTACCGGTCAGCACCGTTTTCCGCGGCGCGGAGTTCGGCGAAGATAGCCGCAGCGACTGCACTCTGGCCGCCCTTTGATGACATGTTTTCATCCGAACCGGCCAGAATAGGCAGACCGCGTGTGCCTGTGTCTTCGGCATCCAGCTCGGCAAAGATTTCAGCGGCACGGGCGCTGACGCCGTTGTTGTCACTGAAATAAACCCGTGTGCCAGAGCCTGTATCAGACGCTGCAAAGTGCAGTGCCACGTCTTGGGCGACAGTGTTTTGACCAGCAGCAAATGCTGGAGCGGCAAGGGAAAGGGCGATGGCGGTTGTCAGTGCGATACGTTTCATTTCAGTGTTCCTTTTCAAGGGTTTAAGTTTTGTCTGTGTGGGGCGTCAGTGCCTCCGATAACCTAGATTTAAGGATGAACGGCCACTATCTCAACGCACAGACCCGTGAGGTAACGCGTGCGTGTGTGCGTGTGCGCACATTAATCTGTTCGGGTCAATGAGACAACGTTTTCAGGATAGCGGGCTGCGCAAATCAGGCCGCCATGTTTTAAAATTTTGCGGTCGCGGTGCAAATTGTAATAATTTCCACACGTATTCGGCCACTACTTGGAGCGCTATTAGAAATCTTGGGCAAATTGTTACAGAAAAACGTGATTTAGGATAATTTTCTGCATCATTTTCCCAATTGTAAGCTCACATTAACCGGTCTCTGTAATTTTGGGCAAACCCAGACCGGAGAAGAAACACGTGACCACCGCTTTGTCCCCGCAACTTGCAACCAGCTTTGACGCCCCCGCCCCTATGGCTATTGCGCCACTGGCACAAATATGCCGGCGCCAAAAGGCCGCGATAATCGTGCGGTTGGTATTGGCCGAGGGGACGGAATTATCACTGACCGATTTACCCGAGGTCATGCAACAGGACCTGACCATGCAAATGGGCTCAATGCGCAGTGTCAGCCGTGAAACAGTGGTGTCGGTGGTGGACGAGTTTATCACCGAACTGAACAGCATCGGTCTGTCATTTTCGGGCGGGCTGGAAGCGGCCTTGAACACGCTGGACGGGGCAATCAACCCGCAAATGGCCGAACGGTTACGCCGCGAAAGCGGGGTTAAGCGCGGCGGTGATCCTTGGGAGCGGATCATGGGGCTGGAGGCCGAGCGCCTGCTGCCGGTTCTTGAGGATGAAAGCATCGAGGTGGCGGCGGTGATGCTGTCCAAGCTGAACGTCTCGAAGGCGGCGGAATTATTGGGAATGTTACCAGGTCAGCAAGCACGGCGCATTACCTATGCGGTGTCACAAACCAGCGGGGTTACACCGGATGCGGTGCAACGGATCGGCCAATCACTGGCGACGCAGCTGGACAGCGTGCCGCTTCAGGCTTTTGACGACGGGCCGGTTGAACGGGTTGGCGCGATCCTGAACTTTTCGCCTGCCGCCACACGGGACGAAGTTTTAGCTGGCCTTGACGAGGATGATCAAGCTTTCGCCAACAAGGTCCGCAAGGCGATCTTTACCTTCGCCAACATCCCTGCCCGCATTGACCCGCGCGACGTTCCGAAAATCACCCGCGGTATTGATCAGGCCGTTCTGGTCACAGCGCTGGCGGCAGCACAAGCCGGTGAGTTGGAGGAATCGGTTGAATTTATCCTTGCCAACATCTCGAAGCGCATGGCCGAAGGCATGCGCGATGAAATGAGTGAACTGGGCAAGGTGAAAGAGGCGGACGGCGAAGAAGCGATGAGCGCGGTTGTCGCCGAAATTCGCGAATTGGAAGCGGCGGGCGAGGTGTTCTTTGTCGCCGAGGAAGAAGCTGAGTAAGCTTGCTGGCGTGACAGCCTGAACGGAGGCAGCCAACAAATCGCGGCTTCTTTCAGGCTTGCGCTGTGCCGTCCCCGCGCCTAGCGTGGGTTTATGGAGACAACAGGACGCCGCTGGCACGATATGGGCGGGCAGGATACGGACGCGCCGCTGCCCGAAGATCACGATTTCGCCCTTTGGGAAAAACGGGTGGATGCGCTGATGGTGCTATGCTCGACCAAAGGGTATTTCACCGTTGACGGATTGCGCCGCGCCATCGAGGATATGGGCGAAGCCGCCTTTGAAACCATGTCCTATTACGAGCGCTGGGTCGCGGCCGTGAACCAGAACATGATCGAGGCGGACGCCTATACATTGGCCGAGCTGGGTGAGCGGATGGAGCAGATCAAGGCGCGCGGCGCTACCTATGGCGAGGCCGCAGATGGGCAATGATCCTGCAAAGCAGCCGATCTTGCGCGCAGCAGACATCGCGGCCCAACCATTTGATTATCGCCACCCATTGGTGAATGATGCCAAACCGCGGATGTTTGCCATGTCACGCATGGCTGGATTAAACAATGCGGCAGTATCCCTTATCCACCTTGAGCAAGGCTTGTGTTCTTTTCCGGCCCATCGCCATCATAACGAAGAAGAGTGGGTTTATATCCTGTCAGGCCAAGGCACTTTGGCGCTCGATGGTGTTGACCATGCCATAAATACCGGCGATTTTGCAGCCTTCCCGCCGCGTGGTGCTGCCCATAAGCTGACGAATACCGGCGTTGAAGTATTAATCTATCTAACGGGTGGTGAAAACCTGCCATCCGAAACGGTTGATTTTCCTGAGTTGAACAAGCGTCTGATGCGGTCCGGCCATGACTATACCACGATGGAAATAGCACCGCTCGATGCCTTTACCCCCTATGACGCCATGTCCCGAATGAAGGATGTGCAAGATGGCTGAACAAGTCCGCGTCAAAACCATGATGCCGCCAGGCCATGTGCGCACCCCTGCATATTTGCGCGGCAAATGCGGGGTGATTGAACGAGAGCTGGGCGATTTCGCCAATCCGGAGCGGGCGGCGTATCGGCTAAAGAAAGAGATGCAGCCTCTTGTTCGGGTTCGGTTTTTAATGTCTGAAGTCTGGGGTGAAGCGGCAGAAAACCCGACGGATACGCTGGATGCCGAAATATACGCCCATTGGCTGGAAAAGGTGGAAATAGCAGATGCCACATGACCACCCCCACGACCACCATGATGATGATTTTCACCACAGCGGTATGAGCCCATCAGGCCACCCTTACCGCGAAGATGATGATCACCCCCTAACATATTGGCAAACCATGGAAATCGCCATGCGGGAACTGCTGATCGAAAAGGGCATCCTGACCCCTGCCGAAATTGCTGCCCAGATTGACGAGATGGATTCGCGCAGCCCCAGCAACGGGGCCGCGGTGGTGGCGCGGGCATGGAATGATCCGGCATTCAAAACCCGCCTGCTCGCGGATGCATCGATCGCCAGCCGCGAGATGGGCTATGACATCGGCCCCTTGCGCCTGATCGCGCTGGAAAACACCGCGGACACCCATAACATCATCGTTTGCACCCTGTGCTCGTGTTATCCTCGTAACCTGCTGGGCCTGCCGCCCGACTGGTATAAATCCCGCGCCTACCGATCCCGCGTGGTCAAAGAACCGCGCAAGGTTCTGGCCGAATTCGGCGTCACCCTGCCCGACGACACCACCGTCAGGGTGCATGATTCCACCGCCGATATGCGCTATATCGTGTTGCCCGCCCGCCCTGATGGCACGGATGGGTGGAGCGCGGATAAGCTGGCGGCCCTTGTTACCCGCGACAGTATGATCGGAGTGGGTGTTCCAAAACCCACCACCTGAAATCCCCCGGCTGACCTTGGCACGCTTGTGATCTGGTCATGGGGCATTTATGTCTGCCCTATCGAACAAACACCAAAGGACCATCATGGCGGACAAAGGCAAAGGCTGGGGCGATTATTTCATTGATCTGCTGATCCGCGCCTTATTCGCGCTGCTGCTGGCCCTACCCTATAAATGGCGCGTGCCAATGATGGGCTGGATCATGGCGCGGATTGTGGCCCCGCTTGCCGGATTCACCAAACGCATCCGTGAGAATCTGGCCTATACCTGTCCGGATATATCGTCATCCGAAGTAAAAAGCCTGTGTTATCAAGTTCCAAACAACGCGGGCCGCAGTCTGATCGAGATTTATTCAGGCGATGAATTCATTTCGCGGGTCAAGGAAACCCCGATAGAAGGCCCCGGGGCCGAGGCGCTGGCAAATGCCCATCGTGATGGCCACCCCGTGGTGCTGGTCACTGGACATTTTGGCAATTACGATGTGGTTCGATCCGCGTTGATCGCCAAAGGCTACCGCGTCGGGGCGATCTATATGCCGATGACAAACCTCTATTATAACCGCCATTACGAGGCCGCCATTTCCCATATCGGCACGCCGCTGTTTGCACGCGGCCGCAAAGGGCTGGCCAAAATGGTGAAATTCCTGCGCGGCGGCGGCATGACCTTTTTCGGGGTCGACCAATATATGAACCACGGCGAAGATCTGGTGTTTTTCGGGAAATCTGCGCCCACCGCCCTTTCAGCCGCTAAAATGGCCTTGAAAATGGATGCATTACTGGTGCCGATCTATGGCATTCGGGCGGACAACGGCATGGATTTCACCATCCAGACCGATGCGCCGGTCCCGCACACGGATGCTATCACCATGACGCAGGCCTTAAATGACAGTCTGGAACATGTGGTGCGTCAGCATATGGGGCAATGGCTGTGGATACATCGGCGTTGGAAGCCAGAACGTCAGCGCACCCGTGCGGCCGCCAAGATCGATCCGTGATTGGCTGCCTGAACGATAATCACGCATTCATCATCGCCTGGGATGTTGGCGGATAATGTCAGCGGGGCCGATCCGTTCCAGCCCTTCAGGACGCTCCATTCGGTGACCACATTGTGATAGGCCAGTTTGCGTCCCGCATTTTCGCCGCGCTTGATCTGCACCGATTGCCCGTCAACAAACCGCACCATCTGCACCACCATTTTACCCAGCCCTTTGGCCAGTGGTTCTGCTGTGATCTCGATCTGGTCACCGTTACGGGTGACCGTCAGGCGCACCTGATCTTGCGTAGATGTATGTGCCTTGATCAGGTCGGAAACCTCGTTCGGTTTGGTGCCCACAACAAGGTCTTGCCCGTCGATCACCATCTGCGGCGTATATACCATGCGTTTGCCCGCAGCACGGGCATAGGCCCGTTGCCGGTCCGAATATTGCGGGCTGGCAAAGACGTCTTTCCAGCCGATGTAATCCCAATAATCCACATGCAACGATAGTGCGATCACATCATCGCGCTTGGCCAATCGGCCCAACAGCTCGTCTGCAGGCGGACAGCTGGAACACCCTTGCGAGGTATAAAGTTCAACCACCACAGGGCCGGACCCCGCCGCAGCCATATTGGCCGCCGCCATCCACATCCCCGTTACAATAATCGCAAATTTTTGCATGATCCGCTCTCTGTTACCTTGCGCCCTTATACCCAACTAAATCACAGTCCAATCAATAGCCAATCAAGGTTTTGCGAGAATCCTTGTTAATTTCGTAACATCCACGCTACAAATTAATTGTGTGCAATGGTATACAAATACTACCTGCCCCCTTGAACGACTCCTCCGGATAGGTCAAAAGCGCAAGTAACAAGGGCATTCGCCCATAGCCGTTAGCCATAATGGAGCCAGCCATGACCATTCAAGTCGGACAAGACAGCGCAAAATCCCGCAAAACCCTGACCGTGGGCAAACAAAGCATTGATTATTACTCGATCTCTGCGGCCACCGCAGCGGGTTTGGGTGATTTCTCGCGCCTGCCAGCCGCGCTCAAGGTGGTGCTGGAAAACATGCTGCGCTTTGAGGATGGCAAGACCGTCACCACCGACGACATCAAGGCCTTCGCCGAATGGGCCACGAACGGCGGTAAAAACCCGCGCGAGATTGCCTATCGCCCTGCCCGCGTGCTGATGCAGGATTTCACCGGTGTGCCTGCCGTGGTTGATCTGGCGGCGATGCGAGACGGGATCATCGGGCTGGGTGGGGACGCTGAATTGATCAACCCGCTGACCCCTGTTGATCTGGTGATTGACCACTCGGTGATGATCGATAATTTCGGCACACCGCGGGCATTCGCGATGAATGTGGAGCGTGAATACGAGCGCAATATCGAGCGCTACACTTTCCTGAAATGGGGCCAATCCGCATTTGACAATTTCCGCGTGGTGCCCCCGGGCACAGGGATTTGCCATCAGGTGAACCTTGAATATCTGTCGCAAACCGTCTGGACCGACACGGATCAAAACGGCGCAACCGTCGCCTATCCAGACACACTGGTTGGCACCGACAGCCACACCACCATGGTTAACGGTCTGGCGGTTCTGGGCTGGGGCGTTGGCGGGATCGAGGCTGAGGCAGCGATGCTGGGCCAGCCGATTTCAATGCTGATCCCCGAGGTTGTGGGTTTCGAGCTGACCGGCGAGATGATGGAAGGCACCACCGCCACCGATCTGGTTCTAAAGGTCGTTGAACTGCTGCGCATTCAAGGTGTGGTTGGGAAATTCGTCGAGTTTTACGGCGAAGGTCTGGACCGTTTGCCGCTGGCCGATCGGGCCACTATTGCCAACATGGCCCCAGAATACGGTGCCACCTGTGGTTATTTCCCGATTGATGATGAAACGCTGCGTTACCTGCGTGTATCTGGCCGCGATGAAGACCGCATTGCGTTGGTCGAGGCCTATGCCAAGGAAAACGGGTTCTGGCGCGATGCCGATTACGCGCCGGTTTATACCGACACCCTGTCGCTCGATATGGGCACCATTGTTCCGGCGATTTCCGGCCCTAAACGTCCGCAGGATTACATCGCGCTAACCGATGCCAAATCGGCCTTCGCCAGCCAGATGAAAGACATGTTCAAACGCCCGATGCACAAGGAAATCGCTGTCGCTGGCGAAGACTACACCATGGAGAGCGGCAAGGTTGTAATCGCCTCGATTACGTCCTGCACCAACACCTCGAACCCTTACGTGATGATCGGCGCGGGACTGGTGGCACGCAAAGCGGCGGCCCTTGGCCTGAACCGTAAACCGTGGGTGAAAACCTCGTTGGCTCCCGGCTCCCAAGTGGTTTCGGAATATCTGGAAGCCGCTGATCTGCAAAAGGATCTGGACGCGCTTGGCTTTAACCTTGTTGGCTATGGCTGCACCACCTGCATCGGCAATTCCGGCCCGCTACAGCCAGAAATTTCCGCCGCCATTGCCGAGGGCGATCTGGTGGCCACCTCGGTGCTCTCGGGCAACCGCAACTTTGAAGGCCGCATCAGCCCCGATGTGCGCGCCAACTATCTGGCCTCGCCGCCGTTGGTGGTGGCCTATGCCATCGCTGGCACGCTGGACATCAACATCGCCAGTGACCCGTTGGGCACCGACAAGGACGGCAATGATGTCTATCTGAAAGACATCTGGCCCACAAACCAGGAGATCGCCGAACTGGTCGATAAAACCGTGACCCGCGAGGCGTTTTTAACCAAATATGCGGACGTGTTTGCAGGCGACGAAAAATGGCAGGATGTGGCAACCACCGACAGCCTGACATACGACTGGCCAGCCACATCGACCTACGTGCGCAACCCGCCGTATTTCCAGAACATGGCGCAGGAAGCGGGCACAATTTCCGACGTTATAGACGCCAAGGTTCTGGCGGTTCTGGGCGATATGGTCACCACCGACCACATTTCGCCAGCCGGTTCATTCACCAAGGAAACCCCTGCCGGACAATATCTGGTAGACCGTCAGGTGCCTGTGAACGAGTTCAACTCCTATGGCTCGCGCCGTGGCAACCACGAGGTGATGATGCGTGGCACATTCGCCAACATCCGCATTAAAAACGAGATGCTGGACGGGGTCGAGGGCGGCTACACTTTGGGACCGGACGGTAAACAAACCTCGATCTTTGACGCCGCCAACGCCTATCAGGAGGCAGGCACCCCGCTGGTGATCTTTGCAGGGCAACAATATGGCGCAGGATCGTCCCGCGACTGGGCCGCCAAAGGCACAGCGCTGTTGGGCGTCAAGGCGGTGATCGCCGAAAGCTACGAGCGTATTCACCGCAGCAATCTGGTCGGCATGGGCGTGATCCCGTTTGAGTTTACCGGTGGCGATACCCGTAAATCTCTGGGCCTGAAGGGCGACGAAACCGTTTCGATCACCGGACTTGAGGGCGACCTGAAACCGCTATCGGACATCTCCGCCAGCATCACCTATCCCGACGGCACGACCCGCGACATCACCCTGAAATGCCGCATCGATACCGAAATCGAGATCGAATACATCGAGCACGGCGGTGTGCTGCATTACGTGCTGCGGAATTTGGCGAAGGGCTGACTAAATGCGCTATCAAGGCGTCCTATTTGACATGGATGGCTTGCTTCTAGATACGGAACGCCTTGCCCTTGCCGGTTTTGAGACTGCGGCGAAACAGCTTGGCGTTCCGGACATCTCGAATATGGGGCGCGGGTTTATCGGCCTGCGCGCCGACGCTGTAGAAATCCGCCTTCGTCAGGCGCTTGACGGGCGGGTGACGTTTGATGCGTTCAACGCGTGTTGGGATGCATATTTCCACACCAGCCTTGAAAAGGGCATCCCCGTCAAACGCGGTGTTATTGAGCTGCTAAAACAACTTGCCCGCTATGATCTGCCCTGTGCGGTAGCGACATCCACCCAGACAGCACGCGCGAAAGAGCATTTGGAAACCTCTGGCATTGCCCACTATTTTCAGTCGGTAACTGGCGGAGATCAGGTGACACTGGGCAAACCCAATCCTGAAATCTACCACGCTGCGGCCGCCAGCATCGGGCTAACTGCAAGTGATTGCGCCGTCTTTGAAGATAGCGATCCTGGCACAAACGCCGCCGTTGCCTCTGGCGCAGTCACGGTGCAGGTGCCTGACATAAATGCCCCAGCCTCTGAAATGCACACACTTGGTCACACCATCGCACCAAGCATTCTGCAAGGGGCGCGGATGATTGAATTGATTGAGGAGTAGCCTAATTTATTGGCGGGGAAAGCCACCATTGTCTTTCATACCGCCACAGATCGAAACAGTCTGTTTCCTGCATGTGTAATTTCTGTTCTTTTCTCGTTAACCATCATGGGGTATCAGTGTCCCTATGATTGACCTGACCATCCCACATGATCGCCGTGAAATTCTCGGCCTGCCCGCCCCTCTGATCGAGGCGTTCGCGCTGCTTTTGCTTGCCGTGGCCTGCCTGCCGATCCTGTAACGCGGCGATACCCACTTCCCCCGAACCTACTTTGCCGCCTCGATAGCCGGATATATCTGGCTTTCCATCACCCGCTGGGTAATCGGCCCACGAAAATGCAGCACAATCACCCCATCGCTATCAATCAAATAGCTTTCAGGCATCGCCAGCACCCCCCACTCAATGCCATTGCGCCCCTTGGGGTCACTCAGAATTGCGGTGAACGGATCGCCCAACTCGGCCAGAAATCCGGCCGCATCCTCTGGCCGGTCTTTGTAGTTAATCCCATAGATCGGCAAACCACCCTCGGATAGTTTGATCAGGTTCGGGTGTTCCGCCCGACACGGCGGGCACCAACTGGCCCAGAAATTCACCAGCTTTACGCCGGAGCTGCGCAGGGTCTCATCGGTAAAACCGGTTGCAGGGTCCTGATCCTCACTAATAAAAATGCTCGGCGCAGGGCTGCCAATGCGGGTGGATGGCAGATCACTGGGATTATTACCGTTGATACTGCTCATCAAATTGGGCAATAACAACGCGCCGATCAGTGCCGCAAAAATCACAATCGGCAGGATCGCCAATATATTCAGCTTCTTTTTCTTAGGCATTTCTTCAGACATTTTTCGCCCGCCGTTCTTCAATCTCGCGCAGCGCCTTTGCAATACGCCGCCCTTTGACCCAGCTAAGTGCCAACAGGCCCAACAACAAGATCAGCGTCACAGCATAAGAGGCCAGAACCTCGGTTTGGTATTTTCCCAGATCAGGTATCATGCCACCCGCTCCCGTGCGATCAGCGCCTTCATCCGGCGGCTGCGAATTTCTGTGCGGGTGCGCATCAGCACCAGCGCGATGAACAGCAAAACGAAACCGGCGATGCACAGCAACAGGGGCCAGTAATAAACGTCTGAAACATGCTCTTCTTTGTCAATCGAAAGCGATGCGGCCTGATGCAACCCCTGGCTCCAGAAATTCACCGCATAGCGGCTAAGCAGCGCAAAGACCGATCCGACAAGGCACAAAACCGAGGTCAGATCGGCTGCCGTATCCGGATCGTCAATCGCTTCCCACAGGGCGATGTAGCCCAGATAGAACAAAAACAGGATCAGGAACGATGTCAGTCGCGGATCCCACGCCCAATAGGTGCCCCACATCGGTTGGCCCCAAATCGCGCCGGTAAACAGCGCAATCAATGTCATGGTCATGCCAATCGGCGCGGCTGCCTTGGCCGCCAGTGCAGAAACATGGTGGCGGCGGATCAGCCAGACCAAGGAGGTGACCAGCATCATCATCCACGCATTGATCGCCATTAGCGCTGCGGGCACGTGGATATAGATAATTTTCACCGAAGACCCAAAGTTTTCAGCCTCGGGCGTCAGGAAATAACCCCAGAACATACCCGTCACCAATGCGAGCACCGACAGAGCTGCAAACCACGGCAGAAATTTCCCTGACGTTTGCATAAATAATTTTGGATTGGCGTATTCCCAGAGCGACATCGGGCGACCTTATACGTTAAATTTCACGGCTACGAATACCCCGTTGCCGGGCTCAACGCAAATTGATGCGTATGGTTGCAGCCGCTACAAATGGAAGCAGCGCCACCACCCCAGCGGTGATTCCGGCCAGCATTAACAGCGGGGTTGTATTGTCGAACCCTTCCGCCCCGCGGCGCAACGCTTCGGCCCCGAAAATCAACGTTGGCACATAAAGCGGCAGCACCAGTAATGACAGCAATAGCCCGCCGCGTTTCAATCCCACCGTCAGCGCCGCACCGAATGCGCCAATGAACGACAGCGCCGGTGTGCCAATCGCCAATGTCGCCACCAGCCAGCCGAAACCGGCTGTCGGCATGTTCAGCAACACCCCCAAAAACGGCGCGGCAATGGTCAGCGGCAATCCGGTGGTCAGCCAATGGGCCAAGGCTTTCATCGCCACCACTCCCTCCAGCGGCACGGGGGCTGTTGCCAACAGGTCAAGCGATCCATCCTCGAAATCCAGCGCGAAAATGCGGTCCAGTGACAAAAGGCACGCCAGCAACGCCCCGACCCACAGAATGCCCGGCGCGATTTTAGCCAGCAGCGCACTTTGCGGCCCAACACCAAACGGCACCAACACCACCACGATCAGGAAAAATGCCAGACCCAGACCAAAGCCGCCCCCTGCCCGCATCGCCAGACGCATATCACGGATCAGAATCGCAATCATTCGAACGCCTCATCAAATCCGGCCAGATCACGCGGGCGGGCCTTGTTGCCTGTCAGGTCCAGCACATCGGCCTTGATCCCCAGATCAATATGGGTGGCAATCAGCGCCGCGCCCCCGCCCTCACAATGCGCCCGCACCGCATCGGCAAACAGCGCCACACTGGCCACATCCAGCGAAACTGTGGGTTCGTCCAACGCCCAAATCTTGCGCCCTGTCACCAACAAACGCGCCAACCCCAGACGGCGCTTTTGTCCTGCCGACAGGTTATGCGCCGCGCGGCTTGCCAAATCCTCAAGGTTGAAAGCCGCAAGCGCCGGGGCAATATCAGCCACGCCGTAAACCTGTGCCCAGAACTTCAAATTCTCACTCACCGTCAGAGTCGTTTTCAACCCGTCCGCATGCGCTCCGTATGTGATCGCATCGGGGGCTGCCACCACTTCGCCCTCAAGGGCTGGCTGCAACCCCGCCAAGGTGCGCAACAACGTAGTTTTACCAATCCCGTTTGGCCCGCGCAGCAGTAAAACCTGCCCCGCCGCCAGGGTGAAACCCACCCGATCAAGCACAGCAACACCGCCGCGCGCGCAGGCCAGATTGGTAACTTTCATCAATTCCATATCACTCGAATACCCCAATGCGCCCACCTCGAAAAGCGGCAAATCAGCGCCCCATCATTGTTCTCTAAATATCCGCGCCGCAGGCATACAATCTCTTTGGCACAATGCTCTAGACAGGCAACAAAGCCGCCGCAATTCGCCGCCCTTCAGCCAGCACCACATTATAGGTCCGGCACGCCGCAGGACTGGCCATCGGCTCCACCCCGATACCGGCCGCCTCCAAGGCTTCTCGAAGGGGTTTCGGGATATGCGCGGTCTCGGGCCCTGTGCCAATAAACAGCACATCGACCTTTAGCGCCAACAACGCCGCCGCATCCCCGTACCCGCCCCAGGCAGTGACAGAGTTTGGTAATACCAGCACCGCCCCCTCGAATACCTTGCCGCCGACACGGAAAAAACCCGGACCATAGCCGTCAATCGGCATGGTATCTTTGAATTCAACCTCGGTGAATTGCATGTGCGTCTCCTTGAGCGAAACCAATCCAATTGAATTCACCTTTGAACCCCGAACGCATTAACTATCGTTAACGCTGTCTCGGGCTTCAAGGTAAATACTTGTTTGCCGATTAGATTGGTTTCGCTCTAATCAAACAATGGCAACCCGTTTAATGCCGATGCAGCGATAATGAAATAGGCAACCGCGCGATAGACCCGCTCATACCCGGGGCGAAACAGCCAGCCACCCAGCATATTCGCCGCCAGATAGGGCAAGGTCAGCAATGCGCCTAAAACCACCGCCGAACCCACCAGATACCCGTTCAAATGCAGCACCCCGATCATCATCAGATCACACAGCAGAAGATAGACCATGATATTGGCGCGGATCACGGCGCTGGGGTGCGGACTGGCCATATAGAGCATAATCACCGGCGGCCCCGGCAACCCGACGCTTCCGGCGAGGAACCCACCCAACCCGCCCGCGCCATAGACCATTGGCGGCTTTAGCGCCCCCTGATAACGAAACCCGCCAATCAGCAGCACCAGCAACAGGATCGAGACAAGCGACACCCCGTAACGAAACACCTCGGGCGCGATCAGGCCCAGCACCAGCACCCCCAGCGGCAAAGCCACCAGCGTGCCCAGCGACAAGCGCATAATGTCCGCCGGATGGCCTGTGCGTATGGCGCGCGGAATGTTAGGCAACGGGCCTATCAAATCCATGATCAACAGGGTGGTCAGCGCCTCGAACGGGGTCAGGATTTGCCCCGCCACAGGCAGATACACCATCGCCGTGCCAAATCCGGAAAACCCGCGCACAAGGCCTGCGACCGTCGCAGC
>CAYYOF010000064.1:0-20089 GCA_964473185.1 uncultured Marinosulfonomonas sp. | reverse complement strand
CCGCGCGATCTGCACACAGCGCTGGAACAGTTCGGCGCCGCCGAGGATATGCACAAGGTTCTGGGCCCGAAATTTTGCCGCGTCTACCAGATGGTGAAAGAGGCCGAAATTGACGAATTCCTACAGGTCATTTCCCCGTGGGAGCGTGAACACCTGCTGTTAAACGTATGAACCTGCTGTTTTCAAACGACAAAAACGGACAGCATCCCGATAGCTGGTATGCCGCCACGGCCACTCCACTGGACCCCTTCCCGACCCTAAAGGGCGAAATCACCGCCGATGTCTGCGTGGTTGGTGCAGGATACACCGGCCTGTCGACGGCGCTGCATCTGGCCGAGCAGGGCTATAGCGTGGTGGTGCTGGAAGCACAGCGCGTTGGCTTTGGTGCATCAGGTCGCAATGGCGGTCAGGTGGGGCACGGACATAATATGGGCCAACCCAGCCTTGAGAAAAAGCTGGGCAAACCGGATGCCAGATTGCTGTGGGACATCGCCGAGCAATCGATCAAAATCACCCGCGATCTGGCGGCCAAACACGCGCCGGATGCCCTGTTCAAACCCGGCCATGCCTCGGCTTATTTCAGCCAAAAAGAAGCAGATGCGGGCCAGCGTGACTATGAATATCTGGCGGCGAACTATGATTTCGAGGCTGAGTATCTGGACAGGTCCGCCACCGCGAACATCATCGGTACCGATCAATATTATGGCATGGTGCTGGACAGTAATGGCGGCCATCTGCACCCCCTGAACTACGCCCTTGGATTGGCCCGTGGGGCCGCAGCGGCAGGCGCGCAGATTTTCGAGGGCGCTTACGTTCACCACATCAAACAGGGTCGGACAGCGACAGATAAAACCGTTGTCCAGACCGAACAAGGCCGCGTGATCGCCGATCATGTGGTGCTGGCCTGTAACGGGTATTCCAGCAATTTGCACCGTAAAACCGCCGCCCGCGTGATGCCGATCAACAACTATATGGTTGCGACCGAACCCTTGGGGGACCGCGCAGCACAAGTTCTGGCCCGCGATATCTGCGTTTACGATAGCAAATTCGTGCTGAATTATTACCGCCTATCGGATGATGGTCGCCTGCTGTTTGGCGGCGGCGAAAGTTACGGCGTCAAATTCCCGACCGACATCGCGGCCAAGGTCCGTAAACCGCTCGAAGCACTTTATCCACAACTAAAAGGCGTGAAAATCGACTATGCTTGGGGCGGCACTTTGGGCATCACCACCAGCCGCATGCCCTATTTTGCCCGTGTTGCGCCCAACATCCTGACCGCAGCGGGGTATTCCGGCCACGGGGTAGCGTTGGCATCATTAGCTGGCAAAATCATCGCCCAAACCATCGCAGGACAATCCGAACAGTTCGACGTCCTGTCCCGCGTCCCCGTTATGCCATTCCCTGGTGGGCGAATGTTCTCGACCCCGGTCCTGACACTGGCAATGACATGGTTTTCCCTGCGCGACCGGTTGGGAATATAATCGCCGATCCGGTTATTAACTATTTGCATATTTGGTCAAGTCGTTTACAGTTTTCCTGAAAGATACATTCAGGAAAGGCGAAACTATGTCACAAGCCCCGAACGTCTATGACGCAGAACCCATCCCCGCCGAGGCCCGCGCCGAAATTGACCGGATGCTGCAAAGCGGTGATTTGTTTCGCTATACATCAGCCGAAGCATCGCCTGTTGCCTTGCTAGAGGCCGAGTTTGCCGAACTATTAGGCGCAAAATTCGCGTTAGCTGTGTCGTCCTGTTCCGCCGCCCTGTTCCTGTCGCTAAAGGCATTGCGACTGCCGCGTGACGCCAAAGTGCTGATCCCCGCCTTCACATTCGCCGCCGTGCCATCCGCCGTGGTTCACGCCGAATGCCAGCCCATTCTGGTCGAAGTTAGCGATAATTACCGTGTAGATATGGCCGATTTTACGGCCCGTCTGGACAATGACATCAAGGCGGTGATCATCAGCCACATGCGCGGGCACACATCCGACATGGACGCGATCATGGCGCTTTGCGATGCACGCGACATTCCGGTGATCGAGGATGCGGCGCACTCATTGGGCACCACATGGGACGGGAAGAATATCGGCACCATTGGCAAAATCGGCTGCTTTTCATTCCAGTCCTATAAACTGATCAACGCGGGCGAAGGCGGTATTCTGATCACCGATGATGCGGATCTGATCGCACAAGCCATCATCATGTCCGGCGCATACGAGCATAACTGGAAGAAACATCCCGTAGTGCATGACCGGTTCGAGTTTTGGCAAAACCAACTGCCGCTCTATAACCTGCGCATGCAGAACCTGTCAGCTGCGGTGATCCGGCCGCAAATCGCCGAGGTGAAGCGGCGGGTACGTGACGGGCTATCTAACCATGATTATGTGGCGGATTTGCTGAACACGTCACCGTTTATCACCGTGCCCGATGCGCTGGTGCCGGAAAGCCGTGCGCCTGATTCAATCCAGTTTAATCTGGACGGGTTTAGCGATGAAGAAACCCTCGCCTTTGCGACCGAGGCCAAAGCCCGCGGCGTTTCGGTGCAGGTTTTCGGTCTATCACAAGACAACGCACGGGCCTTCTGGAACTGGAAATTCATCGGTTATACGCCGGAATTGCCCAAAACCCGCGCCATGTTGATGCGGGCCTGTGATGTGCGCCTGCCTGCACGCTTGCAGCGCGATGATCTGGATTATATCGCAAATGCGCTGACAGAGGCGGCAGATATTGTGAAGAAAGAAACACGCGCCGTCGCTTAGGCTTAACAGGGGTTGTGCCGCGCTACGCGCGTCACCCCAAGCGCTTTGACCCTGCGGGCCAAAGCGCATTTAGCCTTCGGCGAGGATATTTGAGCGAAAAAGAAACGAAAGAAACCTAGAGCACCCGCAAGTCCTTGGCGATCCACGGCAGGGCCTTGATTGCCGGATCAACGATCATTTCCTGCAACAGCAAACGAAGCCGCGCCGCCACGTCCTGCGGCATATCCTGCAACACATCGCGCCGCGCGGTCAGGGATATACTGCGGGTCAGTGGATCAAACGGCAGCTCAATCATCTCGACCGCATCGTGGAACCGGCGCGCCCGCAAATAGCCAAGCGGTGTTAAAATGGTCCAGCCTGCCCTGGCCGCCACCATCGCCATGATCGCATGATAGCTGTCCAGTTCAAACCGATGTGACAGGGTCAGGTTTTGCCGCGCCAGATGCGCCGCGATCTGGCGGCCCATATGGTGGCGCTGGGTGTACTGAATCAGCGGCAGCGATTTTAGCTGTGTCAGAACATCCTGCCCTGCATTCACCGCCCCCTTTGGCACGGCGGCAACAAACGGCTCGACCAGCAGCGGATGCACTTCCATCCAGTCGGCAGTAGCCCCCATATCGGCGGCCACAATTACATCCAGCGCACGGCTGTCCAGCAAATCGAACAACCGGTGGCTGGCCCCTGTTTCCAGCAGGAACTGGCAACCGGTCAGGGTGTCCGACATATCCGACAACAGGCGCGGTGTCACATCGGCATCGAAATCCTCGATCATGCCAAGGCGAAATCGCGTCAGGGCTGACATATCCGAATTCGCCAATTCGGCTTGCGCTTGGGTTGCTTCGTTCAGGATCAGTTGCGCACGTTTTCGAAACATCTCGCCCGACGGGGTGAGCGACACGGGTCTGGTTGCGCGATTTAGCAGCGTTGTGCCCAGCGCCGTTTCCAGATTGGTCAACTGCTGGCTGACCGCCGAGGGGCTTGCCTCGAGCCTGCGGGCCGCAACGGAAATCGAACCTTCATCCGCCGTGGCGATAAAAACCTCTATTCCCCAAAGGGTTATACGGCCTGTGGTTGCAACCATCTAACAATCACTTTCATCTATATCTGCGGGCATGCCCCTAGAATGGGACAACCTTAGCGCAACACAAGCGGCGCTTCCAGCCATTCACGCAGGGCCGCATTCGTGGCTATGGGCGCTTCCAGTGTTGGCACATGGCCCGCGCCCTCGATTATGCGCAAAGTCGCATAGGGGATCAGTTCGGACATAAATTCATGGCGGCGCGGCAGGGTCAGTTTATCCTCGGCACCGCAAAGCACCAACGTCGGCATGCGGATTTTGCGCAGGGTTTTTTGCTGGTCCTGACGGCGTTGCAGGGCGCGGGACTGGCGCACGAATTCGCCTTCGCCCAACGCCATCGCCATATCCTGCATCAGGGCCAATATTTCGGCCCTATACGGCCCCGCCGCCAAATATTCGGGCCGCATCACATCTGTCATCACCTCGGCCAGACGCCCCGCCATAACCCCAACGATCTGTGGCTCGCGGGCGGCGGCAACGGCTGGTGTTTCGGATTGTGAATTCGTGTCCATCAAGGCCACCCGCGTCACCCGTTCCGGTGCGCGTCGCAGCACTTCCATCGCGATAATCCCGCCCATCGACAGGCCCGCAAGCGCGAAATGTGCAGGGGCTGCATCCAGCACCGCCTGCGCCATTTCCTCGATCGTTTCACATTTGGTGACCGATGCGATGTGAACCGCACGTTCGGCTGAAAACTCGGTAATCTGGGGCGTGTATAGCCGCGCGTCACACATCATTCCGGGGATCAGCAGCAGGGGCTCGGCCATGTCAATTCACTCGCTCGATATTGTTTTGGGCAAGCTACGCTATTGCCCTGCCTTTGCCTATGGCCATGCGCGAAAATCGCCCGATTAATATCCGAGCCAGCGAAATTCCCCGTCAGGCCCAAGCGCCGAGAACGGGTTATGCGCGACCTCCCAGATATGGCCATCAAGGTCGGCAAAATAGCCGTGATGCCCGCCCCAGAATACATCCTGCGCCGGTTTCACAACCCGCCCACCGGCAGCTGTTACGCGCTCCAGCAATGGCGCAACCTCTTCCTTGGTTGCCACGTTATAGCCCAGCGTCATCCCTGAAAACCCGCCGATATCCGCTGCATCCATGCCCAAATCCTCAGCCAGCTTAGCCCTAGGATATAGACCCAGTGCCTGCCCGATCAGATCAAACGCAGCCACCCCGTCGGGGCTGTCTACCTTCGCCCAACCCAGCGCCTGATAAAAACCCACCGCCGCGTCCATATCGGCGACACCCAATGTAATCAGACTTACCCGTTGCTCCATTTCATTCTCCTTTTGTCAGCACATCCACCACGGCACTCTCTACCAACGCCAGACACTCCGGCGTGGAAAACCGGTGATCCGCCCCCTTGACCAGCGTCAACTGGATGTCATCTCCAGCCGCATGTTCCAACAGGCGTAGCGCCACTGACACCTCTACATCCTCATCCGCCGTGCCTTGCAACAGGCGCACGGGAAACGGCAACGCCAACGGGTCACGCAACACCAGTTGCTTGCGCCCATCCTCGATCAGCTTCTTGGTAATGATATAGGGCTCGCCATAATCCGATGGCAGGGCCACCTGCCCCGTTTCAGCCAGACGCAACTTTTGCGCGTCCGAAAACCCGGCCCACATGCTGTTTTCGGTAAAATCCGGCGCCGCCGCGATGCCAACCAGCCCTGCAATGCGTTCCGGCATACGTTTGGCCAACAACAGCGCAATCCAGCCGCCCATGCTGGAGCCAACCAACACTTGGCGCCCCTCGCACAATGCTATAATAGCCGCCTGCGCGTCCGCCGCCCATTCGCCAATGCTGCCATCAGTGAATTCGCCCGATGACTGGCCGTGCCCCGAATAATCCAGCCGCAGAAACGCACGGCCCTGTGCGCGCGCCCAACCCTCCAGATGAATGGCCTTGGTGCCCTCCATGTCGGATTTGAACCCGCCCAGAAACACCACACCGGGGCCGCGCCCTGTGGTTTGGTGATAGACAATGCGTCGCCCGTTTGCGCAATCCAGATAGTTTGGTTTTGTCACGGCATTGGCCCCCAGTTTACTACAGGGGACCATACCGCGACGCGCTTAATCAGACAATCCGGCAATCACCTGATCGGTCGGCAAAATCGCACCGTATCCCATCGCCAATGCTGCCATGAACCCCGCGTGCACTTGGGCGGCGGGCACCTCGACCCCGTCGAATTCCAGATCACGGGTGGCGCAGGCGTCATGGGCGACGGTGCATATGTAGCCCAGATCACAGGCGGCGCGGGTGGTGGCATCAATGCAAAAATGACTCATCGCGCCGATGATCACCAGATCGGTGATGCCCAGCGCCTGTAGCTGATCTTGCAAATCGGTGTCCCGAAAACTGTTGGGAAAACTCTTGGTGATCACCGCCTCATCATTCGCTGGCGTAACCGACGAATGGATTTCTGCACCCTGCGTCCCCACCTCGAAGAACGGCGCGGGTTTGCGCAGGATTTCGTGGCGAATGTGGATCACCGGCTTGCCTGCACCGCGAAACGCCGCAAGGATTTCAGCCGATTTTGCCGCCGCTGCATCGGTACCCGACAAGGGGAACTTGCCACCGTCGAAATAGTCGTTCTGCATGTCGACAATCAACAAAGCCTGCGTTGTCATTGTTTTTACTCCTAAAAATTGATCCTAAAACCAACTTGCGTTGCGAGGCCATTTTGCGCTAGTGTCATATTTGACATAAATCACTCCACTTCGGACATATGAACGACCAACCAATAAACCTGATCCTTCTGGACTATCCCGGCGCGTCGCTGGCGGCAGTTGCGGGCTTGCAAGAATTGTTCACCCACGTCGCCCGCCTGCATAAACGCGACGGCATGGCACCGATCACCCTGACTGTGGTCACGGCGGACAATCTGCCAACCACCCCGCCCAACGCCGTGATCCTGCCGCCCGCTTTTGGCAACGACCAATACCTGAACCCACAGCGGTCCGTGCTAGATTGGCTGCGCAAACTGCCTGCCGATTGCATCATGGCTTCGGCCTGTGCGGGGGCGTTTTATCTGGGCGCGGCGGGCGTGCTGGACCAGCACCGCGTCACCACACACTGGGCGCTGGAGCAGGAACTGCAAGCGCACATCCCCGATGCCAATGTCGACGCGGATGAAATCCTGATCAGCGACGGGCGGGTGATCACCGCTGGTGGCCTGCTGTCATGGGTCGATCTGGCGCTGGAGCTGATCGCACGCCTCGCAAGCCTTACTGTGATGCGCGAGGTCGGGCGGCATTTTGTGGTCGACACAGGGCGGCGCGAGCAACGCTATTACCGCGCCTTCAATCCGCCGATAAACCACGGCGACACCCCGATAGAGCAGGCGCAATTCCTGATCGAGCGCACTTTCACCGCCCCGATCCGCATTTCCGAGTTGGCCCGCACCGTCGCCCTGACGGAACGCACCTTCTTGCGCCGGTTCGAACGTGCAACCGGCCACACGCCACTGGCCTATGTGCAACACCTGCGCATCCAGTCCGCCCAACGCGCACTGGAAAACACGCCAGCCGCAATTGACCAGATTTCCTATGCTGTCGGGTATGAAAATGCCAACGCATTCCGCAAACTGTTCAAACGCCACACGGGTTTGTCGCCCTCGCAATACCGTCAGCGCCTAAAACGTTGACAATGCCCGCGCCTCGCGGCAAAACGTTTCCGAACATAACCCGCAACCGGGCGCTTGGTAGGCGCCAAACTGACGAGGAGCGCCAAAATGGCCCAAATCCAACTCACTTTTCCTGATGGTAATAAACGCGACTTTGACGCTGGTATTACAGCCGGCGAAATCGCCAGTGGTATTTCCAATTCACTGGGCAAAAAGGCCATTTCCGCCACAGTGAACGGCACCCATTGGGATATGCAATGGCCGATTAACGAGGATTCCAGCATCGCCATCAACACGATGAAAGATGCAGAACCCGCGTTGGAACTGATCCGTCACGACTGCGCCCACATCATGGCCCGCGCGGTGCAGGAACTCTGGCCTGACACCAAAGTCACCATCGGCCCTGTGATCGAAAACGGCTGGTATTACGATTTTGACCGCAAGGAACATTTCACCCCCGAAGATCTGGGCGTGATCGAGAAAAAGATGAAGGAAATCATCAACAAGCGTGACGCCGTGCGCACTGAAATCTGGGACCGCGCGCGCGCCGTGCAGTTCTATAAGGACAATGACGAGCCTTATAAAGTCGAGCTGATTGATAGCATTCCAGGCGACGAGCCTTTGCGGATGTATTGGCATGGTGAGTGGCAAGACCTGTGTCGCGGACCACACTTGCAGCACACTGGGCAAGTGCAGGGTGATGCCTTCAAACTGATGTCGATTGCCGGAGCCTATTGGCGGGGCGATAGCGACCGCCCCATGTTGCAGCGCATCTATGGTGTGGCGTTCCAGAACAAGAACGATTTGAAAAAGCACATGTTCATGCTGGAAGAGGCCGAAAAGCGTGACCACCGCAAACTGGGCCGCGAGATGGACCTGTTCCACCTGCAAGAAGAAGCGCCGGGCATGGTGTTCTGGCACCCGAACGGCTGGACCTTGTATCGCACTTTGCAAGATTACATGCGTCGTCGCCAAAACGATGACGGCTACCTAGAAATCAACACCCCGATGGTGGTGGACCGCAAACTGTGGGAAGCCTCGGGTCATTGGGAAAAATACCGCGAGAACATGTTCACCACCGAAATTGATGATGAACACGCCAATGAAAAACGCACCAACGCGCTGAAGCCGATGAACTGTCCGTGTCACGTTCAGGTCTATAATCAGGGCATGAAATCCTACCGTGATCTGCCGCTGCGTCTGGCCGAA
Organism: uncultured Marinosulfonomonas sp.; assembly: GCA_964473185.1. Lineage (GTDB taxonomy): Bacteria > Pseudomonadota > Alphaproteobacteria > Rhodobacterales > Rhodobacteraceae > Profundibacter. Next base: position 11,413 of record CAYYOF010000064.1, on the reverse strand, counting down.
TTCGGCTCGTGCCACCGCTATGAATCCTCGGGCTCGATGCATGGCTTGATGCGGGTGCGCGGCTTTACCCAAGATGACGCGCATATTTTCTGCACCGAGGATCAGATTGCCTCCGAGACCGAAAAGTTCATCAAACTGCTAACGCGGGTCTATGCGGACCTTGGTTTTGCCGATTTCAAAATCATGTTCTCCACCCGCCCCGAGGTCCGTGCCGGATCGGACGAAGTTTGGGACCGCGCCGAAGCAGCGTTAGAGGGCGCGATCAAGGCGTTGGGACATCCATACGAGACCGACCCCGGCGAGGGCGCGTTTTACGGCCCGAAACTGGATTTCAAACTGACCGACGCGATTGGCCGCGAATGGCAGCTGGGCACATTGCAAGCCGATTTCGTGCTGCCTGAGCGGCTGGATGCGGAATATGTCGGCGAGGACGGGGCCAAACACACACCCGTCATGTTGCACCGCGCCACGCTTGGATCATTCGAGCGCTTCTTGGGCATTCTGATCGAAAACTACGCCGGAAAATTCCCGCTGTGGCTGGCCCCGCGCCAAGTGGTGGTTGCCGCAATCGTTTCGGATGCTGACGAATACGTGCAAGAGGTGGTCACTGAGCTGCGCGCCAAAGGTATCCGCGCCGAGGCCGACGTACGCAACGAGAAGATCAACTATAAGGTCCGCGAGCACTCATTAGGCAAGGTGCCGGTCATTCTGGCCATCGGCATGCGCGAGGTCGAGGAGCGCACCGTGTCCGTGCGCCGTCTGGGCGACAAGCGCACAACAGTCATATCGCTGGAAGAGGCTGTAACATCCCTGACGCAAGAAGCGCTTGCGCCCGATATTGCCTAAAACTGTAACATTCCGCCCCTCCGCACTGTAACATTCCAGCGCGGGAGGGCGGGTTTTTGCATTTTTTGGCGTAAACCTGCGTAATTCCCCTGATATGTCATAACGCGCCCGTGACACACGCCGATGTGAATGGCTTGCACAGATGCCCACCCCTTATGTTTCCCTATGTCGCAAACAGCGGCACATGGAAACGTAACCTAAGGATCATCTCATATGTCATACCACGTTAAATCGCTCGCCGTTGCTGGCGCTCTTGCTGCTGCCCTGACCGCCACATCCACCGTTCCAGCTGCCGCTGCTGCCAAAGAAAAATGCTACGGCGTTTCGCTGGCTGGTGCAAATGACTGTAAAGCAGGCGCTGGCACAACATGCGCAGGCACATCGACAGTTGATTACCAAGGCAACGCATTCACGCTGGTTCCTGCCGGCACTTGCGCCAGCATCGAGCTGCCAGAGGGCCGCATGGGTTCCATGGAAGAGCTGGACCGCGACATCCCTGCCTAATATGCTAATCTGGCGTCCTTGCACAAACTGCAGGGGCGCCATTTTTCTACCTAAAACAGGGTTTCCCAATGCACGACACCTCTCCCGCAAAGTTCAGAACCCTGCCAAACCGCCCCGGCGTTGGATATAAACCGCAACATTTCACGGCAATCATGCAAAATGCCAGTCCGGTCGAGTGGCTGGAAATCCACGCCGAAAACTACATGGGCGATGGCGGACGTCCGCTGGCCCAACTGCGCCATCTGGCCGAAAAATTTCCGATATCAGTGCATGGCGTTGGCCTGTCGATCGGCGGCAAAGACCCCTTGGACGTGAATCATTTAAAACGCCTGAAACACCTGTGCGACTGGCTGAACCCCGCATCGTTTTCCGAACATCTGGCATGGTCCACCCACGAGGGCCACTACCTGAACGACCTTATCGCGCTGCCCTACACCGAAGAAACAGTGACCTGCGTTGCCGATCATGTGGCGCAGGTGCAGGATGTTCTGGGGCGCAAAATGCTGCTGGAAAACCCGTCTTCCTATCTGGCGTTTGCTGAATCCACCCTGTCCGAGGTCGATTTTCTGGCCGAAGTGGTAGAGCGCACCGGCTGCGGGTTGCTGCTTGATATCAACAACGTGTTCATCTCGGCCACCAACCAGAAAACCAGCGCCATTGGGTATATCGATAGCTTCCCACTGGAACATGTTGGCGAATTCCACCTTGGCGGCCATGACGAAGACATGGACGATGCCGGTGATCTGCTGTTGATCGACAGCCACGGGCGCGAAGTGGTCGATTCGGTCTGGGCACTGTTTGACTACACCTTAGGAAAATCCGGCCCGCGCCCTGCCCTGATCGAATGGGACGCCAACGTGCCCGAGTGGCCGGAACTGGCCGCCGAGGCCACCCGCGCCGCGCAAATTCTGGACAAAATCGCAGCATGACCGTCACGCAAAATGAATTCACCAAGGCAATCCTTAACGCTGATTTGCCCGTGCCCGATGGTCTGTGCAACTATGAGGGCGCACCCGCTGGAAAACGGTTTTCCGTCTACCGCAACAACGTCGCGGTCAGCCTGTCCGAGGCATTAGAGGTCACATTCCCCGTGATCCGCAAACTGGTAGGCAATGAATTCTTTACCGCAATGGCCGGTGTGTTTTTGCGCCAACACCAACCTACCAGCCCGATGTTGATGTTTTACGGCGCCGACATGCCCGCCTTTCTCGACAGCTTCCCGCCAGTTGCCCATCTGGGGTATCTGCCCGACGTCGCCCGCGTTGAACTGGCCCTATGTCGCAGCTATCACGCCGCTGATACGGCCGCGATTGATCCGCAAATCCTGCAATCCATCGCCCCCGACGCACTGCTGACCACCCGCTTGCATCTGGCCCCATCAGTGCATCTGATCCGCTCGAACTGGCCCGCCGCCGCCCTGTACCATGCCAACACCAACTCTGATGCGCCGAAGCCCGAAATGCAGGCCGAAGACGTGCTGATCACCCGCCCCGAATATGACCCCGAAGTCACGGCCCTGCCCCCGGGCGGCGGTGCGTTTATCGCAACCCTGATAAAAGGTGCAACACTGGGCGAGGCCGATAAAGCCGCGACCATCGCCACCGGTGATTTTGATCTGACCGAAATTCTCGGCCTCTTGTTATCAAAGGCCGCAATTATAAAAACAACTGAAGGGACACCAAAATGAACGCGCTGATTTCACTACATAATTCAATATTCGGGAAACTTGAAAACATGCTTGGCCCGTGGTTCTTACCCACTCTGGCCCGCTTTACCTTTACCGCCACATTGCTGATCTATTTCTGGAACTCGGCTCGTCTGAAAATCGGCGAAGGTCTCTTTGGCTTCTTTGATATCAGCCGCGCCTATGGCCAGATATTCCCGCGCGCATTCGAGGCCGCAGGCTATGACGATGAGGCCATGTCCACCTTCCAGTGGTTCATTTCACTTACCGGAACATGGGCCGAATTTGTCCTGCCACTGCTGATCCTGATCGGGCTGTTCACCCGTCTGGCCGCCCTTGGTATGATTGGCTTTATTATCGTTCAAAGCCTGACCGACATCTACGGCCACATGGCGGAAAAATACGGCGTCTGGTTTGACCGGATATCGGACGGCGTGATCATGGATCAACGACTGTTCTGGGTCACTGTGCTATTGATCCTCGTGGTGCGCGGCGCCGGCCCCCTGTCATTGGACCGCCTGATACAGCGCAACACCTAACCCTTTCTTCTTGCCTTAAATACCTCCGCCGGAGGCTACGGCGCACGCCCCCGCAGGGGGCGGCGCAATTCCTCAATGTTCATCGGGCTTGGTTGCGGCCAACGCCAACACCCCGCCCAACGCGCACATCGCAATCGGGAACATGGTGAACGCATTGAAATGAAACGCATAATACATCCCAGCCGCCGACGCCAACATCATGCCACCACCGATCATCGCCCTTGATCGCGCCATCGCCCCGCCCGCAATCGCCAATAGTGGCGCAAACAGGCTCATAAACTTGATCACCCCGACATTCTCGACCTGCTCGAACGTATCCGGTATTTCCTTACCGGCCCAATCGACAAATTCGGTATAACCGAAACTAAAAAACCCGACGATCATACCGATCAGCCCACCAATTATCCCCAATACCAAAGCCGCATTACGCATCACTAATCCCCCAATGTTTCTGCTCGTCCTTACCCCATCCAAGGGTCAGCAACCCGCCCTCTTCCAATATTACCGGCCGCTTCATTAGACTCGGGTGCGCTAACATCAACGCCACGGGTTTGCCTTCGCGTTCCTCCTCGCTCAGTTTGCGCCATGTGGTCGAGCGCCGGTTCACCAGATCCTGCCCGAACACCACAAAAAAGCGCTCCAGCTCCTCGGCAATCAACCCGTCCTTTCGCACATCAACCAGTTCCGCCTCATGCCCTGCCGCCTTTAACGCCTTCAGCGCACGGCGGCATGTATCACAGTTTTTTAGCCCGTATATTTTCATTTTACCCTCACAATTTTCCCGATCACTATAAGCGGAGCATTGCTGAGCGCGAGCGTATTTTTCTTGCCTTTTGCCAAAATCACCCTACGGTTTTGGCTGTGACAACAGGTTTCTTGACGACCGTCCTGTAATTGGGGGCAGCCGATAGACTGGAGAACTGGCTGCACGACCCTGCAGTAATTTCGCTGTCGGGGGGTTAAACGACGGAGAGAACGGATGGCAAATGGCACCGTAAAATGGTTTAATACGACTAAAGGTTTTGGGTTTATTGCACCCGATGATGGCGGCAATGATGTATTTGTGCATATCTCGGCGGTCGAGGCAGCAGGCATGACTGGCCTCGCTGATGATCAGAAGATCGAGTATGAAATGGTTGAAGGGCGCGACGGCCGTGCCAGCGCCGGCGAGCTGAAACTGGTCGACTAAAACCGTCAGTAGTGCGAGTGAAATCAACGTGGCCTGCCCGCGCGGGCCACGTTTAGGCGTGCGCACAAACCCGCCGCAAATCATATATCCTAAAAGAAAAGCTTGTATTGTTACGCGAATGGCCCCATGTGTGCCCTGTGACGCTATTCTTATTCTACCCGCCTCCTTATCTAAAGCAGCCGGACGATGTTAAAAGACTGCTGCACCAAGCCGCTGCATAACGCGGGCGGTCATACTACTTAAGGAGATACGGAATGGCTACTGGCACCGTAAAATGGTTTAACACTACTAAAGGTTTCGGCTTCGTCGCACCTGACGACGGCGGCAAAGACGTGTTTGTACACATCTCGGCTGTTGAGCGCGCTGGTCTGACTGGCCTTGCTGACAACCAAAAAGTTGAATTCGAGCTGGAAGAGGGCCGTGATGGCCGTCAGTCCGCAGGCGCGATCACACTGATTGACTAAATTGGCTGCGGGATAATCCGCACCCTATTAGACTTGAAACACCCCGTTGCCTATATGGCTGCGGGGTGTTTTTTTGGGATCGGATTTTATCTGTTGACGATTTCTTGTGCTTGCTCTGCCGTTGCTGGATCAAGAACTGCGGGCGGGAACATAATCCCCCCTATACGCCAAAAGTTGCACCTGAAATAGGCTATATCACCTTGTTTTAGTGATACGTTATGAACAACCTTGTTTTCAGATCGTGCGATGATTTGATGTTGGCCAGGCACTAGTGGAATCATCATTGCCCGGCGTTTTTCACACTTTGAAACCGGCTGACCATCAACACTTATGCTCGGATAATTTATATTCCCAACTAAACCTGTATAACCTTTGTCACCATAAACAATAATTCCAGTAAACTGTTGCTCCCCACTAAGAATCCCCAGAGGAATCGTATCAACGATAGTGTGCTGGGCAATATTTGCACCAGTTCGTTTGCTTTCGTCCGGCACGGCACAGGCCGACAATCCCAGCAAGCCTGAAAACAACGCTATTCTGAATAATTTATGTCCCATCATCTTCTTTCTAATTCCCCCTGAAACTCACGCCACTCGCCTGCATTCATCCCCGACGTTTCCTGCGTCACCTCTTCGCCCTTCAGCATCCGGCGAATGCACTCCATCGCCTTGCCGCTCAGGTTCGCCCCGCCCACGCGGCAATCCTCGAATGCGCCAATGGCAGCAGGATGTTTTTTTGTCAAAGCACCTCTATTCCGAATAGCAGCCTTTTTCGCCCACGGGGCAAACAATACGGCTGGTCGGGGCAGAAGTTGCGCGACGCACCCGCACTTTGCGAGCCACAGGATGTGCTTTCATCGATTGATAGCTCACCGACTGGTTCGGCGTGCCACAACAGATCACCCCGTCAATGGTGATGGGCTGCAATCCGGTCGGACAATAGTTGGCCGATGTTGAATATGGGTAAATCCGTGGGCCATCAGCCAATGTTGGTGCGGCCCCAAGAACAAGCGCACCAAGTGCGGCAATCATTACTTTTGCAATCATTATAGCCCCCTAGGTTTGATCACGCGTAGGATCATTATCGATATCGCGTTAACGATAACAGTATGGACATCCAAGTCAATTTCTCCAGCGGAAACAGATTGTTTCGTTACATACTACTTTCGCGTCTTGTGCCGTTGTTTTCTGGCTCGGTTCCAGTCTTTTAGCTGGGCAAAACGTTTCGACCCGACCACACGACCAACCAGATTAACAGCGCGGCGTTCAAGGGCCCGTTTGCGATGCACCCGGGCGGCCGCGGATTTCCCCTCGTCCACCAACGCCTGTGGTGCCGACAGGGTGGTTGGCGCGGTTTTAACCGTCACCCAACTGGGATATTCCGAATAATCCGCATCCAGCTCGATCTCGGTTGTCAGGTTCAATTCAAACCCGTTGTCACCAATAAACCGGTCCACCGCTTGCTGCACCAATGGCCAGTCATCGTGGTAATCATCTCCCGCGATCACCCCGCCAACCCGTACCTTGCGCGCCCATTTATAAATGGTATCGCCGCCTTCCTGACCGGAATGGGCATAGCCATCAATGTATATGAAATCGAGGCTCTCGTCTTCGAACAGATCATATGCTTCATCAAAAGTCATCCGCAACAGCTTGTAGGGTGACATCAGCCCGACGCGGCGTAGCGCCTGTTTATACTGGTTTATGTCATGGCCATCGGCATACATATCGACGCCAAAGAACACATCAAACAGCCCGCTTTCGACCATCAGTTTGGAATAACCACCGGCGGCAACACCCAACTCGACCCCGATGCACCCGCTTTTCTTATCCAGAAGGCGCAGCGCGTCGTGGCGGAAATACCCCTCAAGCCGGCGCATTCAATTCCCCCTGAAACTCGCGCCACTCGCCAACACTCATCCCCGATGTTTCCTGCGTAACTTCTTCGCCCTTTAACATCCGGCGAATGCACTCCATCGCCTTGCCGCTCAGATTTGCGCCGCCCATGCGGTAATCCTCAAACGCACCGTATGCCGCAGGCACCCAATCGGCCACCAACTTGCAAATCGCATCGGCATAAACGCGGATTTCGTACTGCGCATGCATATCGGCCCGCAGGCGCAGGAAATGGAACAGGTTGTGCAAATCCACCTTCCAATACCACTGGGTATAAATATTGGTCGGCAGGTTCATCCGCGCCAACTCCCGCGCCAACCCTTGCTGTCCGTCATCCGAAATCATCGCCTCGTAGTTGTCATAAGCCCGATTGGCATCGGTTTTCAGAATCTCCAGAACCCGTGCCGCCTCTTCCCCCTCAAGCGCCACACCGCGCCCCTGATTGTTGACCACCGATTGCGCCGCCAACTGATCAGACGCCGGAATATAAAACTCGCGATCCAGAATCGAATACCGCGCCGAATATTCATTTACATTTGCGGTGCGGTGCCGGATCCACTGGCGCGCCACAAACACCGGCAGCTTCACATGCAGCTTTATCTCGCACATCTCGAACGGGGTGCTGTGCCAGTGACGCATCAGATAACGAATCAAACCCGCATCGTTCTGCACCGATTTGGTGCCCTTGCCATAGGACACCCGCGCGGCCTGACAAATCGCGGCGTCATCCCCCATATAGTCGATCACGCGGATAAACCCGTGGTCCAGAACCTCATACGCCTTATATAAATGCGCCTCCATCCCCTCGCTCACCGCCCGCAGGGTCTGGCGCGGGTTGGCGCATTGGTCTTCAATTTCGGCAATCTGTTCAGGCGTCAGCGGCATTTGGCATCCTTTTCAATCGACATCACACACGGATCGAGTCGTCAAAGACTATATATATGGATGGTGTATCCGAAAACCACAATATAGCACCGCAGACACCGCTGTGCCACATTAGCTATGTTTTTTATATAATCGCGCATTTCCACCCAACCGTCAGTTGACTTTTACCCCCATTATGAGGATTTTAGGGCAAATTGGGACCAACGGGTGTGATCTATATCATGTATAAATCTATTTTTGCCGGACTTTGTCTTTTTGCGCTCGCAGCTTGCGGGTCAGGTGTTGATCAAAGTGGCGGTGGCGGTAGCGTTCCCGGTGGCGGATCGACCAATGACCAAGAAGTTTATATTGGTGACACTGGGGATATGAACAACCTCGTGTATGACGCGGCCAATGACCAACTGGTCATAAATAACTTACCCTTTGATGGTGTGGATGGAGTTTATCTCAACAATGGGCAAGGAACAGTAGGTGGCGCAGGACCAATCAACGGTTTTGGTGTTTACGAAAGTCAGAGTGTTGGACAAACCGGTGCGTTCCAATATTATGCAGTGTTTCGCGAATCCGGCAATGTAAGAGCTGGCGCCGCTGGCACAGGGGATTATGCAGAATTTGGTCACGGGGGGGCAATGATTGCTCGAAATTCCGAACCTAATTCTTTGCCAATTGCCACAGGAGAACTGGTTTATACTGGGCTCTATGCAGGAATACGAGTGATCGATGAGAATAGCCCGGGCGGATCAGCAGATGTGCAACTGGTTTCAGGCGATGCCGAGCTGCTGGTCGATCTTCTGGATTTCGATATAACAGGGTCAATAGTTGGCTTTATTAACAATCGCACCTATTACGACGTGGATGGAAACCCTCTCGGCACACTGCCGACAATCGTAATGAATGAAGGCTCGACTATATCCGCAGATGGCCGGTTCACTGGCGGGACTGTTACAACATTCGATAGTAGCTTAGCAGAACTGCAAAACGGCACATTCGAGGGCATGTTTGCTGGACCAAATGGCGAAGAAGTCGTTGGTGCCATTATTCTAACCGGACCTGCGGTTGAAGGTTCGAGCATAAACAGTAAGGAAACTGGCGTCTTTATCTTGGCCAACTAACACTTATGTCACGCGTCCTTAGCATCGTTCGGGCGTTATGTACCGCCATTGTATTTGGCATGCTTACCGGCGTACCGATATTTGCGCAGGAACCACTTCGCTTGGATATCCCCCAAGCTCGGATATTAGCCGAACGTCTATATCTATCCCACCAATTTCTAGCCGCTCGGGAAGTCGCGCTAGGATTGCTTAGCCGTGATGCAGGCGACGTTCGGGCACTTATCGTTCTGTCCCAATCCGAACGGGCCCTTGGCAACTCAAAACCTGCGGAAAGCGCAGGTAAACGGGCATGGAAAGCGGCCAATAACCCCTTGGAAAAATATGGTGCTTCCCTTGTAACTGCACAGGCAATTTCAACCGGAGGAGCACGCACAAGGGCGCAATTCTGGCTGCGTCGCGCCATCCAGGCGGCCCCGAACAAGGCCCTCGAACAAAGAGCCATCCGCGATTTTCGCTACGTTCAGGGCCGGAACCCGTTCACAACCAACCTGCGTTTCAGCGCCCGACCTTCCTCGAACATCAACAATGGTTCAAAATCCGACACCCTTGTCATTGGTGGCCTGCCGTTCGAGCTTAGCGGTGATGCGCGCGCCCTTTCGGGTGTAGAATTTTCTTACGGATTTTCAACCGTTTACAAAAAACAAACCGCCGCAAACCGGCAATGGCGCTTTGGGTTTTCCCTCGATGCACGCAGCTATGTCCTGTCCTCGGAGGCCAAGCGCCAGGCACCGGGGCAAAATGCATCGGATTACGCCTTTCTAACCGCCGAGGCGTCTTTGGGCACAACAAAGACCCTTGATCAGGGGCGCGGGCAGCTGGCATTTGATCTGGCGTTGGGGCGCAACTGGTATAGTGGCGATGTGCTGGGTGATTTTGGCCGTGTCACAGTCGCTCGCACGTTCCACCGCACCCGCACCAGCAACAGCCGCTACCGCCTTTCGGTCACGCGGCAATGGCGTAAAGACAATAGCACACGCTCGTCAACCCAGGTTGCGCTGGCCGCAGACTGGGCCAAGGCGCTCAAATCCGGCAGCGTATTGCGCTGGAACCTCGGGGTGCAGGATACCGCCTCCGCATCGCCCTCTTCCGCGCAAAACGGCGTCAATGTCGGGGCCAGCCTGACCCCGGAAAACGGGTTGTTCGGGGCACAAACCACCTATTCTGTTGGCCTTGAGGCGCGGCGCTATGATCTGCCATCTTTCGGGGTGCTACGGGCTGATAACAAAACCACAATCGGCGTCTCGCTGTTTTTTCACAAGCTCGACTACTACGGATTTGCCCCGACCCTGAGCGTCACAGCCGCACGTAATCAATCGAATATTTCGCTTTACGACACCACCGAATATGGTCTCTCCATCGGCTTTCGCTCCACATTTTGACAATCTGTTCCCTGCATTTCCTAAATAGCCCCTTGCGCCCACAGTCCGGCAAGGGTCTGTTACAGGTATCACTCAAGCGTTGGGAGAACCTGATATGAAACTGAAATATCTGCACACAATGATCCGCGTCAAAGACCTTAAGGCAAGCATGGCGTTTTTTGCGCTGCTGGGCCTAAAAGAAACCCGCCGATATGAAAGCGAAAAAGGGCGGTTCAGCCTGATTTTCATGGCCCCCGAAGGCCAAGAGGAATGCCCGATCGAGCTGACCTGGAATTGGGATGGTGACGATGGTCTGCCCGCCGACAGCCGCCATTTCGGACATCTGGCCTACGAGGTCGAGGATATTTATGCCACCTGCCAAATGTTGCAAGACGCAGGCGTGACCATCAATCGTCCGCCACGCGACGGGCATATGGCGTTTGTGCGCTCGCCCGATAATATCTCGGTTGAATTGCTGCAAATGGGCGACCGGCTGGCCCCGGCAGAGCCTTGGGCCAGCATGGAAAGCACCGGCCATTGGTAAGGTTCGCCGCCCTTCTGTTCATATTCTGTACTAATGCGGCACTGGCCGATTGTCGCCAAGCGTTGGCGCTGGGGCTGGATGTGTCCGGATCGGTTGACAGGCGCGAATACCGCCTGCAATTGGATGGGCTGGCAGGCGCGTTGCAAAACATTGATGTGCGCGCTGCCCTTTTGTCGATGCCATCGGCCCCCGTGACATGGGCGATTTATGAATGGAGCGGCCCTGCCGATCAGCATCTGGTCGTCGGCTGGACCACGATCAACAGTCAGCAAACTCTCGATGTTTTCACCGCCCGCCTGTTTGCCAGCAGCCGCATCGCTACCGATCCATCCACCGCCATTGGCAGCAGCATGATCTATGGCGCCGCCCTGTTGGCCCAAAAACCCGATTGCT
>CAYYOF010000063.1:0-20260 GCA_964473185.1 uncultured Marinosulfonomonas sp. | reverse complement strand
CTGGCTCTGGCTCTGGCTCTGGCTCTGGCTCTGGCTCTGGCTCTGGAAGACGCTCCTCGACTGCGGGCGCTTCGTCAACCAGTTCTTCCTCGCCGCCATCCTCGACGATTTCATCCAGCCCTTTTTCCAGCTTGGACGAGGATTTGAATAGACGGTTTTTTAGCTTCTTGAAGAATGACATCGCGTGTGGCCCTTAGTGTTCTCTTAACAACTATGGCACCTATACGCCGGATGGAAGAGGCGGCATTGGCAAAATGGCATTGCAGGCGCACAGTCTGCTTTGTATTGGATGAAAAACATCCCTATATTGTTGGCAACATGTCCCAGAACCCGACCACCACACCACCCCCTGACGCAGCACTATTGGCCGCTATCGCTGCCCATGTTGCGGCAACAGATCAACGTGTCAGCCGGCTTGAACATGATGGCCAGATAATATGGATCAAAAGGCAGGAAAAGCTATCCCTGCGCATGCGGCTGCAAAAAGGCAATGCGCAAACGGCCTTCAGGGCTGAACGCGCTGCACTTCACACGCTGCGCAATGCAGGCGTTCCCGTGCCCGGTATTTTGGCCGAAGGTCCTGACTTCATTGCGACATCCGATAGCGGCCCGTCCTTGAAATATCTGCTGATGACACAATCCGGCAGGCTGGATCAGCGCAAACAGGCGTTTGCAGTGGCAGGCGCACAGCTGGCGGCAATGCACTCATCGCACCTGTCGCACGGGCGCCCGTCAATCAAGGATATATGCTGGGCCAACGAACAAATCACGTTTCTGGATTTTGAACGCTTCCATGCCAAACGCAACACCCCGAAAGGTCATGCGCATGACCTGATCATGATGGTGTTTTCTGCCTATGCGGTAACGGGGCGCGACTGTCCGGAAATCGAAGCCGCGATTGAGGGGTATCGCAAGAATGATCCTGATCATATCTGGGAACGTGCGGCTAGCTGGTGCCATAAAATGCGATGGATTGATTTTGTGACCAAACCGGTACAATGGCGCGGTCCGGGCAAAGCCCGCGAGTTCAAGGCGATCCCGCTGACATTGACCGCTTTTGCCCGCAGTTAAAGCGCGCCCAACCCCCAGAACAGCCCGATCTGGGCGCAGATATAGGTGATCCAGACCGCCTGACCCGCCAATTTGCGCGACGTGTGATCGTCAGGCGGCACAAAGGTTTCAATCGACAGGATCAGGTCCGAGGCCACGAACAGCAGCGCCCCGCACAGGGCAACCCACCTGACATCGGGCAGGCCCAATGCGGTCAGCCCCATTGCCAGAATGATCCCGACATAGGCCCGCACCGGTCCTTTCAACGCGCCGGTATGCGGGCGTAACCACCATTCGGTCGACAGCCCCAATGCAACCATCAGTGCGATAATCGGCCATTGCGAGGATTGCAGATTTGCCCCAAGTGCAACCATCAGGGCGATATAGGCCAGATGCGCTGCGGCGAACGCGACCATGCCCGTCAAAAAGGCCTTGGTCCCGGGCCGCGATAGGGCAAAATCACCGACAGCGCTTAACCCCAGCGCCACGGTCAGCAAAACCGGCGCGCCTTCGCTATATGCGGCCAAGGCAAACAGCGTCACGGGAATGGTCTTGCGGATGGAGCGCACCCATCTGATGCGCCCGTGCGTGCGCGGCAAATACATCATCGCCGCGACCACGCCCAAGGCGAACAGTGCAGCGGGGCTAAACATCGGGCATCAGGCCTAGGCGTGTGGCAGGCAGTTTGCGGTTCATATCTTGATCCAGTTGCAGGGCTTTAACCGACCCTAACGTGTCAGGCCCCATAGAGACCATGACAAATGCTGCTGCCCAGTGTTTACGGTTTGGGGACACTGTGTTTTCTTTTATTTTCAAAAGCTTGCCTATGAATGTGGTAAGAACGCCTGATGGCACATTTGATCACATATCGAATGGCAATGTTTGCAATTGCCAGTTTTCTGCCGATCCCGTTGATCGCATTGGCGGCCGTGTTTGGCGGATGGTGGGTGGTATTAGCCTTGTCCTACATCACGGTGTTCACATTTTTGCTCGATGAACTGGTGAAAATCGCCAGCGACCCTGCACAGCCAGAGCGGGAATTTCCCGCGGCAGACAAATTGTCAACAGTTCTGGCCGTTTCGCATTTTTTACTTTTGGCCCTTGTGGTTTGGTCAATTTCATCCAATCCAGCACTCGGCTTTTTTGGCACCCTAGGGTTGTTCATCGCCTCTGGCCTGTTCTTTGGTCAAGTCAGTAACTCCAATGCGCACGAGTTGATCCATCGGGCTGATAAGCGGTTGTTCAACCTTGGAAAATGGGTCTATATTTCGCTGTTGTTCGGGCATCATACCTCGGCGCATCCGTTGGTCCACCACAGGTTTGTAGCGTCGGATAATGACCCGAATTCGGCCGAAATGGGCGAATCGTTTTATACATTTGCAAGGCGTGCATGGATCGGGTCGGCCCGTGCAGGGTTTGAAATGGAAAGTGCTCTGTTGCGGATTAAGCGCAAAGAATCTCCGCGGTTTAGTCACCCCTATTACACCTATACTGCGGGCGGCATCGCCAGCTTGATGCTGGCCATTGTTATCGGCGGCTGGGGCGGTGCGCTGGCGCTGATCGGGCTGGCCACTTACGCGCAGGTGCAACTGTTGCTGTCGGACTATGTGCAGCATTACGGACTCCGCCGCATCACCTTGCCAAATGGCAAGCTGGAGCCGATTGACATCCAGCATTCGTGGAACGCACCGCACTGGTTTTCCAACTATCTGATGTTGGCAGCCCCGCGCCATTCCGACCATCACGCGCACCCCGCCAAACCCTATCCGGCGCTGACCCTGCCCACCCCCGATCAGGCCCCGAGCCTGCCGCGCAGCCTGCCGATAATGGCGGGTGTTGCGCTTTATCCGCGCCTTTGGCGGCGCGTCATGGACCCGCTTGTTGCCCATTGGCAGGAACGCGCACAAATGACCACGCAACAAATGGCTGTTCAGAACGCCTTGTTGCGCGACCCCGTGCCGGCCACCGAACAGCGGACTGGTGTTGGCGAGGGAAACCTGCCAGAAATGCGCCATGCTAAAACGCGCCCGTCCCTTTTTACTGATCGCTCTGCTGGCCAGCAGCCCGCTTGCCGCACAAACCCTGATGGACGCCGACGCGTTTGAAACCTATTCCCAAGGCAAGACCCTCTATTTCGGATATGACGGCACCACCTATGGTGCCGAGGAATACCTGCCAAACCGTCGTGTGCGTTGGTCCTTTATGGAAGGGCAATGCAAAGAGGGTAACTGGTATCAGGACGGCGAATTGATTTGCTTTGTCTACGAGGATGATCCAGAGCCGCAGTGCTGGTCATTTTATCAAAGTGACGACGGGCTGGTGGCACAATTCGAGAATAATCCGGACCTTAGCACCCTGTTCGAGGTTAAACAAAGTGACAAGCCGATGGTGTGTTTAGGACCGGAAATCGGGGTGTAAACTGTAGCAGTAGGCAAGAGATTCTATGCGCTCCGCGCGGGGACATTTAGGAAAAGAAGAACCCTAAAAGAGCGAACCCTGATCCGGCGGCGTTTCTTTTGGTTTGGCTTTTCGTGCCGGTGCCGCGCCGATTTTATAGCGGCCATCCTGAAACTGGATTTCCAATACTGAGGCTTTTCGGGCTGCGGCTTTGCTCGTTACCACATCCCCATCGCCACGCACCACCGCATAACCACGGTTCAGCGTTTCCTCATACCCCAAAGTTTGGCGAATACGTTCCAGCGCATCCATGCGATTGCGCCAACCCTCAACCTGCCCTTGCGAAACACGGGCAAGACGGCCGATGATCTGGGCAAGATTGATGTTTTTACGGTCAGTGTCACGGGTCAGCAATTCTGGCTTCAGGCGGGCAGCGCGATCCGAAAGTTTCGCGCTAGCCTCAGTGACCAACCGCACCAATGCCGCAGGCCGTAAACTGCCGCAGGCCTCGGACAGGCGCAACCGTTTGATTTGCGCGGCCTTGGTCAGGGCGGCGGGCAGCCGCTCGGACACCCGATCAAGCCGTTGGCGCGGGCTGTCCAGCAACGTTTCAAGATTGGGCAAAGCGCGCGCCAGATCACGCAGGCGTTGTTTGCGTTGATCCACGGCACCGGTCGCCGCACGGGTCAGGCGGGCCTCCTGGTCATCGACCCACGCCAGCAGTTCAAGCCGCACCGGCACAGCCAGTTCGGCGGCGGCAGTCGGCGTTGGCGCACGTTGGTCCGACACAAAATCAATCAGCGTGGTATCGGTTTCGTGGCCCACCGCCGAAATCAGCGGGATGTCGGATGCGGCAGCCGCGCGGGCAACGATCTCCTCGTTAAACCCCCACAGATCCTCAATCGATCCCCCGCCCCTTGCGACAATCAGCAGATCAGGCCGCGGCAACGCACCGCCCGGTGTCATCGCATTAAACCCCTCAATTGCGCGGGTCACTTCAGGCGCACATTGCTTGCCCTGAACCGCCACCGGCCAGATCAGCACCTTGCGCGGGAAACGGTCCCGCAAACGGTGCAGGATATCCTGGATCACCGCCCCCGATGGCGACGTGATCACCCCGATCACGTCGGGCAGATAGGGCAGTTTTTGCTTGCGCTCCGACGCAAATAACCCCTCGGCGGCCAAAGCTTTTTTACGCTTCTCAAGCATCGCCATCAAAGCGCCTTCGCCCGCAACCTCGACCATATCAACGTTCAGGTTATATTTGGATTGCGCCCCGAAAGCAGTCAAACGGCCAGTGACGATAACTTCCAGTCCCTCTTCAGGCACCACCGATAATTGCGACACTTGCCCCTTCCATGTGGTGCAGGCCAGCACGTTTTTGTCATCCTTGATGTCGTAATATAAATGCCCCGAGCGCGCTTTGAAAATGCGCCCCACCTCGCCACGCACCCGCACGCGACCAAAGGCACCCTCAATGGTCTTTTTCACCGCACCCGATATTTCGGAGACGGTAAATTCGGGGGCGTTTTCACCCTCCATCGGGTCATCAATCAGGTCAGACATATCTGCTCGCTTGTTTAATCACTGCGCCCACCTTAGAACGCCCCTATGCAAAGGCCAAGCGGGGGGCGGAAAATGAATATCCTTATTCTGGGCAGCGGCGGGCGCGAACACAGCATCGCGTGGGCGGTCAAACAGAACCCCAAGTGTGACCGACTGGTTGTGGCCCCGGGAAACGCAGGCATTGCAATGATCGCCGAATGCGCGAATTTCGACATTATGGATGGTGGTGCGGTGGTGGATTTTGCCACCGAAAACGCGGTGGACTTCGTGATTGTCGGGCCAGAAGCGCCGCTGGCCGTTGGTGTGGCAGATCGGTTGCGGGCCGCGAACGTGCTGTGTTTTGGCCCCAGTCAGGCGGCAGCACAATTAGAGGCATCCAAGGCGTTCACCAAAGAAATATGCGCCGCCGTCAATGCACCCACAGCGGATTATGGGCATTTTACCGATGCGGTTGCGGCCAAGGATTATGTGCGGGCCACAGGCACGCCCATTGTTGTTAAGGCCGATGGACTGGCGGCAGGTAAGGGCGTGATCATGGCGATGGATGAGGCCACCGCACTGGCCGCCATTGACGATATGTTCAGCGGTGAATTTGGCACAGCGGGCGCCGAAGTAGTGATCGAGGAATTCATGGAGGGCGAAGAAGCGTCATTCTTTGTGCTGTGTGACGGGACCGACGTGTTGGCGATGGGCACAGCCCAAGACCACAAACGGGCCTTTGATGGTGATAAGGGCCCGAACACCGGCGGCATGGGCGCCTATTCACCCGCTCCAGTGATGACCGACGCGGTTATCACCAAAACCATGGACGAGATTGTACGCCCCACCATGGCCGAAATGGCGCGACGCGGCATGCCGTTTCAGGGCATCCTGTTTGTTGGCCTGATGATCAAGGGCGGCCAACCGCGACTGGTCGAATATAACGTGCGTTTTGGTGATCCTGAATGTCAGGTGTTGATGATGCGGCTGGGGGCACAGGTGTTTGACCTGTTGCAGGCCTGCGCCGAGGGACGATTGAGTGAGGCGCAGGTGAACTGGGCCGATGATCACGCGCTAAGCGTGGTGATGGCGGCGCAGGGCTATCCGGCGGGGTATGAAAAAGGCAGCGTGATTGGCGGGCTGGAGGGGTTGCCCGAAGACAGCTCGCACATGGTGTTCCATGCAGGCACGGGCATACGGGACGGGCATATTGTGGCAACGGGCGGACGGGTATTGAACATCACCGCGCGAGGCAGCAGTTTGGCCGAGGCGCGGGAACGGGCCTATGCAATGGTCGATGGCGTGGTGTGGCCGCAAGGGTTTTGCCGGCGCGATATTGGCTGGCGGGCGTTGTAGGCATTAAATATTTGCACCGAAGGGATATCAGCTGTTGACTGACGACATGGAAACACCCGTCACATTAGGTGACAAGCTGGCAAACCGACAGAATGGAAGCCTAGCAGAATATGCACTAGGTTTCCTCATTTCTGCAATCATAGGCTTTCTGTTCTGGTGGGCCTCGCACAACCCCGTTTGGGGAATTGCAGTCATGGCTTTTTGCACCCTAGTTTTTGTAATAGCAATTTTCGCAAACGGTAAAAAAACCGAGCATTTCCTTATCCACGCCGACCAACAAGGTTTTATGAATTCCCTGATAGTGGCTGACAAAACCGCCATATTCGACGGGAGCAATATTTACCATTTCGGGCTGGAACACGGGGCCGGAGCGCGGCCTCTGAAAGCCCTTGTTCAAAACCTAAGGGCCGACGGTTACCGGATCGTTTGTTTCTTTGATGCGAACATCTACTTCACACTACGCGAGAATGGTGATTTTTTGAGAGGCGAGCCGTTCTGGATTCGGATACTTCAAGCTGTTTTTGATCTGAAAGCCACCGAAATCTACGTTGTTCCCAGTGGAATTCAAGCCGACAGGTTTATCGTCGAGACCCTTTCGCATTTGCCCGTATCATTTGCCGTCACAAATGACCGGTTCAGGGATTATGCCGCCGATTATGATTTTCTGCTCAAAGATAATGACTGGAGAAAAGGCGTCAGAATAGAGAGAGGTAAATTGTTGCTCAACCAGTATAGCTTCAAAGAACCGCTGCCGTTATAGAGCAGCTCCCCACCACCCTCACATCCGGCAATCCAGCGCCCGCCTGAACGAATTCTGGCCCTTGTGCCTACCAATCGCTGCACTCCGGATTTTCCCATCCTCAAACACCGAGGCAACTATCTGCTTCCAGTCCGCCGAAGCAGTGATCATCTGCGGCCCAGCCCCGCAATCGCGGATGCCGCCTGATATAAAATCCTGTCCGATTTGGTGATTGGTCAACCCGCCCTGTTCGGCCACAAGGGTCAGTTTACCATCCTTGAACCGCCAGATTTTCAGCAGCTTTGCCAGATGCGGTCGATCAATATAGGCGATTTCAACAGAACCGTCCCCATCCAGATCAGCCGCCCCGATCGGGGCCAGCCAGCGGTGGCTGCGGCCAATGTGGGGCGTGGCGGTAATTTTTTTCAACACCCCATCAATCAGCCCGTAAACCGCCAGTTGCGCCCCCTTGTTCAGGTGGGTCTCAACCACAATGATCTCGGCAGCTCCGTCCCCGTCCAGATCAACCAGACGCGGCGCGATGTCCTCGAACACGCGGGATTTAGGCAGGGTGATTTCCTCGAAAATATACGGGCCGTGTGCCGCCGATCCTTGGCGCATATAGGTCAGGGATGCCCATTCAATCGCGTCCCCCAGAATGCCGTGGTCATAGCGCCGCGTGGGTTGGCCGTAATACACATGCAAGCCGGGCAACAGGATGCCATCGGCATCTTTCACAGCTTTGGCACTACACCCGCCAGCATCGCTCGCGACCATGCAGTGCCCTTGGGGCGCGGCCATTGCCGACCCTGCAAAAAGGGCAAGCACCCCGAAAAGTGCCGCCCGTAGCATCCTATATTTGCTTCACAGGCAGATGCACGATCAACCCGTCCAGATCATCGGTCACCTTGATCTGGCAAGTCAGGCGCGAGCGCACCTCGTCCGGCTCATAGGCGAAATCGAGCATATCTTCTTCCATGGCGTCCTTGGTCGGAACCTTTTCCACCCAAGCGGCATCCAGATAGACATGGCAAGTGGAACAGGCGCAGGCCCCGCCGCAATCGGCCTCGATCCCCGGCACGTTGTTGTCACGCGCGCCTTCCATCACGGTCAGCCCCGCTGCAACCTCTACAACATGCTCGGTGCCGTTGTGCTCAACATATGTAATTTTCGCCATTTTGCTTTCCTTTAACCAAAGCCGTCTGCAAACTCTTGCCAAGGCAGATACGCCTTGTCAGTAGGATTTACCAGAGGCTGCTACAAACCCGCCCAAAAACAACCTGACTGGGCCTTCAATGTTACAGATAGGGATGAAATTTATCCGGTAGAACCATTAAGCTTTCGCCAATAGGCACAACCGCGTATGACCCCGCAAATGATCCAGCCAAAAAGGCGGCGAGCAGTGATAATGCGTATCCATTGGATGCTAGGGGCTACAGCCCTGTTTCTGGGGGCCTGCCAACAGGTCGCCCCCCCTGTTCTGCTGCCAGTTAACGAAACGGACATGATCCAGGTTTCAACCAAAGCCCCCGAAGACAATCGCAGCGGCAAATGCTGGGGCACGGACATAACCCCCGCCCTTGTCGAAACGGTGACCGAACAGGTGCTGGTGCGCGCCGCAGGCCCCGTGTTCGGCCCGTCCCCCGATGGCGCACCGACCTATCGAACGGTGCAAAGCCCCGCGGTTTACAAAACCCTGACCCATCAAAAGATCATCACCCCTCGCAGCGAATACTGGTTCGAGGTGCCTTGCGTGGCCGATATGGACACGAGTTTTATTGCCACCCTGCAGCGGGCGCTAAAATCGCGCGGCCTGTTTCGCGGCGCAGTAACCGGCGTGATGGACAGAAAAACCACCAAAGCGGTGCGCTGGTATCAAAAACAGCACGGGCTGGACAGCGGGATATTGTCGCTTACGGCAGCCCGTCAATTGGGGCTGGTCGCCTACGCACGGCCCTACAATAACTAGCCGCTTATGCTTATAGAGGGTCTGATATGACCAACAAACTAATGATCCGCCAAACCACACCGGCAGATACAGCGCAGATACTCACGCTCTATCCACAGGCCTTTCCTGATGAGGACCTGAGACCCGTCGTCTCCGCCCTTCTCAAGCAAGGATCGCAGGTGTTATCGCTGGCCACCTTCGATGGGGATGCGTTGATTGCCCATGTCCTGTTCTCCCTTTGCAAAACCAAAGACCAAAATCAAACCGGAGCGCTTCTTGGCCCTTTGGGTGTGATACCACCGCGTCAGCGACAGGGTTTGGGCGACACGCTTGTCCGCACCGGGCTGGAGCGGTTGGAGAAGAGCAGGGTCAGCCAGGTCTTTGTTCTGGGTGGCCCGGCGTATTACCAACGGTTCGGGTTTACACCCGAAAGGCATGTGCTGGCGCCCTATCCCCTGCCCGCGGAATATGGCGATGCATGGCAATCCATGCCGCTGGCCGCACGGGCACCACTGTTGGCAGGGCGGCTATCGCTGCCGGAACCGTGGATGGATACGGCCCTATGGTAACCGTGAATTAAACCAGCCCCTGCACAAAACAAAAAGGGCACCCAACCGGATGCCCCATTCTTGTTCTTTACAGGCGACAAATCACTCCAGCGACAGCGCCACAAACCGTGGCTCACCTGCACGACGCACCAGCAGCAGCAGCGATTTGCGGCCCGCCTCATGCGCGTCCGTAATCCGTGCCTCCAGATCAGCAACGCTTGTGATCTTTTGCTGACCCGCTTCGGTCAACACATCGCCCGCCCGCAAGCCCTTTTCAAACGCCTCGGTTGCCTCGTCGACTGCTTTAACCACCAGCCCTTCGGCACCATCAGCCAGCCCCAGTTGCTCGCGCAATTCAGCCGACATTTCCACGACGGTCAGGCCAAGGATACCTTTTTCAACCGGTGCCACAGGTGCCTCGGCAACAGCCGGAATAGTGCCCTCGGCAGTTTCACGGCGGCCCAATGTGATCTTTAGCGTCTGGGTTTTACCATCACGCAGAACCACAACACGCACTTCTTTGCCAACTTCGGTGTTGCCCACCGTCCGGACCAATCCACGGGTGTCCTCGACTGTGGTTCCGTCAAACACAGTGATCACGTCGCCCGATTTGATTCCGGCCTCGGCGGCTGGTCCTTCGGGAACGTCCGTCACCAGTGCGCCGGCGGCTGTGTCCAGCCCCATCGCTTCGGCCACATCAGCGGTCACATCCTGAATGCGCACACCCAGCCAACCGCGCCGAGTTTCGCCAAATTCTTTCAACTGGTCAACCACACGCGTCACCACGTTTGATGCCATAGAAAACCCGATGCCGATGGACCCGCCATTCGGGGACAGGATCGCGGTGTTCACCCCGATCACCTGACCATCCATGTTGAACAACGGACCGCCCGAATTGCCACGGTTGATCGCGGCGTCGGTTTGCAGATAATCGTCATAGGTGCCCGACAGCGCACGGTTGCGCGCCGACACAATACCGGCCGAAACAGAAAACCCCTGCCCCAGCGGGTTGCCCATCGCCATCACCCAGTCACCGACGCGCATGATGTCACTGTCACCGAATGAAACAAACGGCAGCGGCGCGTCGCTCTCGACCTTCAGCAGTGCAATATCAACTTTGGGGTCGCGGCCAATCACTTTGGCAGGCAGCATTTTGCCGTCGAAAAACTCGATCTCGATCTCGTCAGCTTCGGCAATCACGTGGTTGTTGGTGACGATATAACCATCCTCGGAGATCACAAATCCTGATCCCAGTGCTTGGCTGCGCCGTGGGCGTTGGCCATTGCCGCCACGATCCATGAAATCCTTAAAGAAATCCTCGAACGGTGATCCTTCGGGCACAATGGGCCCGGGCATCTGGCCAGTTGGTGCCGCGATTGTGGTTGTCGTGGTGATATTCACCACCGACGGGCTGATCTCTTCTGCCAGATCAGCAAAGCTTTCGGGCGCACCACGGGCGTGACCCATCACGGTTTGCAGCATCAACAGCATCACGGCCAGTGTCAGCATCCAGATGGCCCGCATTGGGGCGCTGTCAGTTGAATTACGGGTTACGGGAATTGAAATAGCTTTGGCTTTCACTTTGAAAGGACTCCTCTTTCAGTCTGAAACAGCGCACCCAACCTTGCATCGGGTGCGACATGGTTGATCTATAGATAGGCACAAATATCCAGAACTCAAACCCCTGTTCGTCACTTCAAGCGGTTGTGAAGCAGATTTCAGCCCAATACTACGGGATGCACATTAAAAAATCTGCGCCAGCCAGACCAGTCCGACACCCAATGCAACAGCCCCAAGACCAAAGCGGCGGCGGACCTCTAGCGACATTTCAACAGTTGTTCCACAAGAGAAGGGGCCAGTGCTTACACCAGCCCCTCTATTACCAACACCAGCCCGAGGGCCGACAAAATGGTCGCTATCATTCAGGTTTCGCCGATTTCAGATAGTTGAAAAACTCACTATCCGGCGACAGAACCATCGTCGTGTTGTTGCCCATCATCGCTTTGCGATAGGCCGCCAAGGAACGGTAGAACTCAAAGAATTCAATGTCCTTGCCAAACGCCGCCGCAAAAATCGCGTTCCGCTTTGCATCCGCTTCACCACGGGCAATCTCGGATTCACGGCTCGCGGCTGACACCAGCTCGACCACAGTCCGGTCCGCCAGCGCCGTTACGCGCAACGCGGCTTCCTTACCACGGGCAATCTCGTCCGCCGCTTCACGGTCGCGTTCCGCACGCATCCTATCAAACGTGGCCGAAAGGTTGGCACGCGGCAAATCGGTGCGTTTCAAGCGCACATCGATCACCACAAGACCTAGCGAGCGCGCATCAGCAATCGCACCGTTACGAATGCGCAGCATCAGGGCCGCCCGATCCGTCGATAGAATATCGTTGGATGAAACCGAGCCCAGAACCTCGCGAATTTGCGCCTTCAGGATTGAATCAATACGGGTTTCAGCCGCACGTTCGCCCCCGACACCCACCGCTTGGCGGAACTTTTCAACGTCCACAATGCGGTAACGGGCAAAGGCATCGACCACCAGACGGCGATCATCCAGCGGTGTCACCTCAAGCGGGTCAACATCACGGCTCAGGATACGGTCGTCATAACGCACAACATCCTGAATCAGCGGGATTTTAAAGGCAATACCCGGCTCGTTCTTGACCGAGACCACCTTACCGAATTGCAGCACCAGCACTTTTTCGCGCTCGTCCACGATGAAAATTGACGACAACAGTGTTATTGCCACGATGAAAAGAACTGGCAGGAGTAATGTAGTTTTCCGCATTAGTTGTTCCCTCCGCTTTGCAGCTGGTTCAGCGGCAGATATGGCACAACACCTTGTGCGCCTCCGCTAACATCTTGATCCAGAATAACCTTGTTCACACCGCCCAAGACTTCTTCCATCGTTTCCAGATAGAGCCGCTTGCGCGTCACTTCCGGTGCTTTCTGGTATTCTTCCAACACGGCCAAGAACCGGCTGGCGTCCCCTTCGGCCTCATTCACCACACGGGCGCGATACGCTTCGGCTTTCTCCAGCACTTGGGCCGCTTCACCACGGGCCCCCGCCAGAACGCGGTTGGCGTGGGTGTCGGCCTCTTTCACCAGACGGTCGCGGATTTGTTCCGCTTCCTGCACCTTGTGAAAGGCGTCGATCACTTCTTTGGGCGGATCGGCCTTATCAAAGTTGACCCGCACAATGGTGACGCCACTATTATAGCTGTCCAGTGTTGACTGGATCAAATCCTTCAGATGCCCCGAAATCACACCACGGTCACGGTTCAGGATCGGCGCCAGATTGGATTGCGAGATAATCTCGCGCATGGCTGATTCCGATACCGCCGCAATGGTTTCTTCGGGGCTTTTCAACTCGAACAGGAATTTTTGCAGATCGTTGATGTTCCAGACCACCTGAAAATCAATGTCGACGATGTTCTCGTCACCGGTCAGCATCAGACCAGCATCACCCCCAACACCCACACCGATATTGACGATTTGCTCGCGCGTCACAGGGCGGATTTCCTTGGTCACAACCGGCCAAGGCGCAAAGTTCAGCCCCGGATTGCCGGTGGCTGAATATTTGCCAAACAGCAGTTCAACCGATTGCTCCTCGGGCTTGACCGTATAAAACGACGCGAACGCCCAAACAGCCGCTGCCGCTAACAGGCCAAGGCCAATCGTGCCCTTGGTAAAGGCCGGACCCGAAGGTCCATCGCCCTGCCCGCCCGTGCCACGACCACCGCGTCCGCCCATAAGCACACGCAGTTGTTCCTGACCTTTTTTCACAATGTCTTCGAGTTCGGGGATTTGCGGCCCGTCCTGGCCGGGGCGTTTGCCACCACCACCACCGCCGCGGTTATCACCGCCACCGTTCTGGCCGCCATTATTGCCGCCTCCGCCCCAGGGTCCGCCGTTATTATCAGCCATCTAGCTTCCTTACATTCAGATACATAGAATATTTGAGTGCTCTATACGGCATTTTCAAGCCGCCTGCACTGTAGAATTTACGCGGTGCGTGTCGGCACCTTCATTGTCACCAGTTCTTCGGTCATTGTCGGGTGAACCGCAACAGTTCTGTCGAAATCTTCCTTGGTTGCGCCCATTTTGATCGCAATCGCCGCCAATTGTATCATTTCGCCCGCATTATCCGCGACAATATGACAGCCCAGAACCACGCGCGTGGCTTGGCTGACGATCAATTTCATCATCACCCGGTCCTCGCGCTCGGCAAATCCGGTTTGCATGGCGCGAAAGGTGGCGGAGTAAACCTCGATCGGTTCCTGTTCTCGCGCCGCTTCTTCGGTCATGCCCACAGTGCCCAGTTCGGGCTGGGTGAACACCGCACTAGCCACCAGATCATGATCCGGCTTGTGCGGTTTGCCGTGGAATACCGTATCAACGAACGCAGCGCCTTCACGAATGGCCACAGGCGTCAGGTTAATCCGGTCGGTCACATCGCCCACCGCATAGATCGACGGCACAGCGGTCTGGCTGTAATCATCAACGATGATCTGCCCCTTGCGGCCCAGCTTAACTCCGGTGTTTTCCAGCCCCAAGCCATCAGTATTGGGCACCCGCCCCGTGGCATACATCACCGCATCAAACGTGTGATCATGGCCAGTGGTGCATTTCACGAACAACCCATCACCGGTTCTGTCGATCTTCATCACATCGGTGCCCACATGCAGGTTCACGCCCCGCTCGCGCACCAGATCGGCCACATGGCCGCGGGCCTCGTCATCAAACCCGCGCAGGATTTGCGCGCCGCGATAAAATTGCGTCACCTTAACGCCCAGACCGTTCAGAATGCAGGCAAATTCGCAGGCAATAAAGCCGCCACCTACGATCAGAATAGATTTGGGCAACCTGTCCAGCTTAAAGACATCATTCGAGGTGATCGTCAGGTCTGATCCTTCAAATTCCGGCGTAAACGGACGCCCGCCGACGGCAATCAGAATGTGTTTAGCGGTAAACGTCTCGCCACTGCTCAACTTCACCGTATGCGCATCGACCATCTCGGCCCGCGCATCGAAAATCGTAACACCCGCCTTGGCCAGATTGGTGCGATAGATGTTTTCCAGCCGGTCCAGCTCCGCATCCAGCTTGCCGCGAAACTTGCCCCAGTCAAATGTGCCAATATTGGCGTCGGACCAACCAAAGGCCCGCGCATCCGTATTCGCACCGCTATAGGCCGAGGCAAAAACCATCAGCTTTTTCGGAACACAGCCGCGAATAACACAGGTGCCGCCCATGCGGTATTCTTCGGCCAGCGCCACCTTGGCCCCAGCTTCACTTGCCGCCAAACGCCCCGCACGCACCCCGCCCGAACCGCCACCAATGACGAATAGATCATAGTCAAAGCTCATAGCATCACGTCCTTAGATGGTTATTCCGTCAGATCGGTGAACAGGTTATCGCTCTCGACAAAATCGATGCGATCCTCTTCAACGGTGCCCGCATTAATGTCGCGCACCTCGACACGGCCATCGCCATAGCCGATCACAACCACATCGCAAATGTCGATAAACAGCCCGTTTTCCACCACGCCGGGGATCTGATTGATCACCAGTGAAAACTGCCGCGGATTGCCGATCCGGTTCAGATGCAGGTCCAGAATATAATTGCCCTCGTCGGTGATAAATGGCACATCGCCATTCAGCCGCAGGGTGGAACTCTGCCCCAGCACATCCAAGCTGACCAGCGTTTCCTCGATCAATGCTTTGCTGGTTTGCCAACCAAACGGGATCACCTCGACCGGCAGCGGGAAGGCGCCCAGCGTTTCAACCTGCTTGGAAACATCGGCGATCACCACCATCATATCGGACGCGGTTGCCACGATCTTTTCCTGCAACAATGCGCCACCGCCGCCCTTGATCAGGTTCAGGTTGGCGTCATATTCATCGGTCCCGTCAATGGTCACATCCAGCCATTTGGCCTCGTCCAGCGAAATCACCTCGATGCCGACTTGGCGGGCCAGATCAGCGGTGCGTGTTGATGTCGGCACCCCCTTGATCTTCATGCCGCCGTCGCGGACCTGCTCGCCCAGACAGCGCACCATCCACGCGGCGGTTGATCCAGTGCCAAGGCCCACACGCATGCCGTCCTCGACGTAATCCACAGCGCGTTTGGCGGCGACAAATTTAGCTTTGTCGATCGGTGATAATTCTCCGGTCATATCGTGCGACTCCCCAGTTGTTGGCAGGGTTATAGGGGATCATACGCGCTACGGCGAGGGGCTTTTAGGACGCATTTGCAGGTTTGTTGGCAATTGCACGCGGCCCTAGGCCTCTGGGCGAAACGCCTGCACCACCATGATCACCTCGTCAACCTGCACCAACCCGTCCCCGTCCAGATCAAACGCCATAAACCCGCGCAATCGCGCCGCATCCTCCTCGGACACCCTGTCCAGCGCCCGAATTTGCGAAAAATTGTGCAACTCTTGCTGGCTAACCACGTTGTTGCTGTCCTGATCCGCCGCCTGAAACCCCAGCAACAACCGCCCACGCCCTCCGGCCCGTTCCGCCGCGATCAACACACGGATTTCCGCCAGCGACACGGCATAATCATTATCCAGATCCGCCACCATCAACCTGCGCATTTCCCGCGCCCGAACGTATGCGCGATCCATAGCGATGGATTGCTCGATCCCCGCCAGATTAATCCCCGCCTCGCTGCCATATCCAAGGATCAGCGTCACGGCATCCTCGATAAACTTGTCAGGTGCCTTGCGCAGCGTCTTTAGCGTGCGCTCGGGCAGGTTTTGCATCAATTCGGATACATCGAATTGCGATGATGAAATCGGGGGCGCATCTTGTGCGCTAACAGCGCCCGAAAGCCCAGCCATAACGGATACCATAACGAAAAATCTACGCATTGCTTTCTCCTGTTCCTTGCCAGTGAAAGCCCATTATCTTCCGATCATGGTTAAGATATTGTAAAATGCATTCTAGTCATCCTTCATTCGCCCGACCACACGCTGCATCAAGGATACAAACAGCTCTCGTTCCGGCTCTGACAAATCCCCCAACGCCAGCTCGTTCTGTGCTTTTGCCGCTGACAACGCCCCGCCGCGCAAATCACGCGCCTTGTCGGTCAGATAAACCAGACGAGCGCGTTTATCGCTTTTGTGGGCACGTCGTGTGATTAACCCGTCGCGTTCCATCCGTTTCAGGGTGTTGGCCATCGTTGCCTGCTCCACATCCAGATGCAGGCGCAAATTCTGCTGGGTGATCCCGTCCTGCTCCCACAACACCAGCAAAGTCATGAATTGCGCAGGTGCTAGCCCCAGTGGTTCAATCCGCCGATACAGCCCCTTTTCAAACAACCGCGCCATGTGATTGGCCAAATATCCTGCGGATTGGGTTTTGAAATCTGTCATGTGGGTAAATTAACACTTGCATAGCACGCTATGCAACTTCTATATACATAGCATGCTATTCATATCTGGAGAGTCCCATGAAACATAGATTTCACGCCATCGCCGGCACCACCGCCCTGCTGACCATCCTCACTTTCTGGACGTCGACAATCATATCCGAACTGTTCGGCAGCCACGCCCAGATCACATCGGTCAAAACCTTCGTGCTATATGGCATGGTCCTGCTGATCCCCTCAATGATCGGGGCGGGGGCCAGCGGCGCGTCCCTTGGAAAGGGCTGGAAACTGCCCGTGGTCGGGCACAAATCAAAGCGGATGAAGATCATAGCTGCCAACGGCATCCTGATCCTGATCCCCAGCGCCTTCTTTTTGGCATCAAAAGCACAGGCAGGCGCGTTTGATACGATGTTCTATGTCGTACAAGCGGCTGAAATCATCGCAGGAGCCACCAACATCACCCTGCTGTCGCTCAATATGCGCGACGGCTTGGCCTTGCGCCGCCGCCGCAAACCGGCAGCTAAATAACACAGGCACCGCTTCCCCCTGCCACCCCGTCGCTTTTGGACTTGCTTTGCCGCCCTCTTACGCGTTGATGAACCTTGCGAACAGTGACAAGGAAGCAAACGGTGTTCCTCAGCGTATTTGATATGTTCAAAGTCGGCGTCGGCCCGTCCTCGTCCCATACCATGGGGCCGATGGTGGCGGCTGGCCGGTTTCTCGACCTGCTACGCGCCTCGCCGTTTCAGGCGACGGGGCTACGCGCGTCGTTGCACGGCTCGCTCGCCTTCACCGGCGTCGGCCACGCCACCGACCGCGCCACCATTCTGGGACTGACCGGTTTTCTGCCCGAAACCTATGACTCAGACTTGGCTGAAACGGCATTGGTCAAGATCAAAGCCACCAGAACCGTCACCCCAACCGACCTGCACCCGCTAAAATTCGACCCGGCATGCGACCTGATATTCGACTACGACACACCGTTATCCGGCCATGCCAACGGCATGATCCTGATGGCCACCGATGCGCAGGGCGACGTGGTGTTACAGGAAACATACTACTCCATCGGCGGCGGGTTCGTGGTGACCGAAGCCGAACAGGCGATGGAGCCGATCCTTGATGCGCGCGACGCAACCCGCCCCTATCCGTTTGAAAACGCCGAAATGATGCTGGAGATGGCGGCCAGCAGCGGCAAATCCATTGCCGATCTAAAACGCACCAACGAGTTGACCCACATGGGGGTCGCCGAATTTAATGCGGGCCTGATCCATCTCTGGGAAACCATGGACGCCTGCATCGATCGCGGCCTTGCCACCGACGGCACCCTGCCAGGCGGTCTGAACGTCAAACGCCGCGCCCATTCGATCCACCAGTCCCTGCTGGCGGAACAGGGCCTGAACCTGACAGCACCCCACACCATCAACGACTGGATGTGCGTCTATGCAATGGCGGTGAACGAGGAAAACGCCGCCGGTGGCCAAGTCGTCACCGCCCCCACCAACGGCGCGGCTGGCGTGGTCCCCGCCGTGGGGCGCTACTGGCTGGACCATGTGCCCGGTGCCAGCATCTCCCGCATCCCCGAATACCTGCTGACCGCCAGCGCCATCGGCGGATTGATCAAACATAACGCCTCCATTTCGGGCGCGGAATGCGGCTGCCAAGCCGAAATCGGCTCGGCCTCGGCCATGGCCGCCGCGGGGCTGTGTGCCGTTCTGGGTGGCACCCCAATGCAGGTGGAAAACGCCGCCGAGATCGCGCTGGAACACCATCTGGGCATGACCTGCGATCCAGTCAAAGGGTTGGTGCAAGTGCCTTGCATCGAGCGCAACGGGCTGGGCGCAATCAAAGCCGTCTCCGCCGCGTCCCTGTCGATGCGTGGCGACGGCACCCACCTCGTGCCATTGGACTCCTGCATCGAGACCATGCGCCAGACAGGCGTCGACATGAGCGAACGCTATAAGGAAACGTCATTGGGCGGCCTAGCGGTAAATATCCCGAACTGCTGAGCCCCGCCTTGACCTTAAGGAGCGCCTAACGGCGCACTCTATTCCTGGCCCCTTCGGGGCATTTCCGCGCCGCTCGGGGATATTTAAGCAAAAGAGAAACAGGGGCCCTTCCCCCTTCTTCTTTTTCTAAATACCTAAGGCACCCCCCTCAACTCAACGCACACTCCCACCTGATATCACTCACCCCGACAAACCGCGCCATCCGTTCAAGCTCCGCCTCCAGCTTGCGCACCCGCGCCGCCGTCCAGCCAAACCCGCGCTCCAGCCATACCTGCTTCACCACCAACTCTCCCTTGGTCCGGTCGGCCTTCATATCAATCCGCCCGACCATCCGGTCCCCCTCAAGCAACGGGTAAACATAATAGCCCCACTTGCGCTTAGCTGCGGGCACGAAAATCTCGATCCGGTACTCGAACCCGAACAGCGCCGCCAACCGCGCCCGATCCCGCACCACAGGATCGAACGGATTGATAATTCGCAAACGGGACGTCGGGGCCGTAACCTGCTCCAGCCGCGCCTCGATATCCTCGGGCGCAAACGCGTCGACCCAACTGCCGTCCCGCCCTTGAACCTGAACCAGTACCAAACCGGCCCCGCTCGCCCACACCTTCACCTCCGGCGCGCTCACCGCCGCCCAGAACCGCTGAATATCCCCGAGCGTGCCAAACCCCAACCGATCAAATGCTGCGCGACACAGCCAATCCACCTGATCCGCATCCGCGTGCGCCACATCCCGCACAGCCTCCGGAATAACTCGCTCTGCCAGATCGTAAAACTTCTTGAACCCGACGCGGTGCGATGTCGCCAATTCCCCCGCATACCACAGCTTATCCAACTCGACCTTATGCGGCGGCCGCTTCCACATCCCCTTGGCCCCCCGTACCTTGGTGTCAAACGCATGGGTTGAGAGCGGCCCCTCATCGTGTATCCGCGCAATGATAGCCACCACATCCCGCTTGCTCATTCCAGTGCGGTAATAGGAATGCTCGGTCGCATATTTGCGTTTACGGGCAAACTGGCGCTGCCAATAGGGATAGGTTTCCATCGGCAAACACGACGCATCATGGGTGAAATGCTCGAACACCTGACGGTCGGCCAGCAACGCCTCCAAATCCCCCTCACGATAAGACTGATCACGACTCCACAAAATATGATCATGGGCGCGGGCCACATTTCGAATGGTATCCAGCTGCACAAAGCCCAAACCCCGGATGATCCCCATCACATCCGGCCGCCCCACTGGCGCGGCGGCCATCCCCTGCGATTGCAGCCACAGGCGGCGGGCGGTGCGATTGTT
>CAYYOF010000062.1:0-20279 GCA_964473185.1 uncultured Marinosulfonomonas sp. | reverse complement strand
CTGCGTGATACGCTGCTGACATTCGGTGGCGACACCCGGGAAGTTGCCTTTATGGTAAATAACCCGGGGGACTGGCTTTTTCATTGTCACATGCTGTCACACGCAGATTCCGGCATGATGACCTGGCTAAAGGTGAACACATGAACAAATCTCTTGTCGCAATAACAGGGCTGGGCGCAATTATCGCTTTGGGCTGGACGGTGCTTACGCTATCGGCCCAAACAGCAATGGAAGAAACCCGCAATGATGATGCAGTAGCGGGGCAGGTTCTCTATCAGGAAAACTGTGCATCGTGCCATGGCGCGAACCTGGAAGGCGAACCGGATTGGCGATCCCCTAAAGAGGATGGCACCCTGCCCGCCCCGCCCCATGATGAAACTGGCCACACGTGGCATCACGGCGAAGGGTTGCTTTTCAACTATACCAAACTGGGCGGCAAAGAGGCGCTCGCGCAGCAGGGCATCGACTTTAACAGCGGCATGCCAGGCTTTACCGAGCAACTGAGCGACCAGCAAATCTGGGACATTCTTGCCTATATCAAATCAACATGGCCTGCGCGCCAACAAGAACTTCAGGCCACACGAAGCGAGGCAGAAATACTGCAGAAAGAGGCAAATCAATGAACAATGTTGCTACGGCTATTTTCGCCACGGTGCTGATGACCGTTCCCCACGTGTCTTTCGCCCAAGAACTGAGTGAGGCCCGAATTAAAGAGCTGGTTTATGAGGCAATCCTCGAAAATCCTGACATCATCATGGAAGCCGTGGCACTTATTCAGCAGCGCGATGAAGAAGCGCAAGCAAGCGCCACACAGTCGGTGTTATCAGACCAGCGCTTGCTGATCGAGCGTGATCCCAATGCGCCGGTTCTAGGCAACCCAGATGGCGATGTTACGGTTGTCGAGTTTTTTGACTATAACTGCCCTTATTGCAAACGTGCCATGCCCGAGGTGCAGGGTTTGCTAGATGAAGATCAAAATGTGCGACTGGTCTATCGCGAGTGGCCAATCCTTGGCGAAGGGTCAGTCTATGCTTCCCGCGCGGCACTGGCATCACGCGTTCAAGGAAAATACGAAGAATTTCATTTGGCATTGATGGGTTCAAGGGGACGCGTTGAAGAAGCCTCGGTCTTGCGCATTGCAAAAGAAATCGGCCTTGATATTGACCAATTGAAAACAGATATGCAGTCGGCTGATGTGGATGAACACATCGCATCCTCAATGCGGCTGGCCCAGTCCCTTGGTTTCAACGGCACCCCTTCCTTTGTGGTTGGTGATGTGCTGCTGCCCGGTTTTGTTGAACAGGCCGAATTACAGGACGCCGTTGATAAGAATCGCGATGAATAGCGATGTTTTAAATAATGCTTCTATTCCATTACGAAACTGTAAATTGCCCCATCATGCCACCGTCTTCATGCTCTAGAATATGGCAATGATACATATATGGTGCCTCTTTCGATGCCGTGTAATCAAAACGCATCAATAGCTCTGCTGTACCATCAACCAAAATAGTGTCTTTCCAACCTCTGTTTTGTAGTGATGGGCGTCTTCCGTTCTCTGTAAATACCTGAAATCTGGTGCCGTGAATATGGAAAGGATGCATCATTGTTGGCGCAGTCACGCGCCATAGCTCCGTTTGGCCCTGCTTTGCCTGTAGGTTTATCCGGCCCATTTCAAAAGGCATTCCATTAATAGAAAAAGCACCGCCTCGGCACCCCATCATCATACCGCCCCCCATTCCCATATCCAATGAAATCCGCCGTTGAATCGCGTTTATTGGATCCAAATCCGGTAGAATCTCACCGGTATCACCCAGTAAAGAGATAATTTTAGGGGAAATGCGTGAATCGACAGAAAACTTTTGAACCTCAAACATTCCGCCACGTTGTCCACCACCCATCATCGGTGAGTTAGAAACGGTAGCACTAACCAAGCTGTCATTGTTTACATCGGTAAAATCAACAAGCACCTCGACACGTTCACCTGGTGCCAGCGTAATTTCTTTCAAAGCTGTAGAAGACGGCATAAATCCAGCTTCTGTGGCAATAAGATGTAAGTGCTGGCCAGATGCCAAAGAAAATTTGTATATTCGTGCATTTGAGCCATTCAACAATCTTAAGCGTACAATCCCTGCGGGAACTACGGCTGTCCGCCCGACTTGACCATTTACCAAAACAGTATCACCTAAAAACCCCATCATCCTGTCAGGCATTCTTAATGAATAGGCCATACGGCCCCGCCTATCAAACCGACGGTCCTGCACGATTAGTGTCAGATCATCTTCAGCATAAGTGTTGGGAACGGTAGAATGTGGTGCGGGGGATGCCTAGCTTGGCCAGTGTTTGCCGTGCTGATAGGTGTGATCCTTCGACAAGCCTGATAATTTCCAGCTTATTGGATGCGGAATACCTCATTCTTGGTCTCCCCCATCCCCGATCATGCTTTTTTTGAGCAACCGGAGTTCGAGCGTTTGTTCTGCCACAACCTCTTTCAGATCCCGAGCCTCACGGCGCAGGTCTTTGACTTCGTCGGTCGTGGCCGCACGCGCTGTATCGCCAGCCAAACGCCGCTTGCCAGCTTCCATGAAATCCTTCGACCATTTGTAGTAGACGCCTTGAGAAATACCTTCACGGCGGCACAGCTCGGCAATGCTGTCCTCACCGCGCAAACCATCCAAGACAATCCTGATCTTTTCCTCAGATGAATACTGCTTGCGCCCCTCTCATCGATACTGCGTATCGACTGCCGGGCAGCGGTAGATGAGCCAGGCACGACGGAACTGAATGATAATGCTCGTTTGGCACTGCTGCCTCTGGCAACGGCATTGGCTGATATTGGAACGCAAATATCCAGCCTGGACAAAGCAATTCTTGCCGCCCATCACAATAATGATGTCAGTCTTCGGCTCGCAACAATTCCCGGCATTGGCCCAATTGCCGCCTCCAGTCTTGCGGCCAGCATTGCTGATGCAGGAGCGTTTAGATCCGGGCGTGAGTTTGCAGCTTTTTTGGATTGGTGCCGAGACAGCAGTCAACCGGAGGCAAACCACGTTTGGGTAGGATTACAAAGATGGGTAACCAGCGTTTGCGAAGGCTGCTGGTTATCGGTGCACACGCTGCGCTTTATAGCATCAAATCAGGGAAATCTGATACGCGGCTTACCGATCGGGCACGATCCCTTCTGGCCAAAAAGCCGTTCAAGTTGGTGGCGGTGGCATTAGCAAATAAAATGGCCCGGATTGCCTGGGTCGTTATGAGCAAAAAGACAAGCTATCAACCAATGCTCAAAGGAGCATAGCTACGAACTACATAAAAGCAAAATGCCCCTTCACTCGTGGGGGTAATAATTAGCCTGGTGACAACGTAATGATGTGAAGCAAAAGCAAATGGGCCGTCAAAACCGAACACCCCGTGGTATCGTCTTGCGCCTTCTTGAGCGCGACAACTTGATAGGGATCGGTTCAGGCGGACAATATCAGGGCCAGTGGTTATAATGTGCCACATTCAAAGGCCGGAGACATGACTGCACCCAAATTGCAAAAGCTAGACATCAATGCAAAATTACCTTGCTAAACGGACGCCATCCAGACATGACGATACCGTCCTGCCGATAGCTTTTTGAAACGACTTATGACGAAATCACACAAGGACAGGAATAGCATTAAACTTTGCGATAGAACCCCGAAGTTCGCCCTGACACTGCCTGCGAAACTGTTTAAGCCAACGATGTAGGCGTCAACGACCGGTCGCGCAATGCAATCATCTCGCGCAGCAGACAGTGCAACAGACGTTGACGGATTTGCGCATGTTCAGCGACCTCCCACAGGTTGGTCATTTCATGCGGGTCATTCACCAGATCATACAGTTCGCCCCAGTCTGAACCTTCCCAGACCGACAGCCGCCACTGATCCGTGATATAGCTCATCAGTCCAGCCTTGGCCTCAGGGTCTTTGAACACCGCCATGCCGTGATCGTCGATCAGGATGCCGCTGCGCGGGTCATCGTCGAACAGATCCTTGCCCTGCATGCCGAAATAGGATTGCAGGCCAGCGCGGGCCAGAATAGTGGCACCTATATCGATTGTGCCGCCCAGATCCTCGCGGGTTTCGCCTGCGCCGCCTTCGGGATCCTGCCACACGAACGGCACCCTGACCACGCCTTGAAAATGCAGGCCAAGTTTAAGGATCATCCCGTGATCGCCCATGTAATCGCCATGATCCGAGGTGAAGATAACCACCGTATTGGCACGCGTTTCGGGCGTCAGTGCGTCCAGCACCCGCCCCACCGCATCATCCACCATCGAGATCATGCCATAGTTCAGCGCAATCGCCTCTTGTGCGTGGCGCGCACTGACGGGAACGGGCCATTGCGCGTGCGGCTCTTCGGCGCCTTTTTCATAGGCGAACCACAGTTCGGGTGGCATGTCGTCGCTGGTCAGCGGTTTCCCGTGTGAGGCCGGCACCGGAATCTTGGCGGGATCGTACATGTCCCAGTATTTGCCCGGAGGGGTGAACGGGTGATGCGGATCAGGGAACGAACAGGTGACAAAGAATGGCCGACCTTCGTCGCTTTCCTGATGGTATTTCAGATAGTTGACGGTTTGTTCGGCCACATAGGCGGTCGGATACAGCTCCTCGGGGATGGAGGTGCGCCAGGATTGCGTAACGCTGATGCTGTCGTCGGGAATGGCATTATCCGCCCCGCGCAAGCTGTCTGGGTCGGGATGGCGGGCATTGAACCAGGTGGTGTAATCACCCTGCACCCGGTCGGAATGCGACGAGGTAAAGCGCACCGTCTCAAAGCCGTAATAGGGCATTTTGGGAATGGCACGAAACGGGTCTTTGTGCCACATCGGGTTGACCTCGGCGTCGTAATCCTCGCCTGCCAGACGGACACGGCCGGCTTGTCGCAACTCTGCCGGAGGGGCCTTGCGTTCAGGGTGAAGCGGCGGGCGCGGCCCCGGCGGGCGGCCGGTGACGTTTTGCAGATGCGATTTGCCGATCAGCGCCGTGCGCCAGCCCGCAGCGCGCAGAATGTCAACAAATGTCACCGAATTGCGGTCCAGCGCGATGCCATTGGTGCGCACGCCGTGCACCATAGGCGTGCGCCCGGTCATTAGCGTGGCGCGGTTGGGCTGACACAGCGGTGAAGACACATAAAAGCGCTCGAACCGCGTGCCCTCGCGCGCCAGCCGGTCGATATTGGGGGTTTTTAGCACGTCGTTGCCGTAGCAACCCAGATGATCCCAGCGCTGCTGGTCAGTCAAAAAAACGATAAAATTAGGCTTTGGTGTATCGGCCATTGGTGGCCCCCTTTCGTTATGAAATCTATTGGTGCCCGGCCCGTCCCAGGTAAAGCCGAGCCAGAAGCCCCGCCATAAGAACCGCGCCACCAACGTTGATCCAAACGGCGCCCGGGGCCACATCGGGCGGCAGCAACAGACAAGCCCCCGCCACCCCGGCCAACGCCCGTTCCCAAGGCATCAACGCGCGATTGGCCTGACCGATCAGTGCGGCTGAGATCAGCCAGATGCCGAAAATCGCCGTGACCACCGACAGAACGATCTGCACAGGTGATCCGATCATCAACAGGGTTGGAGAATAGACAAACAGGAACGGCAGAATGAAGGCGGGCCATGAAAACTGCACCGCCTTCCAGCCGACCTTCATTGGCGGTGCCCCGCCGATATTGGCGGCGGCAAAGGCGGCAACGGCGATGGGCGGGGTGATCAGTGACATCATGCCGTAGAAAAAGATGAACATATGCGCGGCAATCGGCTTCAGGCCCAGTTCCACCAGTGAGGGCGCGGTTAACGTTGCCAGTAACAGATAGACGCCCAGTGTCGGCAGGCCCATGCCCATGATGATCGACAGCAACCCGGCGGTGATCAGCAACAGGAACAGGCTGCTTTCGCCGATGCTAACCAGTTGCAGCGTTATGCCAAACGACACGGCAGTGATATTCAGCACGCCGATAATTGCCCCGGCACAAGCGCCGATGATGATGATATCGGCCACCGTCGTTCCGGCCAGAACCACCGCTGCCCAGATCCGGCGCAGGTCCAGCCGAGTATCGCCATAGCTGCGCAAAAAACCCAGCAGTAGCGTGAGGGCTGTGGCGTAAGCCACAGCGCGTTCGGCCTCAAGGTTGTATTTGAACAGGCCTACCACCAGCACCGCAAAGGGGATCAGGTAATGCCCGCCCTTGACCAGAACTGTTGCGGCGCGGGGCAGATCGCCGCGCGCCAATGCGGTGATGCCTTTGCGCGCTGCCAGCAGGTCGGCCTGAATGAACAGGCAGAAATAATACAGCAACCCCGGCACAAGCGCGGCCAGGGCCACCTCGGCGTAGGGGATATTTAGGAACTCGGCCATCAGGAACGCCACCGCGCCCATGACAGGTGGCAAAAGCTGGCCTCCGGTCGAGGCGGACGCCTCGATTGCCGAGGCCTCGGCGGGGGAATAACCCGACTTCTTCATCATCGGGATGGTGATCACGCCAGTGGACGCCACATTAGCAATCGCGCTGCCCGAAACCGACCCGAACAGCGCCGAAGCTGCAATGGCGATCTTGGCCGTGCCGCCACGATAGCGCCCCATCGCGGCCAGCGACAGATCGGTGAAAAACGCGCCGCCCCCGGCGGCGTTCAGGATATTGCCGAACAAAACAAACGACACAACGATGGTTGATGTGACCAGCAGAGGCAGGCCAAGGATACCGTTGGGGTCCAGCGTCAGATAGCTGATAAGACGCCCCGGCGCGACCTGGCGGCCCTCAAGATGGCCGGGCAGGAAATGCGCCGTCAGCCCGATCAGCAGGAACGCCACCAATATCAGACAAAGCGCCGTACCCGCGACCCGGCGCAGCCCTTCGACCATCAGCGGGATCAGGATTGTGCCGCAGATAATCGCCGGCATTGGCTTGACGATCATCGTTGGCAACAACACCGGATAAAACAGCGCCAGATAGCCGCAAACCCCTATTCCGGCAATGGCGGTACCAATACCAAACCACCAGCCAAACGAGCCTTGGGTCGACGTCACCTTGCCACCCGGAAGATAGATCAGGGCCAGCGTCAGCCCCAGGGCAAACGCCATATATTGTTCTTTGAACACCGCCAGCGCCAGCACCTGAAACAGATCCAGCGCCCAGAACACGGCGCTGCCAACCAGCAGCGCCGCAATCAGATTCCGTATCGTTACCATCATGGCGCAACCATCCTAGTCTGTCGCCACGCTATTGCCGGTGTAATAGCCTAAAGCACCCTCATGCAGCGGTAGATTGGTAACGCTGCCGGCCATCTTGTCCACATTCATCCGCTTGAACGCCGGGTGAATGGCAATTAGCGCCGCCCGGTTGGCGTGGATCGCCTGTGTGACAGCTGCAACCACATCGTCCGGAGTGTCGGTGCTGGCCAGCAACACCAGATTCGACCCCATCATCAGCGACGGGGCGATGATGCCGGGGCGACGTTCGTGCGGTTTGACCGTGCGGATAACCGTACCGGGCACAATGCTGGTGGTCACTTCCAACAGATCTGGACGATCCGGCAGCGCCAGAAAGCGGATACCGCCCACGGCGGCATCGGCCTGCGATGTCAGACCCGAGCCGATGGTAAAGATCACCGCGTCTGACCGCCCAGCCATAAAGTCCTGAACGGCGGCGGGGGCGGCGGTGGCATGCACCGGCACGATGTCATCCTCGCCCAGATCGGCGGCGGCCAACTGCGCACGGCCCCACAGCTCAAGTATTTTCTGCTGGGTGATGCCCCAGGATACCCGTTTGCCAGCCAGGTCAGCGATGCTCATGATGTCGGAATCGGCACGCACGAACCAACCGGCCTCGAATGACACAAGGTGGCCGACCATAGCGATGTTCGGGTGCGCGTTGCCCTCGAACAACGCGGTGCCCGAGGCGGCAAGGCTGGAAACATCGGCGCTGGCCAGCGAAAACTGGATCTCGCCCGAATTGAGCAGCGGCATGGTCACTTCCGGCCCGCCCATGGGCACGGCGCGCATGTTCATGCCGGCCTCGTCCATCACCTTGGCCAATGCCGCCCCCAGCGCCGAACCGAGAGAGCCTTGCGCCGTGGTGCCTATGGTTACGGTCTGCGCCTGCGCCGTGGTCGACATAACGGCCAAAGTCGCGACAGCGGCCAGATTCCGGGACCAGTGAATGGCCCGTTTAAATATAGATATTTCCATTTTTGTTTTCTCCTCCCAGAGTTTTGGTTATTATTTTTAAAAAGTGACCATATTTAAAGAACGCTGCCCAGCCACAGTGAGATTGCCGGAAACACCATCAACAGCGTCAGACGCACCATGTCGGCGGCCAGAAACGGAAGCACCCCGCGAAAGATCGTGCTGATGGATGCTTTGGCCCCAAGCACCGATTTCAGCACAAACACGTTCATGCCGATCGGGGGTGTGATCATGCCAATCTCGACAAGGGTTAGGGTGATGACCCCCCACCAGATCAGATCAAGGTCCATCGCCGCGATGATCGGGATGACGAACGGCACAGTCACGACCAGTGCCGCAACCGTGTCAAACACGCTGCCCAGCACCAGATACATGATCGCCAGACTGACAAGGATGGCCCAGACCGGCAACAGCTCGGGATTGATGATCGAGACAACCACATTGGCTACCCCGGCCAGATTAAGGTAGGCTCCGAAAATATTCGCGCCGATGATTAGCAGGTACAGACCGGCCCCGGTGCCAATCGCGACACGCAGCGCGTTGGTCAGTGCCGGCAGGTTGGCCCGCCCCGAGGCAAGCCAGAACACAAAAGTAATGCCGGTGCCGGCAGCAGCAGCTTCCTGCACGGTGAATACCCCGCCATAAAGCCCACCAACCACGGTCAGGAATAACAGGGTCGGTCGCCAGGCCAGGGTAAAGGCGTGGAGCAATGCGATTTTCTGGTCCGGGTCGGGATCGGGGGCAAGGCCGGGCCACAGGCGCACCTGCACCATGATCGCCACCACATAAAGCGCAAGTGCCAGAACCCCTGGCAGCAGGGCGGCCATGAAGGCGTCAGCGATGGAAAGTTCGGCAATCACACAATAGATGATCAGAATCACCGATGGCGGGATCAGCGCGCCCAGAGTGCCGCCCGCAGCGATACTGCCGGTGGCAAGGCTGGGCGCATAATCGCGCGCCTCCATTTCGCGAAAGGCTACGTCGCCAAGAGTGGCTGTGGTGGCGACGGATGATCCGCTGATCGCTCCGAAACCGGCGCAGCCAATCACCGTGGCCACAGCGTGACCGCCGCGCATCCGTCCGAAAACAGATGTTGCGGCGGCAAAAATATCATCGGCAAATCCGGCTGCCACGGCCAGATTACCCATCAGCAAGAACAAGGGCACCGCCGCAAGGTCGGCGCTCGACAGGCTTGAGGTCAGGTTGTTGGTGCCGACCGTCAGCGCCGCCAGCGGACCCAGCATCACATAAAGGCCGGTTAGCCCGGTGATGGCCATGGCTACGCCAATCGGCACATGCGCCAGCGCCAGCAGATACAACATGGCAAAGCCAATCAGCACATTGCCGGTCGCCCCCAGTTCCTGCTTGCCCAGCACCAGCAACATCACCAGTCCGGCCGCCGCCAAGAGCGCTAGCGCCGGCCCGGCCAGTTCCGCCAGATAGCCACGTGCGCCTTGCAGATAGGCACGCAGATCCAGCCACGCGGCGCCGAATTGCGCCAGGGTCGCCAGCGCCATCATTGCCGTGCCGAGATACCAGAACGGAGCCAGCGGCACCAACAGGACCAGCGTCGTTTCGCCATAGCCAGCCTTGAGGCCGGCGTGGTGAAACATGAACCAGGTCAGTAATGTGAAGGTCAGTGCCGTCACGGTGCTGGTAATCAGGTTCAACCCCAGCTCGCGCCCGGTCAGATGGGTCATGATCCCCATCGTTACATGGCCGCGATGGGCGTTGGTAAACACCATCCCCAAGGCGATGATCGGCATGAAAGCCAGTTCAGTCAGCTCGTACAGCCCCTTGATCGGGGCCGAAATGGACCAGCGCAGAAAAATATCAACCGTTATGGCCAGCGCCACCATCAGCAGGGCAGCACCAGCAATCAGCCCGCACAAAAGCGCGATGCGCGTCAGGGTACTGGCCTGCGCCTGTTGTTCTGTCAACACCCGAGCCTGTGGCTCGGGTGTTGACTCTGTTGAATCTGTGGCTTGCACTGTTACTTACTGGTGCGATGTGCGGTCAGCGCATCTTTGTAAGCCGCGAGGATGGTCGCTCCGTTCGGCGTGCTGGCCACCCAATTATCAATGACCGTGGCCCCGGCTGCATTCCACGCGGCCATGTCGGCCTCGGACGGGGTGATTATCTTGTGATCCGGACTGTCTTCAAGCACGCCACGCACGCGCATGCTTTCGGCCTCAAGGGTCGGCCCCCAGAAGGCGGCGAATTCGGTGACCGAATTGGCCTCGAACACGGCTTTGATGTCGGCTGGCAGGGAATCGTATTTGGCCTGGTTCATGATCAGATACACCGCGGTAGTACCCAGCGAGATGTCGATATGCGCCGATGTGACATCCATCAGCGAAAAACTCTCGACGGCGAACCAGTCGGTGGCGGCGGCATCAACCACGTTCTTGGCCAGCGCCTCGGCGATCGCCGGTGCGGGCAGGCCAACCGGGGTTGCACCGATCTCTTCGATCATCGACGACAAAACCGACCCGGCGGCGCGGATTTTCTTGCCTTGCAAATCGGCCAACCCGGAAATGTCATCGGCACTTTGCAGACGGGCAATGTCGGCTGTGGCCAGGCCCAGAACCTTGACGCCATCCATGCCGTCAATCAGCCCCTGTTCGAACAGCGCAGCCATCGCGGCCGAACTTTCACCCGACCCAGTTGCCAAAAGCGGCAGTTCCGGTACGCCGGAGGCAATAAAACGGCCCGGATTATAGCCGGAAATGCTCCATCCCATGTCAACGACGCCGGCTTTGACCGTGTCGAACACCTCGTTCGGCTTGGCTATGGATCCGCCGGCCATGATCTCGATCTTCAGCTTGCCGTTCGATTCATCCTCTAGTTTCTTGAACCAGACCCCGAACAGGTCGGTATTCAGAAACGACGTCGGCCCGACAAAGCTGGCAAAGCGCAGCGTCACCGTATCCTGCGCCAAAGCGCCGGTTGCGCAGATTGCGGATAGGGCAACGGCCCCAATTCCGCGGCGCAGACGGGTTTTCATAGTGTCAAAATTTAGCATCGGTGTTTCCTTTCAAAATGACTGTACGATCCCGTGTAGCAACTTTGCTGCGTGGGCATCCCAGCGCAAACTGGGGGCTGTCGTGCAGGTGCTCGCCACCATGGATCGCCTTAGATCATACTTCCTGCGAAAAAAGCCAGCGCTCCAATTATTTTCTGAAAAGTGTTCAACAGGCGAACATATTGTTCTACAATGGGACGGGGATTGCCACCAAATCAGCACTTGGGAACGCCTGGTCGTCAGTTTCCGATCTGGATTTTAAGTACGGATTCGCAGTTTTCGATGGCGGCACGCAGTGGCTCAAGGTACTCGCGCGCCGCCTGTACCGGGGTCATTGCACTGCGAAAGAACGCGATATTGACCGCGCCAACCACGCGACTTCCGCGCCTCAAAGGTATGGCAATGGCGCTAATATTGTCTTCTATCAGACCGACTGACATGGCGAAACCAGCGTTGTGAACATCTTGTAGCAAGGCATCAATATTGCTGATTCTGCGTAGGTCTCTGGCATCGTCGCCGCCCAGCCGACGCACGATGGACAGCACATGTTCCCGTTCATCTGGCCTCAGCGCACTCAGATACGCCCGCCCCATTGCCGAACGCAGCAAGGGCCGCGTCTTGCCAATCAGATTGCGGTGAATTGATAGCGGGCTAAGCTTGTGCGTTGAGGTCAATATGGTCATCTGCCCGCCAGTTAGTGCGCCAAAATCACTGGGCCACAGGATGCTTTCGGTCAGTTGGGTCAAAATCGGCGTCAGCGCCTGCACGATTATGTCGTCCTGTCGCACGCCGTCGCTTAGCCCAAGTATTCGAGAAGTCAGTGATACCGCACCATCTTCTTCGCGGCGCGCCACATAGCCCCGGGTTTCCAGAGTCTGTACCAGCCGGTACAGCGTTGCCCGGTCAATGCCTGTATATCGGTTAAGCGCTCCGATGCGCGCCCAGCCCAGATCGGCAAGGGCCTCCATGATTTCGATCCCGCGCGTCAGGGCGCGGACTTCTTTGTATGGCGTATTGCCGTCTTTCATAGTGCCCTCCTAATTGCCTACAGTAATTGCGCATGGGTGTTCACACTGCGAACACAAGGTAGATAGAGGTTGCGGGAAAAACTGGCAATCCCGATAATACTACCAAGCCTAGCGGTGCCGTCACGCCAAAGCATGACGAATTGCTGCAGGCAAAATGCAACTTTTAGGATGCGTGTTTGTCAAATACTGAACGCGCG
The DNA here is from genome assembly GCA_964473185.1 of uncultured Marinosulfonomonas sp. GTDB lineage: Bacteria > Pseudomonadota > Alphaproteobacteria > Rhodobacterales > Rhodobacteraceae > Profundibacter. The sequence goes on along the minus strand of CAYYOF010000062.1, from coordinate 7,831 downwards.
GCAACCAAGGAAGAAAACCATGATTGTTGGAAGCGTGTGCATGGCGCACAGCCCGTTGCTGGACCGCAACCGCGCGGCGCCTGAAGCAGAAGAGCGGTTCTGGGCCGCACTGGACAAAGCCGCAGATTTTGTCGCCGAAATCGAACCCGACCTGACAATCGTTTTCCACCCGGATCACGTTAACGGGTTCTTTTACAAACTATTGCCGATGTTTTGCGTCGGCATCGGGGGTCGTTCGGTCGGGGATTTTGGCACCGCAGCGGGCATACTTGATATTCCGGCAGACCGGGCGCTGTCCTGCGCAGAACATGTGCTGCAACAGGGCGTCGATACAGCGATTTCCTATCGCATGGACGTTGACCATGGTGCCACGCAGCCGGTCGAACTGTTGTCATCCAAAATACCTGTGGCGCGGATGATCCCGATCTTTATCAATTGCGCGCTGGCCCCGCGTCCGTCCTTTGCGCGGGTGCGCGCCCTGGGCGCGGCGGTGGGCCAATGGGCCGCCAACAGCCCCGAGCGCATCCTGATCATCGCCTCGGGTGGCTTGTCGCATGACCCGCCCATCCCCAGCCTGGCCAGCGCCCCACCCATGGTGCGTCAACGTCTGATAGAAGGCGGCGACCTGACGCACGCCCAGCGAATGACCCGCCAGAACAACGTATTGGGTGAAGGCCCCAAACTGGCCGCTGGCAAGTCGGACCTGCTGCCGGTTGATCCAGTCTGGGACAAGATGTTGATGGACGGGTTCGCCGCCGGCGATCTGTCTATGCTGGACGGTTCCACCGACGAACAGATCACCGCCGTCGGAGGGCGGGGCGGTCACGAGATCCGCAGTTGGTTTGCGGCACTTTCGGCTTTGGGCGCGGGAGGCGCGGGTTACAAGGCCGAGATGCAGTTTTATGAACAGATCGACGAATGGCTGACCGGCATGGGTATCATGACCGCCAGACCGGCCTGATCTGCACAAGTTTCACCACCAGTTTGGGTGAGTTTCCGGCCCCGCAAATGGGCGGGTGCCATCACCTTGTCACACTTGCAAAATAGGAAATATAGAAATTATGGGCGTTCGCAGCGGACAACAATTCATCGACGGGCTGAAATCCAGCCCACGTGACGTTTGGGTAAACGGAGAGCAGGTAAAGGATGTCACAACGCATCCCGCGTTTTCCGCCAGCGTCGAGCAACTGGCCAAGCTTTATGACATGCAGATCGCCTCTGAAACCCGCGATCAGACGACCTATGTGGTGCCCGAAACCGGAGAACGCGCCGGGATGGCATTCATGCCCTCGCATAGCGTCGAAGATCTGCAAAAGCGCCGCGTAGCTTACCGGCTTTGGGCGGAACAGAATTTCGGCCTGATGGGGCGCTCGCCCGACTTCCTCAACTGTTCGCTTCTGGCCTATTGGGAATCGCGTGAACTGGCCGGCAAAAACGGCCCCGAGTTCCCCGAGCGGATCGCCAAATATTATGAATATGTGCGCGACAATGATCTGTTCCTCAGTCACGCGCTTTTGTCGCCGCAAAACGACCGCTCGAAACCGTCGTCAGAACAGGCCGCGCTGCATATGCGAGTGGTCAAAGAAGATGACAAGGGCATGTATGTGTCCGGCGGGCGGATGATCGCCACGCTGGGGCCCGTGTCGGATGAAATGATCATGTATTCCCTGCCGGGCCTGCAACCGGGCGACGAAGATCACGCGCTGATGTTCGCCGTGCCCACCAATACCCCGGGCCTGCGCCAGATATGCCGCGAACCATATACACTGGCCGGCCAGAAATCGGATTTCGACCATCCACTGTCGAACCGGTTCGAGGAAAACGACAGCCTGCTAATCTTTGATAATTGCTTTGTGCCCTGGGACCGTGTGTTCATTTACCGCGATGTTGAACTGTCCAACGAATACTATATCAGTTCGGCGCTGCGTAATCACACGGCGCATCAGACCAACACCCGCGCACTAGTGAAGATGGAATTCGCCGTCGGTATCGCGTTGGAGATTGCCCGGTCAATTGGAGCGGATCATTTCCTGCATGTGCAGACCATGCTGGGCGAATGCCTGAACGAGGTCGAGTTCCTCAAAAGCGGGCTGCTGCGCGCCGAGATTGATTGCGAGACCACCGCTGTTGGCACAGTGCGGCCGCTTTTGGGGCCACTTCAGGCGCTGCGCACCCATTTACCGAAGGCCTATCCCCGGGTGATCGAGGTGATCCAGACGATTGCCGCGGGTGGTTTCATGATGATGCCATCGGGGGCCGATTTCACCGTTCCCGAGCTGAAAGAGGATACCGAGAAATACTATGGCGGGGCCAATATCTCGTCTTTGGACCGGGCGCGGCTGTTCAAGCTGGCGTGGGATCTGGCGGGCGAGGCATTTGGTACGCGGGCCCTGCAATATGAACGTTATTATGCCGGAGATCCAATGCGGACGCTGGCGATGAACTATAAGGGCGCGGATGACAAGCAGTTGAAGAAACTGGTTGCGGCGGCGCTTGCGTTGTCGGGCGATCCCGAACCGCGCAAAAGTTGAAAATCGCCTCTGGTAAACGAATACAAAGGACAAAATATGACAGACGAAACCGAACACGCGTCATTGTGGACCGACCTGACCGGGGTTGATTTCCGGCAGGGCTATCTGGATGCAGACGGGATCAAAACCCGTTATCTGGCCTGTGGCGATGACAGCAAGCCCCTGTTGATCCTGATCCACGGCACCGGTGGCCACGCCGAGGCGTTTACACGCAACATGGCCGCGCATGGCGAACACTTCAACACCTACGCCATTGACCTTGTCGGCCACGGTTGGAGCGACAAGCCAGATATCGACTACGAGATCCCGCAATACAGCCGGCATGTTGTGGCGATCATCAAGGCGCTTGGCTATGAAAAGGCGCATATCTCGGGTGAATCCCTTGGTGGCTGGGTGGCAGGCTGGATGGGCATCAACACCCCCGATATGGTCGATCGGCTGGTGCTGAACACGGCGGGCGGCTGGACTGCCTTCCCCGAAGTGATGGAACGCATCACGCGTTTGTCGATGGAGGCCGTGCGCGACCCAAGCGAACCGCGCATCCGCACGCGGATGGAATTCCTGATGCACGACAAATCCAAGGTCAACGCCGATCTGGTGAACGTGCGCCGCACCATCTATTCGCAGCCCGGATTCGCCGACATCATGAAGCGCATCCTGTGCCTTCAGGAAATGGAAACCCGCAAGCGCAACATGTTCACTTATGAGGACAGTGCCAAGATCACCGCGCCGACGCTGGTTTTGTGGACATCGCATGACCCGACCGCCGCGCCGGAAGAGGGCAGGAAAATCGCCGATTCCATCCCCGGCGCCAAATTTGTGGTGATGAACGAATGTGGCCACTGGCCGCAGTTCGAGGATCCGCCTGTGTTCAACAAATTGCACCTTGATTTCCTTCTGGACCGCTAGGAGCAATTTCTGATGACTGCGCATATACACCCGTCCCCGATGCTGACAACGGACAAATTCCGCAATGCTCTGGGGCGGTTCGCCACAGGAATAACCGTGGTCACCACGATGGATGAGGCCGGCGCGCCATATGGCGTGACGGCCACCTCGTTCGCCTCGCTGTCGCTCGATCCGCCGCTGGTACAGTGGAGCCTGCGCAACGAAGCCTATTCCCTACCGGTCTTCCTGAAATCGGGTCGGTTTGCGGTGAATATTCTGTCAGCCGGACAAACGGACATATCACGCCGCTTTGCCACGCCCGACATCGACCGCTTTGCCGGCCAGAAGACCGAACCGGGGCTGAATGACATCGCGCTGATTTCTGGCGCCGTGGCATGGATCGAATGCGATCTGGAAGAAACCCTGGCAGGCGGGGATCACACCATTCTTGTGGGCCGTGTCTTGCGGGCGCGCACATTTGAACAACTCCCTCTGTTACACTGGCGCGGCACTTATCTGCCGATAACATCCGAACACACTGAAAGAGATACCGACACATGACTGACTCCGCCAACATCACCGCCATGGCCGACGCGCTATACTATGCCCGCACCGATCTTGTGCAAATCCCGCCCCTGCGTGACAGTCACGGGCTGGCCACGGTAAAAGACGCCTATGCGGTGCAGGAAGCCACCAACACCCGCTGGATCAGTGAGGGCCGCCGCCTTGTCGGGCGCAAGATCGGCCTGACCTCAAAGGCGGTTCAGGCCCAGCTTGGCGTCGATCAGCCCGATTCCGGCATGCTGTGGGGCGATTACGCCTTTACCGAAGGCGAAGTGGTGGACACGCGTCGTTTCATGCAGCCCAAGGCCGAACTTGAAGTGGCCTTTGTGATGGAACGGGCGGTGGATGATCCAAATCTGCCGATGGCCGAACTGCTGCGCTCGATCGCCTACGCGGTGCCAGCGCTGGAAATCGTTGATACGGCGATTGCCGACTGGGATATCCGGCTGGTCGATACGGTGGCCGACAATGCCTCGGGCGGCGGATTTCTGCTGGGGCTGGGCGCGCGCAAAGTGACCGATCTGGACCTGCGGCTGGCCGGGGGTATCCTGTCGCGAAACGGTGAAGTGGTATCCAGCGGCATCGGGGCCGATTGCATGGGGCATCCTTTGAACGCCACGCTTTGGTTGGCGCGCAACATGGCCAAATTGGGCCGACCTCTGGGCGAAGGTGAAATTGTCATGTCGGGGGCCTTGGGGCCAATGGTTCCGGTGAAACCAGGCGAAGTTTATGTGGCCGAAATCGCCGGGTTCTCGCCCGTGCAAGTGGCCTTTGAAGATGGTGGAAATGCATGAAAAAGATCAAGACAGCCATCATCGGATCGGGCAATATCGGCACCGATCTGATGATCAAGATTCTGCGCAATTCCGAGGTTCTGGAAATTGCTGCAATGGTCGGAATCGACCCCGAAAGTGATGGGTTGAAACGGGCCCAACGCATGGGTGTCGCGACCACCTCTGACGGTATTGACGGGCTGGCGGCCATGGATGTCTGGCCCGAAATTGGAATCGTGTTCGATGCCACTTCAGCCGGAGCACATGTGAAAAACGATGCCATTGTGCGTGGTGCCGGCAAGCGGATGATTGATCTGACGCCGGCGGCCATCGGTCCTTATGTGATCCCGGTGGTGAACATGGAGGCGCATAAAGATCAAAGCAATATCAACATGGTAACTTGCGGCGGACAGGCAACCATCCCGATTGTCGCCGCCATATCGCGGGTTGCCGAAGTCACCTATGGCGAGATCATCGCCTCGGTCTCGTCGCGCTCTGCCGGGCCGGGCACGCGAGCCAACATAGATGAATTCACCGAAACCACATCAAACGCAATTGTCGCCGTGGGCGGGGCCAAAGCGGGCAAGGCGATCATCGTCCTTAACCCTGCTGAGCCACCGATGATCATGCGCGACACGGTGTTATGCTTGGTCAAAACCACCGACAGCGAGGCGCTCAAGGCGTCCATCTTGGCGATGGTCGCCGAGGTTCAGGAATACGTGCCGGGATACCGGCTGAAACAAGACATCCAGTTCGAAACCATCGGCAGCAATGCCGCGGTGCGTATTCCGGGCATTGACGAGGCCGCCACTGGCCTGAAGGTCAGCGTTTTCCTTGAGGTCGAAGGGGCCGGACATTACCTGCCGAAATACGCCGGCAATCTTGATATCATGACCTCAGCGGCGCTGCGCACCGCCGAGAGCCTGGCAAAGGTGGCGTAAAATGACCAAGATGAAAAACCCGCCGCTCTACATTCAGGACGTAACTCTGCGCGATGGGATGCACGCGATCCGCCACAGCTATACCCGTGATCAGGTCGAGACCATCGCCATGGCCTTGGATGGTGCCGGGGTTGATGCAATTGAACTGTCGCATGGCGACGGGCTGGCCGGCTCCAGTTTCAATTATGGTTTTGGCCGTCACACTGATCTGGAATGGATAGCCTGCGTGGCCGACAAGCTGAAGACCGCCAAATTGACCGCCCTTCTGGTGCCTGGCATCGGCACCATCCAAGACCTGCAAGAGGCGTTTGAGGCGGGGGTGAAATCTGTCCGCGTCGCGACCCACTGCACCGAGGCCGACGTCGCCGCGCAGCATATCGCCCACGCACGCAAGATCGGCATGGATGTATCGGGTTTTCTGATGATGGCGCATATGATCCCCGCCGCCGATCTGGCGCAGCAGGCGAAAAAGATGGAAAGCTATGGCGCGCATTGCGTCTATGTCACTGATTCCGCAGGTGGTTTGGTGATGAACGGCACCCGCGACCGCATTCGCGCCTATCGCGATATTCTGGACGAGGAAACCCAGATCGGTATCCACGCACATCAAAACCTGTCAGTCGCGGTGGCCAATTCCGTTGTCGCTGTAGAGGCAGGCGCCTATCGCGTCGATGCCTCTCTGGCGGGCATGGGTGCCGGCGCGGGCAACACCCCGATCGAGGCGTTTCTGGCGGTGGCGGAACGTATGGGCTGGGATCACGGCTGTGATATCTTTGCGATCATGGATGCGGCTGATAATTTGGTGCGCCCGTTGCAGGACCGCCCGGTGCAGGTGGATCGGGAAACCCTATCGCTGGGCTTTGCCGGGGTTTATTCCAGTTTTCTGCGCCATGCGGAAACAGCGGCGCAGACATATGGGTTGGATGCGCGTGATATTCTGATCGAACTGGGGCGACGTCGCATGGTCGGCGGTCAGGAAGACATGATCGTCGATGTGGCGCTTGATCTGGTGAAACAACGCGATACAGCCACCTGAGCCAAGGGGAACGCCATGACTAAAACCGCTATTATCACCGCCGCCAGCTCCGGGATAGGACTGGGGGCGGCGCAGACTTTGGCCGCTGAGGGTTGGCAACTGGTGTTGATGTCACGTTCCGTCGCCGTTGAAAGCGTGGCGCGCGATCTGGGGGCAACTGCGCTGCGCGGCGATGTGACCAACCCGGATGATCTGGCCGCATTGGTCGATCTGGCACTGCAGCGTCACGGGCAGATTGATGGTGCTGTGATCAACACCGGCCACGCGCCCAAAGGCGAGATACTGGGCATCCCAGATGACGACTGGCACGCTGGGATGGACATGGTTCTGATGCCCACGGTGCGCATGGTGTCGCTGCTGGCCCCGCTGCTTGCGGTGCAGAAATCCGGCGCGATCGTGACGGTGTCGTCCTTTGCAGCGCGTGAGCCCGATCTGGCCTATCCGCTGTCGACGGTGTTTCGGGCTGCCGTTGCCAGCTATCTCAAACTCTGCGTCGCACGCCATGGTGGCGAAGGCTGGCGCATCAATGCGGTGCTGCCCGGTTTCATGGACAATTACCCGGCACAAGAAGCGTCACTGGCGCGCATCCCTGCCCTGCGCCACGGCAAGGTGGCGGACGAATTGGGCGCCACCATCAGCTTTTTATTGTCGGAGGGCGCAGGATATATTAACGGGCAGGGCATTTTGGTGGATGGCGGGCTGTCGCGCGCCCTGTAATTCGGAATGGATTTGAGCAGCAAAGGAGACAACAAGGCCGGGTTTGGCTATGCGTTGCATAGCTCAAGCGGAAGATGTTTTTAGGAGTAATTAAATTGTGTGTTGAGGAAATGGAGCAGAACAACGTTTGTCACCAGTGTATTGGCGACAGTTTTCTGTCCGCTGAAATTGAAGGCGAAGGTACCATACATGAATGCGACTACTGCGGAGACAATGAGGAACCGACGATTCCGTTGGCTGAAGTTGCAGATAGAGTAGAAACCGTTTTTGATGATCATTTCGAGCGAACACCTGCTGAACCCAATTGGTATGAAGAGCAACTTCTAAAGGACAAAGAGATTAGTTTCTCCTGGTGGCGCGAAGGCCAACCCACAATTGACG
>CAYYOF010000061.1:0-20350 GCA_964473185.1 uncultured Marinosulfonomonas sp. | reverse complement strand
AATCCAGACAGACACCTCTTTCGGCTGGTCTTTTAACCAAGCCTCTAGACTATCCCGATCCACAATACCCTTAATCTCAACCATCCCCGCACCCTGCCCGCTCCCCCCTCTCCACACAACCCGCAAAACAAACCGCTTCCCATTCCTCGCGCCCCGCCGCATGCTCCCCGCATGAGTTATGACACCATCATCATCGGCGGCGGTATCATCGGCTGCACCACCGCGTTCTACCTGTCCCGCGCGGGCCACAAGGTGCTGCTGATTGAGCAGGCGCAAATCGCCACCGGCACCACCGCCAACAGCTTTGCCTGGGCCAACGCCAGCACCAAAACCACCGACGCCGCCTATCACCACCTGAACGCGGTGGGGCTGAAAGGCTACCAAACCCTGCAAACCGAATTTGGCGCACAAACGCTCGGCATCAACCCGACCGGCGCATTGCAAGTCGTGTCAAAATCTGACGCGGATGGTTTCAAAGCCATGCAGGAACAGGCCCGCGCCCTGACCGCGCTAAACTACCCCAACCGCTGGATCACCCACGCCGAACTGCGCACGCTTGAGCCAAACATGACCTTCCCCGATGACGCGGCAGGCTTGCTGTCCCCCGACGATCTCTGCATCAACGCCCCCCAGTTCACCCGCTTCATGGCCGACCAAATGCTCAAAATGGGCGGCACCCTGCACCAAAACTGCACCGCCACCGAACTGCTGGCCACGGATGATGGCCAAGTCACCGGCCTGATCACCACCAAAGGCACCTTCCACACCAAAAACGTCCTGCTTGCCACCGGCCCAAACACCGCCGCCACGCTGGCCACCCTCACTGGATACGACGGCTTCGCCACCCACTTCCCGCTAAGCCAAGTGCCCGGCCTGCTGCTCACCACCCCGCCGCTAGCTACGCCGAACCTGATCCGCCACCTCTACTATTCGGCCCCCCTAAATGAGCTGCACATCCTGCCTGAATGGGGCGGCGGCCTGAAGATCGCCTCAGACGACATCGACGGCATGATCATCGACAACCAATCGCCAGAGCACCTCCGCGACATGGGCCAACTGCTGCTAAACCGCGTCTACAAAGTGCTGCCGCAACTCACCGGCACCATCAACATTGACGACTGCTTTCTCGGCATCGGCGTGCGCCCCTACCCCAAGGACGGCAAAACCATCGCGGGGCCAATGCCCGACGCCAAAGGCCTGCACATCATCGCCACCCACAGCGGCATCACGCTAGCCCCCGCCCTTGGCCCGTTGATGGCCGAAGCAATCACCCAAAACACCACCCCCGAGCGCCTCCCCCCCTTCGCCCTGACCCGCTTCGCCGGATTTGGCTGACACCCATTTCTTCTTGCCCTAAATACCTGCGCCGCAGGCTAACCGCGCTTTGGCCCGTAGGGTCAAAGCGCTTGGGGCGACGCCGTCAGGCGGCGCAACTCATATCACAGGATTAGCTGATATCAGCGGCAAGAACCCATCACGAAATTCGCCAATTTCGGTAGTGGGTCACTTTGAGTGACGATGAATTAAGTGGCAATAAAACCGACACGCTCAAACGGCTAAGGCGGAGGTCTTTTGTTGCATTGTTGCTCTCATTAATCGCAACGATCCTCTTCAACAAACAGATACAGGCATGGCCAAATATACTATTGTTTGTTATTGGGTTTTCTTTTGGAATATCAGCAATAGTATTTCAGTATTCTCTCATAATGACGCTATTTGCATTTATCAGGGGTAAGTAGGGTGGGCCCTCCCCCTTAACACCACCCCACCGCACGCCTCGTTAACCCGCCTGACCTTTGAGAAACCGCATATGCAATTCATATGGAATTCATATGCGACTCATACCCGCCAAGACGCCAAAACCGCCATATTAACCAAGCCAAACACAGCCCTACCCCCGCGCTCGCCGCAATTCCCCGTCCGCCGCATTAACCATTGCCCCCGAAATCCCGCCGCCATAGCTTGCCTGAATGTCCGTTGCCCCACACACAGACCGCCCGCTTTTGGGCATCCTCTTAATGGCCGCGTTCTGCGTGTTGGCCCCATTCGCCGATGCCATGGCCAAACTGCTGGGCGACACCGTGCCGGTGATCCAGATCATCACCTTCCGGTTTGCGATCCAGTTGATCATCCTGCTGCCCGTCGTCCTGATCACGCGGCGCGATTTACGCATGTCCAGACGCACACTGGCGCTGCTATTTTTGCGCGCCATCCTGCATATCATCGGCATCGGCGCGATGTTCCTGTCGCTGATCTATCTGCCACTGGCCGAAGCCCTCGCCATCGCTTTTGTCGAACCCTTCCTGTTGCTGCTACTGGCGTGGTTGATCCTGAAAGAGCACATCGGCCCGCACCGCCTATCCGCCTGTGCTGTCGGGTTTGTCGGCACGTTATTCGTGATCCAGCCCAGCTTTACAGATGTCGGCGCCGTGGCGCTGCTGCCGCTGATCGTCGCTGTGGCATTCGCCGGTTTCATGATCGTCACCCGACAATTAACCGCGAATTCCGACCCCATCACGCTGCAAACCGTCAGCGGTGCCATGTCCCTGATCGTCCTTGGCATCACCCTGTGGATAACCTCCTCCAGCACCCTCCCCGCCCTGACCCTGATCAGCCCGACCCGTCCTGACTGGATCTTGCTGATTGCATTGGGCGTCATGGGCACCCTCGCCCATCTGATCATGACATTGTCGTTGAAATACGCCCCCACCGCCACGCTGGCACCTGTGCAATATCTGGAAATCCCGTTTGCCACCCTAATCGGCTGGATGATATTTTCCGACTTCCCCAACGGGCTCGCCGCCATCGGCATCCTGACCACCATCGCCGCGGGCCTATATATAGTGTTGCGCGAGCGTCGGATTGCGCAAACGGTCTAGCCCAGCGCCTTGATCACCGCCTCCAGATGCTCCAGCGGCAGGATCATCAGCAGTTTTGGTTGCGACACCTGCACCTCGACCACCTCGGCGCTGGCCTCGTTCGAGGTGCCGATTTTGCCATCCGGTGCCATTTCCAACTCTTGAAATGACCACCGAAGCCCGGTGGTTGTAACGTGACAGCGTGCAAGCGGAAACAACGACACCCGCGAGCCAACAGGCAACTCCAACCGCACCTTGTCCGGCACCACAAAACACAAATCCACCTCGCCCAGCAGCACACAGCGCTTATCGGGGTGACGCACCAGTGCGTTATAGGCCGCCAACTCGTGATCCAGCCGCCCACCGGAAAACCCGACCCCCAATATCAACGGCGCTTTGATGCTGCGCAGGCATTTGTCAAAATCGGTGCTGTCTTGCTCTTTAACCCGATGCAAGCGCTCGGCCGGAATTTGCGCTATAGTATCTGCATCAATCGAATCAAAATCGCCGATAACCGCCTTTGGTATATGGCTCAAACCCAGTGCAACCCGTGCACCACCATCCGCCGCAACCAGATTCGGAGCAAAACGTAACGCAAGGTTAACGATATCGGGATTAACCAATCCGCCACCCAGCAGGGTTATAGGGTGATTTGTGTCAACAATGGGGGCATTCACCGTGTTTTACCGCCTTTTTGGAAAAACCGCCACAATTTGGCCATGAATTAATACCCAAAAATTCCCTGTTTTGTCCATGAAATCGAACCATTCGTCGGTAAATATGCAGTTGAAGGCAGAAAAATAGAAAGAGAGCAGGCCAATGATTGGTGCGAGTAAAATTTTAACAGTCTCATACGGCACATTTTCGTGCACTCTTGAGGGATTCGACGATTCCTTTGGCACGATGAAGGCGATTGCCGAATATTTCCGTGATCTGGCGGCCGATGACCGCTATTTTGGTGCAGAACCTCCGACGCCCGATGCAGAGATGCTCGCCAAAATTGCTGGTCGCGAAATCAAACGGCAAGTCGAGGCCAAAATTGACGACAACGGTGTTGTATTGCGCCCGATCGAGCAATCAGTTGAAGTGGCCGCACCAGTTGAGCAATCCGCTCCTGTTGTAGAGCCTGCTCCTGTTGTCGAACTTGCCCCAGTTGTGGAGCCCATAATTGTAGAGCCTGTCGCAAAAGAAAAAGCCGCGCCGCTGGTTGTTCCGACCAATGAATATGATGATACTCAGGATGAGGCACGCGCCGGGTTTATGTCGCCTGAGGCACCAACTGAGGGCGGCACCGAAAGCGTTGCCGCCAAACTGCGCCGCATTCGTGCGGTTGTGGCCAAAAACCAGATAGCTGGTGCTACTGCGTCGGTCTTTACAGAAGAGACGGATGAGGTAGATGAAGCCGAGCCAGAAGTGGCCGAGCAGGATGACGTCACCGTTGATGCCGAGATTAAAGACACTGAAGAAGACACCAATCTGAGCGCAATGATGAGCCGGGTAACACAGGATTCTTCCGACACCTCCGATGAGCAAGACGGGGCCGACGTCAAATCAGCAGCTTATGAAAACGACTATGAAGAAGGTGAAGATGATGCCCTTGCCAATAACCTTGAAACAGTGACGGAAGATGCCGTTGCCGAGGATGATGCCGCAGAAGAAGACGTCGCCGAAACAATGGATGACACTGAGGAAAGCGATGCAGGGCAAGAAATGGCAAAGCTTGTCAAACCCACTCGCGCCCGCGTTATCAAAGTGAAAAAACCTGTCATCGAGCCCGCTGGTGAAGACGGGGTCGATGCCTCGGACGATATCATCGCCGATGAATACAGCCAAGACGATACAGAAACCGCTTTGGGTCAAACCAGCCTTTCGGCCGAAGACGAAGCCGAATTGATGGCCCAGCTTGCAGATGTCGAGATGGAAACACCCGCCGAAACAGATACCGGCATTGATACAGCAATGCGTTCGGAACGCGCCAACCGTGCCCTGCACGACGAGGGCGGTGCCGAGGACGAGGCTTCTGTGTCGCGTCTGCTGGATGAAACCAACGCACAGTTGGAAACCAGCGACAGCACGCGTCGCCGTTCCGCTATTTCGCACCTTCGGGCTGCGGTGGCGGCAACCGTTGCAGAACGCAAGGTTAACCCAAAGAAAGACGCCGGCACAGCCGATGATTCAGACGCTTACCGCACTGATCTGGCCGAGGCCGTAATCCCGCGCCGCGCCAAAGCAAAAGGCGGCACCCGCGAGGCACATCCGGCGCCGTTGATTCTGGTTTCTGAGCAACGCATTGATGAAATCGATACTGCTGAGCCGTCAGAGCAAGCCGCAACAATTCATCCGCGCCGCATTGTAAAAGACATGACACCTTTGCATGAAGTCGAAAGTGGTCTGGCTGATCTGGAACCATCAGACGACAGCGACGCAAGCAGCGACGATGGCGCAAATATCTTTGCCGACAGCACCAGCTTTGCCGATTTCGCCGAAAAGATGGGCGCGACCGAACTGCCTGATCTACTAGAGGCTGCTGCCGCCTACACCGCATATGTTGAAGGGCGCCCGCATTTTGCGCGTCCACAGATCATGCGTCAGGTGGCCAGCTTTGCCGGCAAGAACGAGTTTAACCGCGAAGAAGGTTTGCGGTCATTCGGACAATTGCTGCGTCAGGGCAAAATCATCAAGATCAAGCGTGGCCAGTTTGAAATCGCGGACTCGACCCGTTTTAAGCCCGAAGCCCGCTACGCTGGCGAATAAAACAGAATTCTCACTCTTAACCGTGTGAATGACAAATGGGGTAGCCTTCGGGCTGCCCCGTTTATTTTTTGTCCGGCTCGTTGTCAGTTTGTGCATCCGGATCGGCTTTGCCCACCCCGAGAAACACAAACTTGAACGGGATCATCCACAGGAACCCCAGAACGATATAAGTTGCCAGTTCCAGCAGGAACGGTGGGCGGTTGAACAGCGACACTACAAACAGTGCGGCCGCGATATAGAGCGGCAAGCCGATCAACAGGATGATCAGGGACCAACGGCGGCGGGATTTATAAGACAACGACATCTAGTCAGCAAACGGATCAGTGACGAGGATGGTATCCTCGCGCTCGGGCGAGGTCGACAGCATTGCCACCGGGCAATCAATCAGCTCCTCAACACGGCGCACATATTTGATCGCCGCAGCAGGCAGATCATTCCATGATCGTGCCCCTTCGGTGCTTTCCGACCAACCTGGCATTTCCTCGTAAATTGGCGTGCAACGCGCCTGTTGATCCGCAGCCGTTGGCAAATAATCCAACTGCTCCCCGTCCAGCTCATACGCCACACAGATTTTCAGCGTTTCGAACCCGTCCAGAACGTCCAGTTTGGTAAAAGCGATCCCCGAAACACCCGAGGTCGCGCAGGTTTGGCGCACCAGAACCGCATCGAACCAGCCACAGCGCCGCTTGCGCCCCGTGTTGGTGCCAAATTCATGGCCCCGCTCACCCAGACGTTGCCCGTCATCGTCATCCAACTCAGCCGGAAACGGCCCTTCGCCAACCCGGGTGGTGTAGGCCTTGACGATCCCCAGCACAAAATCAATTGCATTTGGTCCAAGGCCAACGCCGGTTGCCGCCTGCCCCGCAATCACATTGGACGAGGTCACATAGGGGTATGTGCCAAAATCAATATCCAGCAGCGCGCCTTGCGCCCCTTCAAACAGGATCCGTTTACCGGCTTTGCGTTTTTCGTTCAGCACCTTCCACACAGGGGCCGCATATTTCAAAATCTTTGGTGCAACTTCGGTCAGTTTTGCCAGTAACGCGGCGCGGTCCACCGGCTCCATCCCCAACCCGCGGCGCAGCGCGTCGTGGTGCATCAAGGCGCGATCCACCCGCAGTTCCAGCGTTTTGATGTCGCCCAGATCGGCCACCCGAATGGCACGCCGCCCGACTTTATCCTCATAGGCAGGGCCAATGCCGCGCCCGGTGGTGCCGATTTTGGCAATCGAGTTCTGGTTTTCGCGGGCGCGGTCCAGTTCGCCGTGGATCGGCAGGATCAGCGGTGTGTTTTCGGCAATTATCAGGTTGTCGGGGTTGATCTCGACACCCTGCTTACGAATACCCTCGATTTCGCCCAGCAAATGCCACGGATCCAGAACCACACCGTTGCCAATCACGCTTAACTTACCACCGCGCACAATGCCCGATGGCAATGCGGCCAGTTTGAAAACCTCGCCGTCAATCACCAGCGTGTGACCGGCGTTATGCCCGCCCTGGAACCGCGCGATCACATCGGCGCGTTCCGACAACCAATCGACAATCTTGCCTTTACCCTCGTCGCCCCATTGAGCACCGACAACAACTACATTGGCCATTAAGAATCCCCAGACATTAGTTAAAACCCGTGCCCTTGTAGCCGCACCCGCGCCTGCAATGAAACCGAAATATCACAGCAAGACTGGACAGACGGGGATTAAACCTGCAATTCTTGCGAAAACCGAGAGGGTATGATGGGGTTTTTGATACGTTGGGCATTTGCGTTTGGCCTGTTGGCGGCCACGTTTAATCCGACCGAGTGGAATTATGTCCGCTGGTCGCTGGCAAATTATACCACCGAATTGCCGATGGCTGTTCTGCTGGGCCTGCTGCTGGTGATCGCATATATAATCTACTTGCGCGCCACGCTGCATTCCATCGGGATGCTTGGCATGTTTCTGGTGTCGTCCGTTGTTGCCGCATTGGGCTGGGTTTTATATGATCGTGGGTTGCTGTCGCTGACCAATTCCAGCGTCAATGTCTGGATCGGGATTTTCGCCATGTCGGTGGTTCTGGGGATCGGCCTATCCTGGAGCTTTGTGCGCCGCGCCCTGTCGGGGCAGGTCGATGTCAGCGAAAGCAACGAGTAGGGCGAGTCTCGTTTGACCGGATACATTTGAGCGAGACTTGCTCAAAGGGCTTGCGGGCGCGACCATCACCCCCTAGATAACATCAAACCTAATCAAACGGACCTCACCGCCTATGGAAAATGTCATTCTCGTCGTTCACCTTATTCTGGCCCTTGGCCTGATCGGTGTTGTGTTGTTGCAACGCTCTGAAGGTGGCGGTCTGGGTATGGGTGGCGGCGGCGGTGGCGGCGCAATGTCGGGTCGCGCGGCGGCATCGGCCCTGACCAAAGTGACGTGGATACTGGCAATCGCCTTTATCTGCACCTCGATTGCAATGACGGTGATCGCGGCGAAAAACTCGGCCGGCTCATCGGTTCTGGACCGTATCGGCCCCGTACCTGTTGAGCAATCAACCCCAATCACCCCGTCTGCCGATGATTTGCTGCCGCCAAGTGCGGGCGACACACCGATCACACCTCCCCCTGCTGACTAAATACACACCACACATAGATTTCTGAGATTTTTCCACAACATCATGTTGTGGTCTGTTGCCAAATCACTGCGAATCTACTATAGGTCAAACCCCGTGATGGTGTGCATCTTTTGCTGCAAAATGCGCCTTACAAAACAATGAATTCACGGGGGACGCCAACCATATGGCACGATATATTTTCATTACTGGTGGTGTTGTTTCCAGCCTTGGCAAGGGTCTGGCTTCGGCCGCTTTGGGCGCATTGCTACAGGCGCGGGGCTATACCGTGCGCCTGCGCAAACTGGACCCGTATCTAAATGTCGATCCCGGCACCATGTCGCCGTTTGAACATGGCGAGGTGTTTGTCACCGACGATGGCGCCGAGACCGATCTGGACCTTGGCCATTACGAGCGTTTCACCGGCGTATCCGCCCGCAACACCGATTCCGTGTCCTCGGGCCGGATCTATTCCACCGTGTTGGAAAAGGAACGCCGCGGCGATTATCTGGGCAAAACCATTCAGGTGATCCCGCATGTCACCAACGAGATCAAGGACTTCATCTCGATCGGCGAGGATGAAGTCGACTTTATGCTCTGTGAAATCGGCGGCACCGTGGGCGACATCGAAGCGCTGCCGTTCTTTGAGGCAATCCGGCAGTTTTCGCAGGACAAACCGCGCGGCGAATGCATTTTCATGCACCTGACCCTGATCCCCTATCTGGCGGCGGCGGGCGAACTCAAAACCAAACCGACCCAGCACTCGGTCAAGGAACTGCGCTCGATCGGCATCGCGCCCGATGTGCTGGTGTGTCGCTCGGAACATCCGATCCCCGACAAGGAACGCGCCAAAATCGGCCAGTTCTGTAACGTACGGATCGAGAACGTGATTGCGGCTTACGATCTGAAATCAATCTATGAAGCGCCGATTGCCTATCACCGCGAGGGGCTGGACACCGCCGTGCTGAACGCCTTTGGCATCACCGACGCCCCGCTGCCCGAAATGTCGCGCTGGGATGATGTGGCAGACCGGATTTTCCATGCCGAGGGCGAAGTCAAAGTCGCCATCGTTGGCAAATATACCCAGCTTGGGGATGCTTATAAGTCCATCAACGAGGCCCTGACACATGGCGGCATGGCCAACCGCGTGAAGGTCAATGTCGAATGGGTCGATGCCGAGGTGTTCGACACCGAAGACCCCGCCGCCCATCTGGAAGGGTTCGACGCCATCCTTGTGCCGGGCGGCTTTGGCGAACGCGGCACCGAGGGTAAAATCAAGGCGGCCGAATTTGCCCGCACCCGCAAGGTGCCTTACCTTGGCATTTGTCTGGGCATGCAAATGGCGGTGATCGAAGGCGCGCGTAATCTGGCCGGTATTGCGGATGCAGGCAGCGAGGAATTCGATCACGAGGCTGGCGGCAAGCGCTTTACCCCCGTTGTTTATCACCTGAAGGAATGGATTCAGGGCAACCACAAGATCGCGCGCAAAGTCGACGACGACAAAGGCGGCACCATGCGGCTGGGCGCGTATACGGCGCAATTGACCGAGGGCTCCAAAGTAGCCGAGGTTTACGGCACCTCCACCATCGAGGAACGCCATCGCCACCGTTACGAGGTCGATATGAAATACCGCGAAGCGCTCGAGGCGCAGGGGATGCAGTTCTCCGGCATCTCGCCCGATGGTCGTTTGCCCGAGATCGTGGAGTGGAAGGATCACCCGTGGTTCATCGGCGTGCAATTCCACCCCGAACTGAAATCAAAACCGTTCGATCCGCACCCGCTGTTCGCCAGCTTTATCAATGCGGCAATTGAATCCTCGCGGTTGGTATAGGAGGACGAAAAATGGCAAAAGGATATTGGGTCGGTCAGATGATCGTGCATGATGCGCAAGCGTATCAAGCTTACCGCGAGGCGAATGCCGTGGCGTTTGCCAAATACGGGGCAAAATTTCTGGTGCGGGGCGGCGACCAAACCATCGTCGAGGGGCAAGCCAACCCGCGCACAGTGGTGCTGGAATTCAAAGATCTTGCCACGGCACAGGCCTGTTACGACAGCCCCGAATACAAAGCCGCCAAAGCTCTGCGTGATCCGGTCAGCGAGGGTAATCTGGTGATTGTCGAGGGTCATGAATAGGGCAGTCTAAAATTCTTGAAGAATTTTAACAAGAATTTTTCAAAAATTCTTGGCCCCTAGTAAAACAGCTGCATCATCACCATCAGTACGGCCAGAAATATCACCGTCATGCCACTGCCGACTCGAACGAAATCCGCGACCTTGTATTTTCCCGGCCCCATAATCAGTGCATTCACCTGATGCGTGGGCAACAGGAACGAATTGGACGTCGCCAAGGCCACCGTCAGGGCAAATATTGCCGGATTTGCGCCGGCCTGAATAGCGATAGAAATCGCCAACGGCACCAGTAAAACCGTGGCCCCGACATTCGACATCACCAGACTGAACGCTGTGGCCAAAATCGCGATCACCAGTTGCAATTGCCAAATCGCTATATCACCCATCGAGGATAAAATCTGGTCGGCAATCCACGCCGCCGTGCCGGTCGATTCCACCGCACGCCCCAGCGGTATCAGACTGGCCAGTAAAAACACCGTCTTCCAACTGACCGCCGCATAGGCCTCTTCTGCGTCCAGAACCCCACTGATGATAATCCCCAATGCCCCGACCATCAGCGCCACCGACAGGCGCAAATCAGTCAGCAAAACCAGCCCCATCGCAATCGCAAAAAAGATCAGCGCGTGGAACACCTTGTTCGCGCGCACCTCTTCGTGCGGATAGTCACTTGTTACCACTACGTTGGTCGAGGAATGAAACCGGTCCAGACTGGGCCAGTCGGCGAATATCAGCACCGTGTCACCCGCCGCAAACTCCACATTTCGCACGTCATGCCCCTCGCGGTACACTTCGCCACTGCGAATAATTGCCAATGTCGAAACGCCGTGTACCGCCCGCAATTTTACCGTTCGCGCCGTTTCCCCCACCAAAGAAGACGTGGGCGCGATGACGATTTCGGCCAATCCCGAAGATGTGGGGGCCAGCAGTTCGGAAAACGCGTCAAGCTGAAGCCTAAGATCCAGCCCGAAATGATAGCAAAATTTATTGATGGCCGCACTTTCGCCAATCAACGCCAAGACATCTCCGGCCTGCACTTCCAGCCGTGGGTTCAACCCGCCCGACCCCATCCGCAGTTTGCGCCCCGAGGTCACCGCGATTGTGCGCACACCGTGCTCGGTCTCGAAACTGTCCAACTCATGCCCGATCAAATCGCTGGTTGAGGGCACGTAGACTTCGGTCATGATGTAATCAATGCCGTAATCATCATGGAAATGCTTCTCGGTTTTGCCGCCCTCTTCTCTCGCGTCCTTCAGCTTTGGCAGCAAAATTGGCCCCAGCAAAACGAAATACAAAATCCCCGACACGATCAACGCGATCCCGATTGGCGCAACAGCAAACAGCCCGAAGGTTTCCATCTGCGGGTGTTCCGGCAGGGCCTCGTTGGCGTTCACAATCAGATCGTTCAGCAGGATCAGAGGGCTGGACCCCACCATCGTCACCGTGCCACCCAATATGGCGCAAAACCCCATTGGCATCAGCAAGCGTGACATCGGCACTTTGGTCCGTGATGATATCCGCCCGACCACCGGTAAAAATAGCGCCGCAGCGCCCACATTCTGCATGAACCCCGAAATCACCCCGACCGTGCCCGAGATCATCGGGATGATCCGTTTTTCAGTGGTGCCACCGATTTTCAGCATTTTTCGCGCGACAATATTCATCACGCCGGTCTTATCCAGCCCCGCACCAATGATCATAACCGCGATAATCGAAATCACAGCGTTCGAGGAAAATCCGTCGAACAGCCCGTTGATATCCACCAGACCCTCGTCAAGGCCCATGACCGGAGCCAATAAGGTCGAAAGGCCCAGCATCACCAGAATGGTCAGGGCAGCGACATCTATCCCAATGATTTCAAAGGAAAAAAGGAATACGGTGAGCAATAATAGCGACAGAACCCAAGCGATTTCTATACTTGGCGCAACGCTGGCAAGGCTCCAGCCGACAAACATAAACGCCACGGCAGCAATGCCGACAACCCGCATTCTTCTGTTCTTCATTCCAAAACCTTCTCGCAATATCAATCTCCTACGCTATTCTATTTTTCAAAAAACGCCAAATATTGGCATATATGAATTTGGCATTACCGCAGGCAGGCCCTATATCTATCCAATGTTTGGTGAATTTCTAAAACGGCTCACAGCCCCCGCCCCGACCCCGCTTGTCGATACCGACGCCCGCCTTGCGCTTGGCGCATTGCTG
This sequence comes from uncultured Marinosulfonomonas sp., assembly GCA_964473185.1. Taxonomy (GTDB): domain Bacteria; phylum Pseudomonadota; class Alphaproteobacteria; order Rhodobacterales; family Rhodobacteraceae; genus Profundibacter. Next base: position 7,830 of record CAYYOF010000061.1, on the reverse strand, counting down.
GTTCGGGTGGCCAAATCGGATGAACATTACGACGGGTCCGAGGCCGCCGTAATTGATCAACTTCTGTCCAAACGCTTCGGGTTGAACTCGGCACAGGCAGACGAGTTGCGCGAGCAATGCGAGGCGCTGGAATTCGAGGCCCCCGACACCGTGCGCTTTACCAGTGCCATCAGAAAAGCGGTCGACATCGAGGACCGCATCGGGGTAATCGAAGACCTCTGGACTGTGGTTTTGGCCGACGGGGTGCGCGACGCGGATGAAAACACCATGCTGCGGCTGGTGGCAAACCTGTTGGGCGTCAATGACATGCAAAGCGCCAAAGCCCGCCACAGGGTGCAGGCAGAAATAGATTGATCGCTGCCCTGCCGATGTATGACCGCGTCGAGGTTGCGGGAGCGAATGATCAGCTTTGGGCTTCAATCCACGAAGCCTTTGGATACGGCCCCGATACCCTGACCCGCGATATGGATGTCTGGGATATTTGGCAAAGCCCCGACCTGCTGCTCGCCCAGACCTGCGGCTACCCTTACCGCGCCCGCTTGCACGGACACGTCACCCTGATCGGCACCCCTGATTACGGCGTGCCCGATTGCCCTGCCGGATACTACAACAGCGTTTTTATCGCACGGCGCGATGATACCCGCCGCAATTTGCCCGATTTTGACAGCGCAACATTCGCCTATAACGAACCAATGTCGCAATCCGGCTGGGCCGCGCCGATGGCTCACATGACCGCACAAAACCTGACATTCGGTGCCCATATCCAATCAGGTGCGCATGTGAAGTCGGCCCAAATGGTGGCCCGCAATAACGCCGACATCGCCGCAATCGATGCTGTCACTTGGGCGATGATCGAAAAATATGACAGGTTTGCCAGCGACTTGCACATCATCGCCCAAACCACCCCAACCCCTGGCCTGCCCTATATCGCGGCAACGCGGACCAACAAACCAAACCTGTTTTCAGCCATTACCGAGGCAATTTCAGCCCTGCCCAGCGAGACGCGCAACACCTTACTGATCAAAGGCCTAATAGACATCCCTGCCGCCCAATATCTGGCGATCCCCACGCCAGATGGTCCTGACCGGCACATATCCTGACGTCACACCCCGTATTAACCATTGCAATTGCCCCCGATTCTCATCCTAATGCCTTGGGGAAAATAACAAAAAGCTGCTTATACATTGACCGATACAAAACCACCCGTCATCGAAATCCGCGACCTGCACAAAGCCTATGGCGATCTGGAGGTCTTAAAAGGCGTTGATATCACCGCCCACGCTGGCGATGTGGTATCGCTGATCGGCTCCTCTGGTTCGGGTAAATCCACCCTGCTGCGCTGTGCCAACCTGCTGGAAGACAGCCAACAAGGCGAGGTGCTGTTTCAAGGCGAAGCGGTGAAATGGCGCGGCACGGGTCTGCACCGGCATCCCGCCAACAAACAGCAAGTGATCCGCATCCGCACCAATCTGTCGATGGTGTTCCAGCAGTTTAACCTGTGGTCACATATGTCGATCCTGCAAAATGTGATGGAGGCCCCCGTCACCGTGCTGGGCCGCGACAAAGCCGAGGCCGAAGCCAGCGCGCGCGGCTATCTGGACAAGGTCGGCATTGGCGACAAATGCGACGCGTGGCCGGCGCAGTTGTCCGGCGGCCAGCAACAACGCGCCGCCATCGCGCGGGCGCTGGCGATGGAGCCACAAGCGCTGTTGTTTGACGAACCCACATCGGCGCTGGACCCAGAGCTGGAGCAGGAAGTTGTCAAAGTGATCAAAAGTCTGGCCGCCGAGGGGCGCACCATGTTGCTGGTCACCCATGATATGCGGCTGGCGGCAGATGTGTCGGATCACGTGATATTCCTGCACGAAGGCCGGGTCGAGGAAGAAGGCCCGCCCGCTACCCTGTTCAAACAGCCAAAATCCAAACGCTTGCAACAATTCCTGAGCGCGACAATGTCCGGCTGAGACATCATTTTACAACCAACCGCTTTGGCGGTTACAACTTGACCACCAATATAAATCCTAGGGAGATACCTGATGAAAAAACTTATCCTGACAACCGCCGCACTGGCGCTGACCGCTGGCATAGCAATGGCCGACACCGTGCGCATGGGCACCGAGGGCGCATACCCTCCATATAATTTTATCAATGACGCTGGCGACGTTGACGGCTTTGAAATCGAGCTGGGCAACGAGCTGTGCAAACGTGCCGAGCTGACCTGTGAGTGGGTCACAAACGAGTGGGACAGCATTATCCCGAACCTCGTATCCGGCAACTACGACACCATCATCGCTGGCATGTCGATCACCGACGAACGCGACGAAGTGATTGATTTCACCCAGGAATACATTCCTGCTGACCCATCCGGTTTTGCGGCCCTTACGGCTGATGCCAACTTGATGGGCGGCGTGATCGCGGCGCAAACCGGCACCATTCAGGCCAGCTATGTTGCCTCGATGGACGGTGCCACACTGGTTGAATTCGCTACACCTGACGAAACAATCGCAGCTGTGAGAAACGGCGAGGCCGACGCGGTTCTGGCCGACAAAGCCTATCTTTCACCTATTCTGGCTGAATCCGGCGGCGCGCTGGTATTTGCCGGGGACGACATCATGATCGGTGGCGGCGTTGGCATGGGTGTTCGCGAATCCGATGCTGAACTAAAGGGCAAAATGGATGCGGCCATTGCTACAATGAAAGCAGACGGCACATTAAACACAATGATCATCAAATGGTTTGGCGCAGACGCCACAACATTCTGATCTAAAGGATAAGGGCGGGGCCACATTTGGCCCTGCCCACCCCCACATATGTTTTCCTATTGCACAGATCCCGCAACCCTCGAAGGGTTCAACTGGCTGTCCTGTTATCTGACAACAGGCAAGCATATGGGCTTTTATGCGTCCTTTGGCACGGTGATGTTGCTGTTGATTATCACAGCACCGATTTCGCTGTTGTTCGGCTTTGGCGGCGCGACCGCGGCGCGCTCGCACATCGCGCCGCTGCGCTGGCTGGGCAAGGGTTATACCGCCATCGTGCGCGGTGTGCCGGACATTGCGTTTTTCATGTTCTTCGTGATCGCGCTGGATCAGGGATTTGAATACCTGCGCCATCAGGTGAAATGCCCCGACTGGGACGCGCCGATCCGCCAAGGCAATGATTTCGTGGTCTGCGCGCAGGCCAAACTACCGCTGTCATCGTCCGCCGCTTGGGTGCATGAATCCTACGGATTTTTTCTGGCGGTGATCACCTTCTCGATCATCTTTGGTGCCTTTGCCGCCAATGTTCTGTTCGGCGCGATGCGGGCTGTGCCCCACGGCCAACTGGAAACCGGCGAAGCCTACGGCATGTCGCGCCGCCAGACCTTCTGGCGCATTCTGGTGCCGCAAATGTGGGTGTTCGCGGTGCCGGGCCTGTCAAACCTGTGGATGATCCTGATCAAGGCCACCCCGCTGTTGTTCCTACTGGGCGTGCGCGACATCGTCTATTGGGCGCGTGAATTGGGCGGGTTGAAAACGCAAGTGTTCAGCTATCCACACCCTGATTGGCGGCTCTACTATTTTCTCGGATTGCTGGTGTTTTACCTTGCCCTGACCAAAGTCAGCGAACTGGTGCTGGACCGCCTGATGAACCGTTTAACCAAAGGTCAGGCGACATTGGGGGGCAGCACATGAGTTGTCTGCAAACCATTCAGGACTACGGGTTGCGGTCCATCGGCATTGGCGAGCGCCTGTTGCCCAAATCCGATTTCACCCTGTGCGAACAATTCACCCTGATCGGATCAGGCCTGATCTGGAATATCTACTTTGGGGTGCTGGCGCTGGTGTTCGGCTTTTTCATGGCCACTGGCATGGCGCTGGCCAAAAACAGCGACGCATGGTGGCTGCGCAAACCGGCGCAGTGGTTCATCTTCCTGTTTCGCGGTTCGCCCTTGTTTATCCAGTTCTTTCTGGCCTACGAAATCTTCGTGCTGCTGCCAAAACTGGGCTGGGACCTGAACCTCGGGTTTGTTGAAATCACCATCGAAACCCGTTGGCTGACCCGCGCATGGATGGGGGCGCTGTTCGTGCTGTTCCTGAACACCACCGCCTACACCGGCGAGATTTTCTACGGTGCACTGCGCTCCATCCCCAAGGGTGATCTTGATGCCGCCGACGCTTACGGATTGTCTGGCTGGTCACGGTTCCGCCGCGTGATATGGCCCACCATGCTGCGTCTTGCATGGCCTGCCTACACGAATGAGGCGATCTTTATGTTCCACGCCACCACGCTGGTGTTCTTTTCCGGCTTTCCGGCATGGCGGCAAAAGGGTGACGCGCTCTATTACGCCAGCTATTTCGCCGACAAAACCTTTAACCCGTTCGTGCCATACCCGATCCTTGCGGGCTATTTCATCGTGCTGACCATGCTGGTGATCACCGCCTACGGGCTGGTCAACAAACGCCTGAACCGGCATTTGCCGCAAGAACAACGCCGTAAAATTCGCTACCGCCCGCAGATCATCCGTTAAGGTGCCATCATGAGCAAAAACCCCGCCACAATCCGCGTTGCCGCTGTTGATCTGAATGGCGTGATGCGCGGCAAGCGTGTGCCGTATTCCTATACCAAAAAACTGGCCAAGGGCGCTGTGCGCCTGCCGTTTTCCGCCCTGAACGTCGATATCTGGGGCGAAGATATCGCCGACAGCCCGCTGGTGTTTGAATCGGGTGATGCCGACGGTATCCTGCGCCCCACAGGACGCGGCCCTGTGCCAATGCCGTGGCTGGCAACGCCCAGTGAATTGCATCCGATGGTCCTGCACCATGATGATGGCACCCCGTTTGCCGGTGATCCGCGCCATGCACTCGCGGCTGTGTTGGACCGATACGCCGCGCGCGGCTGGCAGGTGATGGCGGCGACCGAGTTAGAGTTTTATCTGGTCGATGATAGCGGCGAGGACATTGAGCCAGCCCATTCCCCCCTGACGGGCAAACCGATGCATACCGCTGACGTTCTGTCGCTGGACACGCTGGATACGTTCGATGCGTTTTTCACCGATCTATACGCTGCCAGCGCCGATATGGACCTGCCCGCACAGGCCGCCATTTCCGAATCCGGTGCGGGGCAGTTTGAAGTAAACCTGAACCACGGCGACGCGCTCAAGGCCGCTGATGACGCGTGGTTGTTCAAAACACTAGTGCGCGGCATGGCCCGCAAACACGGCATGGCCGCAACGTTTATGGCCAAACCCTTTGCCGACGATGCTGGCAACGGTATGCATGTGCATTTCTCGGTGCTGGACGCGGACGGTAATAATATTTTCAACGATGGCGGCGCAGACGGCACGCCTGAGTTGCACCACGCCATTGCAGGTTGTCTTGAGGCGATGCCCGCCAGCACGCTGATATTTGCCCCGCACGCCAATTCCTACACCCGTATGGTGCCCGGTGCTCATGCCCCGACCGGCATTTCATGGGCCCATGAAAACCGCACCGCCGCCATCCGCATTCCCGGTGGTCCCCCCGCTGCACGCCGGATCGAGCACCGCGTGGCTGGTGGCGATATCAACCCCTATCTGATGCTCGCCGTGGTGCTGGGCGCTGCACTGGTCGGGATCGAGGATGGCCATATGCCGCCCGCCCCGATCACCGGCAACGCCTATGAACAGGATCTGCCACAATTGCCCACCGACTGGGCCACAGCGATTGATCTGTTTGGAACCTCCGACATGATGCGGCGTATCCTTCCAGACGCGTTGATCCGAAACATGGTGCTGACCAAGCATCAGGAACTGCACAAGATCGAAAAACTGAATGCCGCCAAACAAACCGCGCTTTATCTGGAAAGCGTTTGACCCTTGCCGCAACGCGACCGCTTCGCTAGCAATAGATCAAACAACACACGGTGATTTATGAAAATCGGACTACTGATATGCGGCCACGCAATGGAACAGGTCGCCAAAACCCACGGTGATTATGCCGAGTGGTTTCAAACCCTGCTGGCCGGTCACGGCTTTGCCTTTGATATCTACAACGTGGTCGATATGGAATTCCCCACAGACGTTACGGCCGCCGACGGCTGGCTGGTTTCGGGCTCTGCCCACGGCGCCTACGAGGACCATGCGTTCATTCCCCCGCTCGAGGATTTCATCCGCGATGCCTACGCCGCACCCGTCCCGATTGTCGGCGTTTGTTTCGGCCACCAGCTGATTGCGCAGGCGCTTGGCGGCAAGGTCGAGAAATTTAAGGACGGCTGGGCTGTGGGCCGCCAACATTACACATTCGAGGGGCACGGCGATGTGGCACTAAACGCATGGCATCAGGATCAGGTGATGGAATTGCCCGCCGACGCCCGCGTCATCGCCAGCAATGATTTTTGCAAAAATGCAGGGCTGGTTTACGGCGACCGCATCTATACCATCCAGCCACACCCCGAATTTTCCAACCCGATCATTACCGACTACATCACCCTGCGCCGCGATCCGGCTGTCTATGACGACGCAATGATGGACCGCGCAATTGCCGACACTGAAATCCCGAATGACGCAGCCCTGTTTTCAGACGACATCGCTGCATTCTTTAAACAACCCCGCGAGGCGAAAAATGGCTGACTGGACCGATAAACTGCCGCAAGCGGCACGCACCTATCTGGAAGGGCGTCGTCTGGACGAGGTCGAATGCATCGTATCCGACCTGCCCGGCATTGCCCGTGGCAAGGCGATGCCAGCGACCAAATTCGCCAAAACCAAGCAATCCTACCTACCAAATTCGATCTTTTACCAGACGATCACAGGTGGTTATGCTGATGCTGCTGAAAGCGAGGAAAAGGGCTATACCGAACCGGATATGACCCTGAAGCCGGATTTTTCCACCGCATCAGCCGCCCCGTGGACCGGCGACTGGACCCTGCAAATCATCCACGACCTGACAGACCGCGAAGGCAAACCAATCGAGGTGTCGCCGCGCAATGTACTGAAGCGCGTGGTGGACCTGTATAAGGAAAAAGGCTGGACCCCGATCATCGCGCCGGAAATGGAATTCTATCTGGTGGCCCGCAATGTCGACCCGACCAAGCCGATTGAACCCCCGATCGGGCGCACGGGGCGCCGCGCGGCAGGACGCCAAGCCTATTCAATGTCGGCGGTCGATGAATACGGTCCCGTGATCGACGACATCTATGATTTTGCCGAGGCCCAAGGGCTGGAGATCGACGGCATCACCCAAGAGGGCGGCGCTGGCCAGATCGAAATCAACATGCAGCATGGTGATCCGGTCAAACTGGCTGACGAGGTGTTCTATTTCAAACGCCTGATCCGCGAGGCTGCTTTACGTCATGATTGTTTTGCCACCTTCATGGCCAAACCGATCGAGGGCGAACCGGGTTCGGCGATGCACATCCACCACTCGATCATCGACACCGAAACAGGTCAAAACATCTTTACCGGCCCGCAAGGCGGCGAAACGGACGCGTTTTTCCACTTTATCGCGGGGCTACAAAACCACTTGCCCTCGGTCATCGCCCTGCTTGCTCCCTATGTGAACAGCTACCGGCGCTACGTCAAAGATCAGGCCGCCCCGATCAATCTGGACTGGGCGCGTGATAACCGCACAGCCGGTATCCGCATCCCTATTTCCGGCCCCAACAGCCGCCGCGTGGAAAACCGTTTGGCGGGGATGGATTGCAACCCTTATCTCGGCATCGCGGCCTCGCTCGCTTGCGGCTATCTGGGCCTGCTTGAGGGTGAACGCCCCGACACCTCGCTAAAAGGCGAAGCAAGCGATGGCGAAGAAGTCATTCCGCGCGATCTGCACACAGCGCTGGAACAGTTCGGCGCCGCCGAGGATATGCACA
>CAYYOF010000060.1:0-20765 GCA_964473185.1 uncultured Marinosulfonomonas sp. | reverse complement strand
TGCACGGCGGTGTTTTCTTCGCTTAAGCCCAGTTCCGCCCGTTCCCGTACGCCGGGCTTGCCTTCCAGCATGTCATGGCTGGCGATCATTTCGCTCACCACCAGCCCCGCGCCAAAGCGCGACACCATTCGGCGAAACGGCAAATCGGTAATTCCGGCCAACGGGGCCAGAAAAACCGGATGATCCAGCGTGATATCTGCCAGTTTAATAGTCAAATGCCTAATCCTTGTGCAGCAACCTCTGATTAGCTGTGAAACCGGTAAAAGGCAAATCAAGCTGTTTCCTTGGGGCGGCCCAAAATCTTTGAAAGATTTTGAATAAGAATTGTTGAACAATTCTTGCCACACCTTGCCAGTGGCGGTGCAAAAACCTAAACCACCTGATATGAAAACAGCCGCTATCATCGTCGCCGCAGGGCGCGGCATTCGTGCCGGAGGGGACATTCCCAAACAGTTCCAACCCTTAAAGGGCCGCGAAGTTCTGGCCCGCACGATCGATATCTTTGCGGCGCACCCGCAGGTGGACCGGATCATATTGGTGGTAAACCCCAATGACGCCAATTTGCTGGCGCAGCTGGGCCCATTACCGGTTCAGACCGTTCATGGCGGGGATGTGCGCGATGCCTCGGTTCAGGCGGGACTGGCGGCGGCGGCGGGGATGGACAATGTGCTGATCCATGACGGGGCGCGGCCATTGGTTTCGGCGCGGATCATCACCGATGTTCTGGCGGCGCTAAAGACACATGCGGGGGCGGCGCCTGCCCTTGCCGTAACCGATGCGCTGTGGCGCGGCGCGGATGGCAAAGTCACAGCACCCCATTCGCGCGACGGGCTGTTTCGCGCCCAGACACCGCAAGGGTTTCGCCTGAAAGACATTTTAGCGGCCTATGCAGCCCATTCTGACGGGGCTGCCGATGATGTCGAGGTCGCATTGGCGCACGGGCTAGATGTGGCGATTGTGACTGGAGGCGAGGCGAACCTGAAAATTACCCATGCCGGCGATTTCGCCCGCGCAGAAAAATTACTGGAGCAGAATATGGATATACGGCTGGGCAACGGGTTTGATGTGCACCGGTTTTGCAGCGGCGACCATGTGGTGCTGTGCGGCATTAAGGTGCCGCATGATCACGGGTTGGAGGGCCATTCGGACGCCGATGTCGGCATGCACGCGGTGACGGATGCGATATATGGCGCATTGGCGATGGGCGACATCGGCCAGCATTTCCCGCCGTCCGATCCGCAATGGAAAGGGGCTGCCTCGCACATCTTTCTGGAACATGCGGTTGCGCTGGCTGCTGACCACGGGTTCACCATTTCCAACGCCGATTGCACCCTGATTTGCGAGACGCCAAAGATCGGCCCGCATGCGGTGGCCATGCGCCAGGAAATGGCGCGGATCATGGGGATGGATATGGGACGCGTTAGCGTCAAGGCAACCACATCCGAGCGGTTGGGCTTCACAGGGCGTGGCGAAGGCATCGCGGCAATCGCAACAGTAACATTGGTGAAATCATGAGCAAACTGATCGCAACCTTTTTCTATGTCGGGCTGATCCGCCCTGCCCCCGGCACTTGGGGCTCCGCCGCCGCCATCCCTGTGGGCTATCTGATCCACGTTGCGGGCGGCTTTCCAGCGCTGTTGATCGCCACCATAGCGGTATTTTTCATCGGCTGGTGGGCAACCATGCTTGAGACCCGCGGCAAGGATAACCACGACCCGAGCGAGATCGTGATCGATGAAGTGGCGGGCCAGTGGATCGCACTGCTGCCGCTGTCGGGTGGGTTATGGCACGCGGGCGTGGACCCTTGGGTGTTCCCCTACCCCGGCTGGATCGCGGCATTCCTGTTGTTCCGGCTGTTTGATATCTGGAAACCCGGGCCTGTGGGCTGGGCCGACCGTAAATCCACCGCCTTTGGGGTGATGTTTGATGATGTGATCGCGGGTGTGATGGCGGCGATTGTGGTCGCGGCTGCGGCGGCGTTCAGCCACGGGGTTTTGATGTAATGAGCTTAGCTGGTGATGTGCTGGCCGCGTGCCGTGCCAAAGGGCTGACCGTGGCCACCGCCGAAAGCTGCACTGGCGGTATGGTGGCCGCAGCCCTCACGGATATAGCGGGATCATCCGATGTGTTTGACCGTGGGTTTATCACCTATTCCAATGCGGCCAAGATCGATATGTTGGGGGTGTCAGGCGTAACGCTGGACGCACATGGCGCGGTATCCGAGCCGGTGGCGCGGCAGATGGCAGAAGGGGCGCTGACCCATTCCACAGCAACGCTGGCAGTCTCCATCACCGGCATCGCGGGGCCTGGCCCGTCAGGTCATAAACCTGAGGGGCGGGTTTGTTTTGGATTGGCCAAGGCGGGACAATCCACACGCGTTGAAACAGTCGAGTTTGGCGCATTGGGGCGGGCGCAGGTGCGGATGGCAGCGCGGGATCATGCGTTGGAAATGTTGCTGCAAGCCTAGCCGTATAAAACCTTGGCCCGATCCTCGAACGCGCGCGTGGTGCGGCGCATGGCCTGCTCAAACACCACGCCAATCAGCTTTTGCAAAATCACGTTCTTGAACTCGAAATCGACAAAGAAATCCACCTCGCATCCGCCCTGATCCTGATCCACAAAGGACCAGTTCGATTTCAGGTATTTGAACGGCCCATCCAGATATTCGGTATCAATGGTTTTGGCGGATTTCGACAGCTTGACCGTGCTGCCGAATCGTTCCCGAAATACCTTGAATGAAATCACCAGATCCGCCTCGAGCAATTCGTAATCGCCCAAATCCTTGCGTGACCGGATACGGGCCGCCGAAATCCACGGCAGGAACTCTGGATAGGACATAACGTCAGCGGCCAGCGCATACATTTGCGCGGCTGTATACGGCATGATCTTTTTTTCGCCTTGTGTTGGCATTTTGTCCTATTCCCTTAAACCGGTTTTGTGCCATTAAGTATGTTCACAAGGTTAATTCAAGGGATCACACATGCCAACGCGACCCTATGTCATCGACGAAATGATTTCGGCCAAAACCATTGCGGCCCGCATTGAGGACCTCGCCCGTGAAATCCAGGATGCGTTTGCGGGCACGGATAAACTGGTGGTGGTTGGCCTGTTGCGCGGATCATTCGTGTTTATCGCGGACCTCGTGCGCGAGTTGGACCTGCCGGTCGAGGTGGATTTCCTTGAGGCCACATCATACGGCGACAGCATGGAATCCAGCCGTGAAGTGCGAATCATGAAGGATTTGCGCGGCAAGATCGGCGGGCGCGATGTGCTGTTGGTCGAGGATATTGTCGACACCGGCTTTACCTTGAAACATGTGGTCGGGTTGCTAAAGGCACGCAAACCCGCACACCTGAAAACCATCGCCCTACTGAACAAGCAATCACGCCGCGAGGTTGACATTAACGCTGACTGGGTCGGCTTTGAAATCCCTGATGAATTTGTGGTTGGCTACGGCATTGACTTTGCCCAGAGAAACCGCAACCTGCCTTATATCGGCAAGGTGCGATTTACCTGATATCGTTCCCCTGCTTGTAGGCAGAAGATTAAATACACAATGGGGGATAGGCTGGAATTCCATACTATTACGAAAAGTTAATATCTGTTATTCTAATCTTAATATTTTATAAATGGACTTTCTTTTGAGGATTACTGACATGAAAAATACTGTAATTGGTCTATGCACCATTGGCATCCTTTCGGCCTCCAGCGCAACAGCACAGTCGCTTCCGGACAATATGTATTTTGATGGTTATGTCGAAATTACCAGTTTACACACCTCCGGTTTTGACGAACGCATTGGGCGGGCCAGTCTTAATTTCGGATTGACCCCGACAAGAGATAACAGACTGGCCATCGGGTTTTCACTGGGTGTTGACGCCATCAATTTCAGCGATGCCAATATAAGCGAAACCGCAGTATACCCCGCCGTCACATTTGCACTTGGCAATACCGGGCTGCTTTCTGTCGGCGTGCCGCGTCCGGTTCTGGATTACGGTTATATCCCCAAGGATACATTGGCCCATTCCGCAGGGATGGAAGTTCTACTGGAATCAGCTGGTGTCAGCCGCTCTACTACCTCGTTGCTATATCTTTACGATTCGTTTTTTGTCGGCAGCGATGTCGATGTATATGGGCTGCGGTATGACGGGGAATTAGGCAATACCAAGATTGGTGCGTCATATCACCGGATCAGAGTAAGCGGCGGTGATGCGGACGCATATTCCGTTGCGTTTCAACACCGATTTGGCGGGTTCAGCAGTTTTGCAGATACAATCGTGTTCGGCGGTGTCGAAAGTGTTGATACCGGAGCAAACAGGCTTACATCCTACAGCCTTGGAGCCGAGGCGAGTTCAGACAAGTTACGCACCGGTTTGATCCTCTCGCACAGTGAATTTTCTTTTGATGTAGATACTATAAACTTGTATGCCGAATACAAGATTTCCGACAGGTTTTCGGCAGCAGGTTCTATATTGAATGTGGATGTCGGTGGTAGTTCAAGCAACATCTATGGTGTCGGGGTGGAATACCAATTCCTGAACGGCGGATATGTAAATGCAAACTATTCGGATCAGGACATATTCGGCAGCGATGCATTTTACGAAGTCTCGCTTGGCTGGCGGTTCTAGAGCGCCCAAATACAGCACTCTGAAATCCTTACGCCATCCGCTGATATTTCAGGCGGGTGGCGTTGTTCATCCCACCTATCATTTATATTTGCATGAACCCTCCCCCTAGCTGATCTGTATCATTCCGAACACATCCGAAAAGGCGTAAAATTACTCCACGGAAACGCGGATACCAATATTATGGAGGAAGTGTTGATGAAACAGTTTACTGCATGTGTATTCGGGGCCAGCCTATTGGCCGCAACGGGCGCTTTTGCCCAGTCATCCGCGGTTGGCGACCGGTTTTATATCACTGGTTATGGCGAGCTTGGGTATTACGATACAGGCTCGAATGACGGTGGCTTTTACCGGATTGATACCGATATGGGTCTGGCCCCTTTACCCGGGGCAAACGGGCTCGGGATCGGGTTCGGTTTTAGTCTGGGGATTGATGCTTATGGCGAGTCCGGCTATGACGCATCCGCCCTATATCCGGCAATCGAGTTGGGCAGCGGTATCGGAAAATTCTCGTTTGGTGTTCCGCGTTCGGTTCTGGATCGCGGCTATTTTCCGGAACGCAAATTTGCCAACAACAGCTCTGTTGATCTGGAGCTTCGCACCATTGAAGCGTCTGTTGTCGGGTCACACTATTTGCATAGCGACGATACCATCTATGGCCTTCGTTATGATGGTACGTTTGGCAATACAAAGGTTGGCGCATCATATCATTACATTGATGCAACCAGCAGTAATGCCGACGCTTTTGCCATTGCCGCCAGCCACAGTTTTGCGGGCCCCAGCAGCATGGTGGATTTCATGCTGTATGGCGGGGTGGAACATCTGACTTCGACATCCTCGGATATGACCAAGTATCGCATCGGTGCCGAGGGGTACTGGGACAAGATGACGGTCGGGGTTTCCTATACCGATTGGGACACGTCATCCAGCCTGACATTTACAACCGCCTATGTGGATTACATAGTTCTGGACGACCTAACGCTGACTGCGTCATTAGGGCATATCGGATCGGGTAGCGGAACGAACATCTACGGGGTCGGGGTTCAATACGACTTCCTGAAGAAGGCCTACGTCAAGGCCAGCATTCTGGACACGGATTCATCCGGCTCGGACCCCTTTGTCGAAGTCATGCTGGGCTGGAAATTCTAGGGACAGCAGCACTGGCCAGTGCGTGATCTTGCGCTGGCCAAAAGAGCTGTGTGTTTTCCGGCTGGATCAGGTAAAAGGGGTCATGATTAACCCACGCCACCTTTTGCGAATGTCCAAATGGGCCAGAAAACCACCTAGTGAAAAACGGGTGAAGCTGGTGATCTGGATTGTCGTGATCTGTCTAATCCTGTTTGCGATTGAACGCTGGATTGGCGTGCCCGAATGGATGCAGATGGAATTGCCGCGCCGTGGGGGCCGGATCACCCGATAACAAAATGCGCCCGTATATAGGACTACTGACTTTACCCAATAGAATGACTAAACTGGTTTCATGGTTCTATTCGCAATTAACCATTGGCGTGGGAAACACCCACCGCTTTTGTCCCTGATCGGAGTATTGATTGGGCTCGGGATTGTCATCCATGTGCTGTTTGGCGTCCTGCCGCACCCGCTTGCCTATCCGTTGGTTGCCCTGATCATTGCAACCGCTATTGCCTTGCTGATCTGGCAGATCATCGGCACATTGCGATCCGTTGAGCGCACCCTGAAAGGTAGCGGTGATATGATCCTGTATTGGGGCTGTTATGGTGCATCCCTAGGGGCAGCGTTGGTGATGGCCGTTAATCTGGCCTCGCTTGTTTCCACCACATCAGGGGCCAACCCGCCGCCTGCCCCGCAATCATTTGACCTCGAGGTGCGCGGCGACACCATCCTGATCGAGGGCTTCATCGGGTTTAACACCAACACCGCGTTGCGCGCGCTGCTGGATGGACCTGACGCGGCCTATACAAAGGTGCGCCTAAACAGTGATGGCGGGCGGATATTCGCGGCCATGTTTCAAGCCGCGCATCAGGACATCTGGTTTCCCGATAGAGAGGTGTTGTTAGAGGCCGGCATCCTAACCGACTAGATCCGCCAGCGCAGCACTTTGGCCTCAACCTTGCCCAACACAAAACTAAGCGTAACCCCGAGGATCGACAATATCGTCACCCCCGCAAACAACCGTTCCAGATCATAGAGCGCACCGGCTTGCAGGATGTAGGCACCGATGCCGTATTCCGCCCCGATCATTTCCGCCGCGGTCAGCAGGATGATCGCAATCGCCAGTGATATCCGCAGGCCTGACAGGATACCGGGCATTGCACCGGGCAGCACGATTTTGCGGATGATACTGGCGCGGGTTAACCCGAAACTCTGGCCCATGCTGATCAAGGTGCGATCCACATTATCGACCGCGCCATAGGTGGCGACCACGGTGGGGGTGAAGGTGCCAAAAGCGATCAATGCGTATTTCGACACCTCGTCGATGCCAAACCAGATCACAAACAACGGCAGCAGCGCGATTTTGGGGATCGGGAACAGCGCGGCCACCAGCGGCACCAATCCGGCCCGCATATAGCTGGATAATCCAATGGCCAGACCGACCAGAACACCAGCACCAGCACCAAGAAACGCGCCGACGGCCAAGCGCCCCAACGACAGGCTAAGATGTGTCCACAACAGGCCGGACGCCGCCAGTTCGTACAGGGTTCGGATCACATCCGAGGGGCGCGGCAATGTCAGGTTGGTGATCCACCCCGCCCGCGTGCCCCATTCGGCGATCAGCAGCAGTGAAATAAACACGATCAACCCGATGCCACGAATGCGTTTGGGTCGAAACCCGCCGCCACGATAGGGAACAGGGTTGCTCATACGATCAACTCCTGATCGGCGGCCTCGGCCTCGTCACGCATCAGATGCCACAGCTCTTGCTCGATCTTGGCCAAGGCCGGATCACCCGCGCGGCGTTTTTCTAACGGCACGTCAATATCAATCACTTTGCGCACGGCCCCGGGGCGACGCGACAGCACCACGATGCGATGGCCCAGACGCACGGCCTCGGCCAGATTATGGGTGACGTAAACCGCGGTGAACGGTTGACGCAGCCACAGACCAACCAGATCGTCCATCAGCAATTCGCGGGTTTGCGCATCCAGCGCCGATAGGGGTTCGTCCATCAGCCACACGGCTGGGCGCACCGCCAGTGCGCGGGCGATTGCCACCCGCTGTTTCATCCCGCCCGACAGGTTTTTGGGCAAAGCATTGGCAAAATCCGCCAGTTTGGTGCGAGCCAGAACATCGGCCACAATGCGGTCCATTTCAGGTTTGCCCAACCCGTGATCTTCCAGCACCAGCCGCACATTGCCATCCACTGTGCGCCAAGGCAGCAGCGCAAAGTCTTGAAATACAAAGGTAAACGGATTTAGGCTGTCTTCAGGCGCCGCGGACAGTTGTAACACTTGCCCCGCTGTGGGCCGCTCCAGCCCGCCAATGAACCGAAGCAGGGTGGATTTGCCACAGCCTGACGGCCCCACAACGCACACAATGCGCCCCGTGGGGATTTCCAGATTGATATCTGCAAGCACCTCGATATCGCCATAGCGGTGCGTCAGGGCGTCGATTTTCAGATCCATGTGGTATCAGGGGGCCATCACTGGCCCCCAAGCCGTTTAGCTGATGGTTTCGACATAGCTGTCATCGACCAGCGTTTCATAGGTGATGCCGTCCTTGACCATGCCCTCGGATTTGAACCAGTTCAACTGATCCATCACCGACGCCTTGTTCAGGGCTGCACCTGCGTTGATCCGCATCGCACCATTGCGAATGGATTTTTCGGCCTTTTCAATCGGCCTGTCGGCATAGACATATTTATGCACCAGATTGACCATCTCCATTGCCGCCGCGTCACCTGCCGATTTATCGACCAGTGCCGCGTTGAAATCATCCGCCCCGCGTGAAAACGCCCGCAAGAACGCCTCGGTGCGGCCCCGCTCATCCGCGGCATTTTTGGCCGATGTGAACACAGTCGTAACCTGATAATTCGGAATGTAATCAGATACATTGCCGATGATCTTCACAGCACCTGCGCCCGCCAGACCCTTGGCAATATGCGGCACAATCGACCACGCATCGATCTGGCCCGATTTTAGCGCGCCGATGATGGCGCCAACCTTGTTCAGCGGTTTGAACTTCAGGCCAACACCCTCTTTTGCCGCAATCTGTGCGCCCATGTAATGGAACGATGATCCGGCTTGCGTCATGCCGAATGATTTGCCGTCCAGCATGCTTGGGGCGGTCAGACCCGCTTCAAACGCTGCATTGCTGCCCAGAATTTTCTGCCCGTCGATACCGTCTTCCTCGCTCAAAGCCCCGCCAATCACCTTGGCTGCGCCCTTTTCGGCGAGCGACACCAGCCCGCCGGAAATCGCGGTGACGGCATAGTCAACATCGCCGGAGGCAATCGCCACCGCCATCGGTTGCGCCGCCTGGAAAAATTCGAATTCTACGTCCAGACCTTCTTCGGCGAAATAGCCGCGTTCAAACGCGACAAAGCTGGCCGAGTGGCTGGTAAAGCGCAGAGCACCTACCTTCATTGTGGTGCCCGCAAATGCAGGTGCCGGAATTAACGGCGCGGCCATTACGCCCCCCATCAGGGCCAGAGATTGGCGTCTTGTCAGATTTGTCATTGTTCATACTCCCTTAACAAATGTCGAATTCATTAAGGGTTGCGGGGCGGATTATGTCAATGAAAACAGTTAACCCTGCCCCAGTTTTGCCAGCCGCGCCGCCCGCAACTGGGCGAAGTCATCGCCAGCGTGATACGAGCTGCGCGTCAGCGGCGTGGCCGACACCATCAAAAACCCTTTGCCATAGGCGGCTTTTTCATAGGATTTGAATTCATCCGGCGTCACAAACCGCGCCACCGCGTGGTGTTTGGGTGTGGGCTGTAAATACTGCCCGATGGTCAGAAAATCCACATCCGCCGCCCGCATATCGTCCATCACCTGACGGACAGCCAGCGCATCTTCACCAAGACCCACCATGATGCCGGATTTGGTGAACATGGTCGGGTCGATTTCCTTGACCCGCTGCAACAAACGCAAGGAATGGAAATACCGCGCCCCTGCCCGCACTTCGGGATACAGCCCCGGCACGGTTTCCAGATTGTGGTTAAACACATCAGGCTTGGCTGCAACCACAACCTCAAGCACCTCGGGCGCACATTTCAGGAAATCAGGGGTCAGAATTTCAATCGTGGTTTCGGGCGCTTGCCGTCTGATCGCGCGAATGGTCTGGGCGAAATGCTCGGCCCCGCCATCCTCAACGTCATCGCGATCAACCGAAGTGATCACCACATGTTTCAGCCCCAGCTTTTTCACCGCATCTGCAACGCGCCCCGGCTCAAACACATCCAGTCCTTCGGGCGGTTTGCCGGTGGCGATGTTGCAAAAGCTACAGGCCCGCGTGCAAACCTCGCCCATGATCATCATCGTGGCGTGGCCCTGATTCCAGCACTCGCCCACGTTAGGGCAACCCGCCTCTTCGCACACCGTGACCAGCCCGTGCTCGCGCATAATCTTGTGGGTTTCGGCATAGCCTGCCCCGCCCGGTGCGCGCACCCTGATCCAGCTGGGCTTTTTCGGCTGGGCATTATCCGGTTTGCGCGCCTTTTCAGGGTGGCGTTGTTCTGGAATTTTGAGGTCTCGCATCGGATATTCCCCTAATTTGGCGAAAACTTTGGTCTTATGCTACGTTTTATCATGCGAGCCCTAACAAGAAGGCTCGTTCCCATAAACTAAGTAACAAGTTCACGAGGGAGTTCAACCAATGAAAAAAATGATCGCAGAGGCGTTCGGCACATTTATACTGGTATTTTTCGGGGTCGGGTCGGCTGTTTTGATGGGGGATCACATCGGAATGCTCGGCATTTCGCTGGCCTTCGGCATCTCGATTGTCGCCGCGGCCTATTCAATTGGCGCAATTTCAGGGGCACATCTGAACCCCGCCGTATCCTTGGGTATGGTCACCGCGGGGCGCATGACGGTCGCCGATTTCATCTCGTATTCCATCGCGCAAATCGGCGGGGCCGTCATTGCGGCGCTGGTTGTTATGCTGATTGCAACCGGCAAGGCAGATTACACCGTGGCGGCTAACGGGCTGGGCCAGAACGGATATGGCGCTGGCTATCTGGGCGAATACACCCTGACCGCTGCCCTGATATTCGAGCTGGTGGCGACATTCGTTTTTGTCACCGTCATTCTGGGCGCAACGCAGGAAGGGTCGCCTGCAATGATGGCGGGTTTGGCAATTGGCCTTACGCTGGCTGGTATCCATCTGGTTGGCATCAATGTCACCGGCTGTTTCGGTGAACCCTGCGCGTTCAATCGGGCCTGCCCTGTTTGCAGGGACCAAAGCATTGGCGGATCTGTGGGTGTTCATCGCAGCCCCCCTGATTGGCGGCGCGGTTGCGGGCATCGTGTTCAAGGCGGGGCTGACACGCGCGTCTGATTAAAACCTCATATATTATAATCAAAGGCTGCTTTGGAACCGAAGCGGCCTTTTTGGTTTGAACACATGCAAAAAGTCTAATAAGAACGTCCCAACTGGATTTTTAGCTGCAAACACACAACCAAAATCACCGACCAAAATCAAAGGAATACGATTATGAAAGCTGGCGTAATATTGCCTCAGGTTACTTTCCACACGCGCGTGCGCGACGAAAGCATTGGTGGCGACAACCCGTTCAAATGGGAAGAAAAAACCACTGACGATTATTTCAAAGGTAAACGCGTGGTGATGTTCGCCCTGCCCGGCGCTTTTACCCCGACATGTTCAACCTATCAGTTGCCCGGATACGAGGATAATTTCAAATCCTTCACCGACCAAGGCATTGAAGAAATCTATTGCCTTGCTGTGAATGATACATTCGTGATGAACAAATGGGCCGAGGGCCAAGGCATTAAAAATATCAAAGTGATCCCCGATGGTGCGGGCCAATTCACCCGCTTGATGGGCATGCTGGTTGACAAATCCAACATCGGTTTTGGTCTGCGTACATGGCGTTATGCGGCCGTGATCAATGACGGTGTGGTTGAGGCATGGTTTGAGGAACCTGGCCGCGCAGACAACCACGCTGATGATCCGTATGGTGAATCATCGCCCGAAACAGTGTTGAAATATCTGGCCACAGTCAGCGCGAGCGCTGTAGCTTAACGATTGATTGCGGGGCGGTTCAACTGCCCCGTAATACCCTATGGTAACAATGACTTGCCCGCCTTGGTTAATGTATAGGCCAATTCTTCAAACCATCCGCCGCCCATGCTGCTTTTGCGCCGGACCAGTCCGATTATGCGCGATGGTTGAGGCTCGGAAAACCGCAAGGTCGCCATATCCGGAACCGCCTTGCATTCACTGGCCAGCGCGATTTCCGGCAAAAATGTCAGCCCGAACCCCTCGGCCACCAACCGGCACAGGGTTGCCAGCGATGATGCCGACAGGTCCACACGGGTTTCCGCCCGCTGCATCGCGCAAACTTCGAGCGCCTGATCGGACAGGCAATGGCCCTCCTCCAGCAACAACAAACGGTCAGGGTCCAGCGTGGTCGGGCGTAATGCGTCAGGGGCCGCGGCAAGGGTTGAAATCTGATCCCGTGAGCCTGCCAATAAAAACCGGTCGGTGAACAAAACCTGCTCGACCAGCGTGGGGATATCAGACGGAAGCGCAATCACGGCGGCATCCAGCGTACCGTTGTTCAATTCCTCAATCAGCCGTTCAGTGCGCGATTCCCGCACCCGCAGATCCAGCGTCAGGTTTTTGGCCCGCAACATTGGCAGGGCGACCGGCAACAGGTAGGGGGCAATCGTCGGGATCACCCCGAGCGTCAATCGCCCTGACAGGCCATCGCGCAACCGCGCCGAATCTGTCAGGTCATTCATTTGGGCCATCACCCGTTTGGCGTGGCGCAACACATCATGCCCCGTCGGGGTTAGCACCACATCGCGCGGCTGGCGTTCCACCAGAACCGCGCCCAGCCGGTCCTCCAACGCGCGGATTTGAACCGAAAGCGCGGGTTGGGTGACGTTAACCTTTGCAGCTGCACGGCCAAAATTTCGCGCGTCGGTCAGGGCGATAAAGTAGGTGAGTTGTTTCAGAGTAATATTCATAACTATTTATTATCATTATCCGCAAAAAAGACAATTTCTAATTATTACCCACCTGCCCCATCCTTGTCCCATCAACAACCCATCGACAACAAGGAGTCGCTTTATGACCAAACGCCTGACCACCACCGCCGGTGCCCCGATCCCCGACAACCAGAATTCAATCACCGCAGGAGACCGCGGCCCAGTCCTGATGCAGGATTATCAATTGATGGAAAAACTGGCCCATCAAAACCGCGAGCGCATCCCCGAGCGCACGGTGCACGCCAAAGGCTGGGGTGCACATGGCACCCTTCGTGTCACCAAAGACATTAGCAAATACACCTGCGCCAAACTGTTTGAGCAGGGCAAAGAAACCCCGATGCTGGCGCGTTTTTCCACCGTTGCCGGTGAAATGGGTGCGGCAGACCATGAGCGCGATGTGCGTGGTTTCGCGCTGAAATTCTACTCTGAGGAGGGCAACTGGGACATGGTTGGCAACAACACACCGGTGTTTTTCATCCGCGACCCTTACAAGTTCCCTGATTTCATCCACACCCAGAAACGCCACCCCAAAACCAACATGCGGTCCCCGACCGCGATGTGGGATTTCTGGTCGCTGTCACCCGAGGCCATCCATCAGGTGATGATCCTGATGTCAGACCGTGGTTTGCCGAAAACCCCGATGCAGATGAATGGTTATGGCAGCCACACTTATAGTTTCTGGAACAAGGATGGCGAGCGGTTCTGGGTGAAGTTCCACTTTAAAACCATGCAGGGCCACGCCCATTATACCAACTCCGAGGGCAACGCGATTATTGGCGAGACCCGCGAGGGGTATCAAGAATCGCTATATGGTGCGATCGATGCTGGTGATTTCCCCAAATGGCGCGTCATGGTGCAAATCATGCCCGAGGCAGAGGCCGACAACACCCCTTACAACCCGTTTGATCTGACCAAAGTCTGGCCACACGGGGATTATCCGTTGATCGAGGTTGGCGAGTTCGAGCTGAACCGCAACCCCGACAATTACTTTGCCGAGATCGAGCAAGCTGCCTTTAGCCCGTCAAATTCGGTGCCCGGTATCGGATATTCGCCCGACAAAATGCTGCAAGCACGGGTGTTTTCCTATGCCGATGCGCACCGTCACCGTCTAGGTACCCATTACGAGGCCTTGCCGATCAACAAACCGGTCTGTCCGGTGCATCACTACCACAAAGACGGGGCGATGAATTTTATGGGGCAGCAATCGGGCGTGACCGACGCTTATTACGAGCCAAACAGCTTTGACGGGCCAGTGGAAGATCCGAGCGTGGCCGAACCGCCGCTGAAAATCGACGGGGACGCGGCGCGGTATAACCACCGCGATGGCAATGATGATTATTCCCAGCCCCGTGCGTTGCATGACCTGATGGATGGGGCGCAGCAGTTGCGTTTGTATCAAAACACGGCGGCAGCAATGGGCGGTGTGCCACAAGATATCATCGACCGGATGCTGGGCCATTACGACCAAGTATCACAGGCCTACGGTGACGGGGTAAGGGCAGCCTTGGCCGCATCATAAATAACGGGCGCGCGGAATCCGTTTCGCGCGCCGGTTCGATCAACCTATCAACGGACCATGTGGCCCATAGCGATCATCATAATGGCGTTTTAATCTTTGCAAGGCGATGCGCAGCACTATTTTGCCAGACCGTGCCGACCAACCCATGCGCCGCTCGGCGGTTTCCATCCCTTCCAGATAACAGCAGCAGCGCAGCACCACATCACCCAGCCCCGGCCCCAGATCGCGCAGCGCTTCTGAAACGCGGTCGCGCGCACCCGTTGGCCCGTCCCCAACCCCGCTGTCATTGGCAAAGCCGCCTTTTGATCCGCCGGTCAAAAACCGTTCCCAGTTTTGCGCCACCCGCGGCCCCATTTGTGCCAGCTCGAAATCCTCGCGCAGCCTCTCGCCAGCAGCAACCAGATCATCAGTTAAAAACGGCGTGCCGGTTTTGTCTTTGCGTCGCGCCAAAGCCGCCAGCGGCGATTCCGCCACGTTATACCGCACCGCGCGCCGTGATCCGTTATCGGCAACCGTTTTTTCGCCCCAAACCCTGTGCTGATCGCCAAACTGGGCCTGTGCCTCAGCAAATCCGCCGCTGGCATTTTCCGCCTCGGCCTGCAGCCGTTTCAGGGCGGCCCGCCCTGCCGTGGTAATACCGTACCGCGCGATCCGTCCGGGTTTAACGCAAGTAATCCAGTCCTTTAGCGCCATCGCCTGCGCCACTTTGCGCTCGACCACCGCTGTGCGTGCTGTTTGGCCACTGGGCAAATCCCGCACGACCACGGCTTTCTCCATTTCCGGCGCAATCGCCAACACCGCACCGGTTTCGCATAACCTGCGCAAAATACGGCGGCCCTCGCGGTTCAGGGTTGTGTCGTCGGTTTTCAGGTTTTTGTGTCGGATTGGTGCGCTCATTACGGGCGTCTCCTTGTCTGTTAAAGGGGGGCGTGTCGGGAACAGTTGTTGCCCTAAATCGCGTAGTGCTTCGTCTACCAACGGGTCATCCCGCCGATTTTCATAACGCCGGATCTGGCGTAGAACCGTCGAGGCATGACATCCGGCATCCCGCGCCACGGCCCGAATGGATTTACCCTGATTGGTGTGTTGCAGATATCGCCGCGCCTCTTTTGGCACCCATTCCGGTATTGTGTCCGCGCCGCAGGATTGCATTGACCCCCTATGCATTTAGCTCTCCTTTGCGTTGTGCCGCGTTGCATTACAGCTTTGTTTACGAGTGTTACGTGATGGTTAACAAATTCCGTGTTTCCTAGAATTATCTATAAATAATAAACTTTTATGAAACCTGCGTTCGGAAGTTGGCAACAATACGCAACACACGTTTAAATTGTGTAATTGTGTTGGAATAATTCCAAGGAGCTGTACCCAATGACCGACCTGATGCACATACTGAAATGCCTACACCGACCCCGCCTACTGATCCGTGCCGCCCGTTTCGGGATGCCTGACTATAGCCGCAAGCGCGATCTGCGCCGGCTGCTTAAAACCACCACGATGCCCACGCCGGTTAAGGCCATTGCCACATTGATGTCGGTAGAGACCGAGCTGGAGGAAAGACGCAAAGCGGGCGACGCCACATATAGCATCGCCCGCCATGTTTCGATCCTGATTGCCCTGATGGGTGAAGTGCGCCTGATACAGGCCCGTGTCAGGCCCTCTTAAACCGCCGTCCTAAACCAGAGAATCCGGCATCGAATCTTTCTTTGCCTTGATATATTTCTCTAAAGCCGCAGCAATTGCTGGGTCCAACGCGGGTTGCTGATAATCATTCAGCAATTTGGCAACCCGTTCTTTGGCCAGTTCTTGTGTGTCGCGCGCACCTTCTTCTTCCCAGGTTTCATAGGGTTTGTAATCCAGCAAATCTGTGCGCCAGAACGCCTCTTTGAAATTGGCTTGCGTGTGCTCACATCCCAGATAATGCCCGCCTGGCCCAACCTCATGGATCGCACCCATTGCTTGCGCGTTCTCGTCAGTGGAAATCCCCGCCGCCAAGCGGTGCAATATACCCAACTGATCAGCGTCCATCACGAATTTCTCGAAACTGGACACCAGCCCGCCTTCCAGCCAGCCACAAGCGTGCAACATAAAGTTAACCCCGCCCAGCAATGCCGCGTTATGTGTGTGCGCAGTTTCATAAGCTGCCTGCGCATCGGGCAGTTTGGAGCCACAAAGCCCGCCACCAGATCTAAACGGAAGGTTAAGACGACGGGCCAACTGCCCTGCTCCGTTAAGGATTTGTGTAGCTTCTGGCGTGCCAAAGGTCGGGGCGCCCGAATTCATATCAATCGAGGTGACAAAACAGCCCATAATCACCGGAGCACCAGGGCGGATCAACTGGTTATAGGCGATGCCCGCCAGAACTTCGGCCAAGACCTGCGTTAACGTGCCCATCACCGAAACCGGCGACATCGCACCACCAACAATGAACGGCGACAGGATGCAGGCCTGATTGTTGCGTGCGTAAATTTCCATCGCGCCCATCATGATACTATCGAACGTCAGTGGTGAATTGACGTTGATCAGCGATGTCATCACCGTGTTTTCCTGAATAAAATCCTTGCCGAACAATATCTCGCACATGTCGACCGAATCCTGGGCGCGAGAGGGTTCCGTCACCGACCCCATAAACGGTTTATCCGAATAAACCATATGCGCGTGCAACATATCCAGATGCCGCTTGTTTACCGGCACATCGGTAGGTTCGCACACCGTGCCACCCGAATGGTGCAAATATTTCGACATATAGCCAAGTTTCACGAATTTGGTAAAATCATCCATCGTCGCATAGCGCCGCCCGCCATCGGCGTCGCGCACAAAGGGCGGGCCATAAACCGGCGCCAGCACCAAAGTATCGCCGCCAATTTCCACATTGCGATCAGGATTGCGGGCGTGTTGGGTGAATTTCGCGGGCGCAGTCTTGCATAACTCACGGGCCAGCCCACGCGGGATATAAACCCGTTCGCCATCCACCTTGGCACCAGCTTTACGCCAGATTTCCAACGCCTCGGGGTTATCAACAAAGTTAACGCCGACCTCTTCCAGAACGGTCTCGGCATTATGCTCGATTATCTCCAGCGTCGCATCATCCAGCATTTCATAGTTGGGGATCTTGCGCTCGATATATTTTGCCGCTTCAATCTTCACTGCCGTGCGTTCGGCCCGTCGTGCCGCCCCGCCACCGCCGCGCACCCGCCGTTTTGTCCGTTCTTCAGCCATCGCGCCTGCTCCTGTAATCAGTTCATACCCCAGTATTATGCCAAAACCACATCGCATCAGGCGCAAAATCCGGCCATTACGGGGGGAAAGCGACATGCGCCCGCTTGATCATTGCGCCAGCACGCCCTATTGCCAGATCATGACAGATATTTCACATGACCGCCTTCTTATCATCGACTTTGGATCGCAAGTGACGCAGCTGATTGCGCGCCGGTTGCGCGAACTCAATGTCTATTGCGAAATTCATCCTTTTAATAAGGTGACCGATGATTTTCTGACCGATTTCGCGCCAAAAGCGGTGATCCTGTCCGGTGGCCCGTCCAGCGTGATTGAGGATGGATCGCCCCGCCCGCCCGCCAGCCTGTTTGATTTTGGCGTGCCGGTTCTGGGCATTTGCTATGGCCAGCAGGTGATGATGCAAATGCTGGGTGGGTTGGTTGAACGCGGACATGGCACCGCCGAATTTGGCCGCGCCTATGTCACCCCGACGCCCGCGCATTTGCCGCTGCTGGATGGCTGGTTCGCAAGCGATGACGACCGCGAACAGGTCTGGATGAGCCACGGCGATCATGTTTCCAAAATCGCGCCGGGGTTCGAGGTGTATGGCACATCGCCCAATGCGCCTTTTGCAATCACCGCGGATATTTCGCGCAATTTCTTTGCAGTGCAATTCCATCCCGAGGTGCACCACACCCCGAACGGGGCGCGTTTGTATGAGAATTTCATCAAACTGGCGGGATTCACTGGCGACTGGACCATGGGCGCGTATCGTGAGGAAGCCATTCGCAAAATCCGCGCACAAGTGGGCAATGAAAAGGTGATTTGCGGGCTGTCTGGCGGGGTTGATTCATCGGTTGCAGCGGTGTTGCTGTATGAGGCGATTGGCGATCAGTTGACCTGTGTGTTTGTTGACCACGGGTTGTTGCGTTTGAATGAGGGCAAAGACGTCGTCAAAATGTTCCGTGATGAATATCACATGCCGCTGATCCATGCGCAGGAACAAGAATTGTTCCTAGGGCAACTGGATGGCCAGTCCGATCCCGAAACCAAACGCAAGATCATTGGCAAGCTGTTTATTGATGTATTCCAGAAACATGCCGCCGAAGTGGGCGGGGCCAAGTTTCTGGCCCAAGGCACACTATACCCCGATGTGATCGAAAGCGTTTCGTTTTCCGGTGGCCCGTCGGTGACGATCAAAAGCCACCACAATGTTGGTGGGCTGCCTGAAAAGATGGGGCTAAAACTGGTTGAACCCTTGCGCGAGTTGTTCAAAGACGAGGTTCGCGCTTTGGGGCGCGAGCTGGGTTTGCCGGCCTCATTCATCGGTCGCCACCCCTTCCCCGGCCCGGGTCTGGCGATCCGCTGCCCCGGCGAAATCACCCGCGAGAAGCTGGAGATTTTGCGCAAGGCCGATGCGGTTTACATCGACCAGATCCGCAAACACGGGCTGTATGATGAAATATGGCAAGCCTTCGTTGCTATCCTGCCGGTGCGCACGGTTGGCGTGATGGGCGACGGGCGCACTTATGATTTTGCCTGCGCACTGCGGGCGGTCACGTCGGTGGACGGGATGACGGCAGATTATTATCCGTTTACGCATGAGTTTCTGGGGGAGACCGCGACAAGGATTATCAACGAGATTGAGGGCATCAACCGCGTCACCTATGACATTACCAGCAAACCACCGGGCACGATTGAATGGGAATAGAAATGAAAACACCCTGCCCAAATCTCAGGCCAGGGTGTCATCATCGTTCACGGCCATCGGCGTCCCCGCCTGTTCCGCAACATATATTTCGCAGATAATGGTTACTGATTGATTAATCATTGTTCCATAAATATCCTCGCCGAAGGCATAGAATCTATTTCCCTTCCTTCGATTTTTATGCGCTCCGCGCGGGGGATATTTAAGGAACAATGATGCAATGACAAATATGCAAATCAAGCTGACAGGATATATCGATGTTCCCGAAAGCCGGTTAGAAGAAATCACCGCCGCCTTGCCCGAACATATCCGCCTGACCCGGCTCGAGGCAGGGTGCATCAGCTTCAATGTCTCCCCCGACGCCGATCATGCGGGTCGTTACAATGTGGCCGAGGTATTCGCAACCCGCGCCGATTTTGACCAGCATCAAAGCCGCACCAAATCAAGCGAATGGGCGCAAATCACCCAAGGCATTCCCCGCAGCTATACGATTACCGAGAGCGATTGAGGATGGCCAATCCCACCCTACGTGCCGCCGTCTGGATGATCGGGGCGATCCTGTCGTTTTCATCAATGGCTGTGGCTGGACGGGCTGTCAGTATCGAGCTGGATACGTTTGAATTACTGCTCTACCGATCCTTGATCGGCATTGTGATCGTAACCGTTATCGCAGGTGCCGCCGGAACATTACCACAAATCAGCACGCGCCATTTTTCAACCCACCTGATCCGCAACATCAGCCATTTCATTGGCCAAAACCTGTGGTATTTCGCCATAACCGTTATCCCGCTGGCGCAGGTTTTCGCACTCGAATTCACCTCACCGCTCTGGGTGATCGCGCTGTCACCGTTTTTGCTGGGCGAACGGCTGACACAGACGCGGGTATTGGCGGGTATACTCGGGTTTATCGGCATCCTGATTGTGGCAAGGCCCGGGGCGGAATCCTTGAGTTGGGGGTTGGGGGCCGCCGCGCTATCGGCCATCGGATTTGCCGGATCGGCGATTTACACCAAGAAACTGACCCGCGACACATCGCTCACCACCATCCTGTTCTGGCTGGTGATCATGCAATCGGTGATGGGGCTGATCTGTGCCGGATATGATGGCCAGATCAACCTGCCAACGATGGTCACATTGCCCTGGGTCGTGCTGATTGGCGCAGCCGGGCTGGTTGCCCATTTCTGCCTGACCAAAGCCCTGTCGATTGCACCGGCCAGCACGGTCATCCCGTTCGATTTTGCCCGCCTGCCACTGATTGCCGTGGTCGGGATGCTGTTTTATAATGAACCACTGGATGGTTTTGTTTTTCTGGGCGGCATCATTATTTTCGCAGCAAACTACCTGAACATCAAAAAAGGCACCCCTGCCCCTAGTGCAAATTGACAACGTTACGATTGTAAAAAGATTGTGACGTGGCGTCATTTGTTGACGGAACAATCTTGCGCGGTATAGCTTTGATAAAAGACTGCTCTATAAATATAAAACACTCAGGGAAGAGAAAACATGAAACATCTATTGATGATGACAGCGGCGAGTTTTGCTGTAAC
>CAYYOF010000059.1:0-20833 GCA_964473185.1 uncultured Marinosulfonomonas sp. | reverse complement strand
AACAGGTTCCCGTCGATCTCGGGGGCATCCGCCATGGTGCGGCAGGTGGCGGCGTCGGCGTCGACCTCATCAACGATCACGTCCATGAGTTTGCCAACTTTGGCCGCCAGTTTGGCCTCCGAAATGGCTTGGGCTTTGACCATGAACCGTTCCCAGCGTTCTTGTTTCACCTCGTCCGCCACGTGGTCCGGCAGGGCGTTGGAGCGCGCCCCCGCGACGTTCTCGTATTGGAAGCAGCCGACGCGGTCCAGTTGGGCCTCGTCCATCCAGTCGAGCAGGGTTTGGAACTCGGCCTCGGTTTCGCCGGGGTAGCCGACGATGAAGGTCGAGCGCAGGGTGATATCGGGGCAGATGTCGCGCCATGCGGCGATTTCGTCCAGCGTCTTGGCACCCGTCGCAGGCCGTGCCATACGGCGGATCACGTCGGGGTGGGCGTGCTGGAACGGGATGTCGAGGTAGGGCAGGATCAACCCATCCGCCATCAGCGGGATCAAGTCGCGCACATGCGGGTAGGGGTAGACGTAGTGCAGCCGCACCCACGCGCCGAGTGAGCCGAGATCGCGGGCGAGGTCTGTGATGTGGGCGCGGTGGCCTTTGGCCTCGGCATATTTCAGGTCCAGCCCGTAGGCCGAGGTGTCTTGGGAAATCACCAGCAGTTCTTTGACGCCGGCCTCGACCAGCTTTTCAGCTTCGCGCATCACGGCATGGGCGGGGCGCGACGCTAGACGGCCGCGCATATCAGGGATGATGCAGAACTTGCATTTGTGGTTACAGCCCTCGGAAATCTTCAGATAGCTGTAGTGGCGCGGGGTTAGGGATACGCCGGAAGCTGGTAGCAGGTCGACGAAGGGGTCGGGGCTGGGCGGCACGGCTTGATGCACCGCGTCGAGCACTTGTTCGTATTGATGCGGGCCGGTGACGGCGAGGATTTGCGGGTGATGCTCGCGGATGTAATCCGGCTCGGCGCCCAAGCAGCCGGTGACGATCACGCGGCCGTTTGCCGTCAGGGCTTCGCCGATGGCGTCGAGGCTTTCGGCTTTGGCGCTATCGAGGAAGCCGCAGGTGTTGACGATCACCGCGTCCGCTCCGGCGTAATCGGGCGAGATGGCGTAGCCTTCGGCGCGCAGGCGGGTCAGGATGCGCTCGCTGTCGACCAAGGCTTTGGGACAACCAAGGCTGACCATGCCGATGCGGGGCTGGCCGTCGCGGGTGGGTTCGCTGATTTTGGCGCGCGGGGCGAGATCGGGGCGGAGGTTCGGGGGATTCTGGCTCATATCAGGCGGTATAGGCGATGGGTTGGTTTAGGGAAAGCAGGCTTGTGCGGGGGTCGTGGGGAATCCATACATAACGGGAAGGGGATTCTAGTTATGATTGAAGTGCGGCGGTTGAGTTTGGATGAGGTTGTTGGGGATGTGCCGTTGAACGCGGCGGAAACACGGCTGATCACGGCGTGTAAGGCGGGGGAGATGGCATGGTTTGGTGATGAGTTGCCAACGGCAGGGATACCCCAGAATATCATCCGCGCCGCATTGATCCGCCATATAATACTGGGCGGTTGCGGTGAAGTGCCTGTGGGACCAAAAGGGGTGCGGATAAAGGGCGCGTGGATCACGGATGTGCTGGATTTGCAGGGCTGTGATAGTCCGCTGGATTTGTTTCTGTGGGATTGTTATATTTGCGAGACACCTGTTTTGATGGATGCGCGGCTGGGATCGGTGATGTTGCCGGGCTGTATGGTGCCGGGGCTGAATGCGCATCGGCTGAAAGTGGTGCGGAGCGTTTTGCTGAACAAAAGTTTTGTGTCAGAAGGAACTGTAAATCTAAGCTATGCAGTTATTGGTGATATTGTTGACTGTGAAAAAGGTAAGTTTAACGGGGTAGGGCAGGATGCGCTGAACTGTAATGGGATGACGGTAGGGGCAAGTGTTTTTCTGAACAACGGGTTTGCGGCCACAGGGCTGGTGGATTTGATTGCAGCGCGAGTCAATGGGCAGCTTAATTGTAGTGACGGAACGTTTGACGGGACGGGCGGTGAGGCGCTGGACTGTGATGCAATGACAGTTGGGGCGGATGTTTTTCTGCGCGAAGGATTTGTGGCCATAGGGCCGGTGAATTTGATGAGGGTGCAGATTGACGGGAATTTGGGATGTCCCAAAGCGGAATTTCAGGGGGTTCTGGATTGCGAAGGTTTGCGGGTTGGCGGCGGGATGTATTGGCAGGATGTGACCACACCGCCAAAGGTCATTGATCTGACCGATGCCCATGTTGGCACATTGCACGATGATGTGGACAGCTGGCAGGGCTGCACCCCTGTGTTGAACGGGTTTCGCTATGACCGGATTATCGGCGAATTCAGCCTGCGGGAACGGTTGGCGTGGTTGCAATCTGCCAAAACCCTGATGGTTGAACGCGGCCCTAGGGGGCGTTGGTATGTTCCAAAACCTGTGCCGGATGTTGATGCGCAGCCCTATACACAATTTGCGCGGGTGCTGGATGGTCAAGGGCATCGGCGTGACGCGGCGGCGGTTCGGCATGAGCGGGAATTGCGGGTGCGAAAAGCGCAGAATGCGAAAAAGCTGATTGAGGCAGCGGCGGCTGATGCATGGTTCTATCATACATTTGCTGCGCGGATGCGGCAGGGGTTTGATTTCTGCTTTGGCTGGATGTTTGGCTTTGGGCATTTACCAATCCGCGCGGGGTATTCGTTTCTGGCGATCTGGGCGTTTTGTTTCAGCCTCTACGGTGCCGCTTATAACGCCGGACAGATGGCGCCGAATTCGGATGTGGTTTTGACCTCGTATGAGTGGATGGCAGCGGCGGAAGCGGGGTGTTCCTATGAGAAGGAAGCCGGATGCGAGATGCCTTTGCATTTGTGGAATACCACGGACACCGCCACGGATTACGAGACCTTCAATCGTGGTCTATACGCGCTGGATTTGTTCGTGCCGCTGGATGCTTTGGGGTAGGAAAATGCCTGGGCACCGTCCAAGGATCGCGGGGCGCTGGGCTGGTGGGCCTATTACCTGCGCTGGGCGGTGCAGATGTCGGGCTGGATCATCACAGCGGTGGCGGCAGCGGCGTTGACGGGGGTTATCGGGCGCAAGGAATAGGGGGAATTGCGCGTTTGCAATGGTGGATCATTTGCCATGAGGTTTTGCCGAACGCCTGTAATTTGTGCAATTTGGTAGCGATTTGGCACTGAATCGAGCCAATCCGGTAACATTTCCGAAGATTACATTAACATCTAGATAAAAGAATTTGACTCAAGGTCATTCATATTCAAATGTTAATGCAATTATGTGACGGCCCACCTAATGAGGCCGCGTATTCTTGGGAGGACTACAATTGGATAACAAGTTTGGACAGACGGCCACCCGTCTGGGGATGACACTTACAACAGCACTACTACTCGCGACGCCTGCGGCCGCGACCGAGGGCATGTTTGCGCTTGGGTTCAGCACCAACCAGCGTGCAATGGGCGGGGCCGGTGTGGCATATGGATACGAGGCGATGTCGGCGGCGCTTAATCCGGCGAATGCGGCGAACGTGGGACGGCAATTCCAGATGGGGATTGATATATTCAGCCCCAGACGTGGTTATACGTCTACAGGAGGAGCTCCGATTTTTCCGGGGACGATTGAAAGTGGCTCAAACTATTTTCCGGCGCCGAATATTTCCTACAACCACCCTTTGGCGAACGGTAATGTGTTCAACATTTCTGTTTACGGTAATGGCGGCATGAACACAGATTTTTCTGAGCCTTTGTTCTCGGCTGGCTCAACAGGTATTGATCTGAGCCAAATGTTCATTTCGGCAACCTATGCCGGGAAATCTGGAAACCTGTCATGGGGGATTGCCCCGACTGTGGTTATCCAGACGTTCAAAGCAAAGGGGTTACTGAATTTCGGTGTGCCGAACGCTGACCGCGACTGGTCTTATGGTGGCGGGCTAAGGGCTGGTATCGTGTATCAGGCTTCGCCGACTGTCAGTTTTGGTCTGTCTGGCCAAACTAAAATGTACATGTCGAAATTTGATAACTACGCCACTTTGTTTGAAAACGCAGGTTCTTTCGACATTCCAGCGTCAATTACGGCTGGTGTCGCGTGGCAAGCACGTCCGAACCTGATGTTGATGGCAGATGTCCAACGGATATTCTATTCGGGCGTCCCGGCAATTTCGAACTCAGGTACTGCTGGTCAACTTGGGGATCCGGGCGGTGCCGGTTTCGGCTGGGATAATATTTATGTTCTGAAACTGGGTCTGGAGTGGAAAGCCAACGACCAGATGACATGGCGCGCGGGTTATGCCTATTCGGAAAATCCGATTGGTCCGGAAGACGTTAGTTTAGGTGTTCTTGCGCCAGGTGTTGTGACCCATCACCTGACCGTTGGTGGGACCTATGCGGTTAGCGAGAAAAACGAGATTGATTTCGCTATTGAATATGCGCCTCGAAATTCGGTTGCTGGGACGCTTGCAAACCCTTTAGCCTCAGGACCTATTGAAATCGACATGAGCCAGATCAGCGTTTCTGTTGGCTGGACCCATAACTTCTAAACCAACCCAACATATAGAATACCAAAAGGGGTGCCATCTGGTGCCCCTTTGTTTTTGGGACCAGCGGCAATTTGCGTTATGGAATTCGCCGGCCCGCGTTGATATACGTCAATTCAATACCCAGATATATCAGGCACTCTTGCGCGCACAGCCGCACACATCCAACGACAAGGATTTCCGCCATGACCGCTTCTCGCAATTTTGATATCGTCATCATCGGCGCGGGCCCCGCCGGTCTGTCGCTGGCCCGCACCCTGTCGGGCAGTGGTCTGCAAATCGCCATTGTCGAAATGCAGAGCGAGGCGACTCTGGCCGATCCGCCCGAGGATGGCCGCGATATTGCCCTGACCCACACATCCGAAAAGCTGATGCGCGATCTGGGGATGTGGGCGCATATCCCCGCGGATCAGATTGGCACTATTCGGGATGCCAAGGTGGTCAACGGAAAATCGCCGTTCGCGCTGCATTTTGACAGCACCGGCAGTGGCACTGATTATCTGGGCCGCATCGTGCCAAACCATCTGATCCGGCAATCCGCCTATAAGGCTGTCAAGGATCAGCCCAATGTGACATTGATCTGCGAAAGCGAAGTGACCACGGTTGAAACCAACACCGCGCAAGGTCGGGTCGGGCTGAAAGATGGCACCACGCTGACTGCCGCCCTGGTTGTGGCCGCTGACAGCCGTTTTTCCGGCACCCGTCGCAAGATGGGTATCCCCGCCAACAGTCTCGATTTTGGTCGCGTGGTGATTGTTTGCGAGATGGAGCATGAACTGCCCCATAATGACACCGCGACCGAGTGTTTCCATTATGACCAGACGCTGGCGATCCTGCCGATGTATGGCAATAAATCAAGCGTGGTGGTGACCCTGCCCAGTGCAGATGCGGATGCGGCGATGAATATGGATGGCCAAGCCTTTGCTGACGACATTTCGCAGCGCTTTGGTGGCGTGTTGGGTGAAATGACGCTGGTGACCAAGCGCCACCCATATCCGCTGGTCGGGGTTCTGGCCAAACAGTTCGTCACCACCCGTTTTGCGCTGGTTGGGGATGCGGCTGTGGGGATGCATCCGGTGACGGCGCACGGGTTTAACCTGGGTCTGAGCGGGGCCAAGCTGTTGGCGGACCAGATCGAGGATGCTGAACGCAATCTAACTGACATCGGTGCGATGGCAGGGCTGAAGTGGTATGAGACCGCGCACCGCCGCGTGGTGCTGCCGCTGTATCATGGCACCAATGCGCTGGTGAAGCTGTACACCGATACATCGGTGCCCGGGCGTATCCTGCGCGATGCGGCGTTGCGGGTTGGCAGCATCCTGCCGCCGGTGAAGAAACGTATCCTGCATCAACTGACCCATATCGAGCGGCATGCCAGATAAGGCTTGAGCCAAAAGGCTTTGGATTCTAGGTGTTAAGGTAGGCCTCGTTATTTTAGCAGGAGATGTGCTGTGCGTCTGATACTCCGGTTTATCCTAGTTTTGTTTGTGCTTGCGGTTGTGACCATTGCGGCGCTGCTGTTCATGCCTGGCGATAAAATTGCCCGCTTTGCCGAGCAACAGTTTGAAACCGCCACGGGCCGCAGCATCGAGATTGGTGGCGATGTGCGCACATCAATCTATCCGCTGCTGGGGGTGCGCACGGGGGCGATTACGATCGCCAATGCGCCGTGGTCCGATGCTGGGCCGATGTTGCAGGCCGAAGGCATGAGCATCGGGGTGGACCTGATGGCGCTGTTTCGGGGTGATGTGCGGATCAAGAAAGTCGAAGTGATTGCGCCAAAGATTTTACTTGAGGTCGCCAAGGATGGGCGGGCCAACTGGGAGATGGTAGCAACGGGTGGTGATGCTGCGAGTGCGGGTGGCGATGCTGGTGGCATCCCCGCCTTCTCATTGGGCCGTGGCCTGATCCGCGACGCCACGCTAACCTATATTGATCATGCCAGTGGCGAGAAGATTTCATTAAGTGAAATGGACGCGGAATTACGCCTGCCGAAATTCACCGGCCGCGCCGATATATCCTTGTCGGCCCGTCTGAACGGACAGGCGGTTTCGCTGGCTGCTGATGTGGCAGCTTTTGACAAATTTCTAAGCGGGGCGGTCGGCCAAATGGCAACCACGGTGCAAGTGGGGGGCAGCAAGATAAGTTTTGATGGCAAGGCGGGCATCAGCCCGCTGTCGGCAGATGGTGACATCAAGGCCGATCTGGCGGATATGGCGGCCCTGTTTGGCGCGATTGATATGGCGGCGCCAGACCTGCCCAAGGGCATGGGGCGCACGGCGACTGTATCGGGCAGGATGACCTATACCGCCAAAGGCACAGCGCATTTGCGGGGCGGATTGATCAAGCTGGAACACAACGTGTTTTCCGGCGGGGCCGATCTGTTTTTTGACGGTGAGCGTCCCCGCCTGAAGGCGCGGTTTGAGGCGGATGCACTGGATTTCTCGGTATTGGCGGCCAGTGTCGATGATGCAGGCCAAGACGTCGAAGTGGCCAAGGGGTGGTCAACGGATATGATTGATACCAGCGGTCTGGCAGCGCTTGACGCCGAGGTGACGCTGGTGGCGAATTCGATCAATCTGGGCACAGTCAAACTGGGGCAATCCAGTGTGGTGGCCAAACTGGATCGTTCACGCGTGGTGTTCACATTGAACGAGGTGCGGACCTATGACGGTGTCATCAAGGGCCAGTTTGTGCTGAACGGGCGTGGTGGGTTGTCAGTGGGTGGTGATTTGACCGCAAGCGGGCTGGCAATGACGCCGCTGCTGCGTGATCTGGCAGATTACGAGCGGCTGGTTGGTGTGGGCGACATGCGCCTGAAGTTTCTAGGTGTCGGCAACACGATGGACGCGATTATGAACAGCCTGTCCGGGGATGGATCGTTCAAGCTGGGGCAGGGCGAAATTCTGGGCCTTGATCTGGTCGGGATGCTGCGCAATCTGGATGCGTCCTATCGTGGCGCGGGACAGAAGACCGTGTTCAACTCAATCGGCGCGACATTCACGATTAAGGACGGGGTGCTGCGCAATGACGATCTGTCGTTCATAGCACCTTTGGCCAAGGCGCTGGGGGCTGGCGACATTGGTATCGGGACGCAAACCCTGAAGTATCGTGTGAACCCCGTTGTGATGAGCGCAGCCGATGGCACTGGTGGAATTTCGGTGCCGGTGCTGATCACAGGCACATGGGCTGATCCGAAATTCCGGCCTGATTTGCAGGCGTTGATTGACCAGAATCTGGCCGAGGAAAAAGCGGCCCTCGAGGCAAAGATCGTTGCTGAAAAAGCAGCGGCCGAGGCGCGGTTGCAAGCGGAGAAGGCCGCATTAGAGGCGCGGCTGGCGGCCGAGAAGGCCAAGGCGTTACAGCGGGCACAAGAGGTGCTGGATGTCGAGATCGAGGAGGGTGAAACGCTTGAGGATGCGGCAAAGCGCAAGCTGGAGGAAGAGGCTAAACGCGGGTTGTTGAATTTGCTGGGCGGGGAGTAGCAGGGACGTGAATATGGGGTTGTGAAAACTGCTATTTTTGACCTGAATTCCCCAGATCCGGGGAACGAATAGTAATAAAAAACCATATTGTACAACGGGTTGAACCGTCCAATCTCTACGCAGGATATTTCTACTATTCCGGAATAGTAGTTCTGTTTTCAAAGCCTGTAGCAACGGTAATATATGTGCGGCTTTTCAGCCTCTTGCCGCCCATAACTTGGCAGGATATCTATGGTGTATGTTACGCTTGATAAATGCCCTTTTCCTGTCTTTGACGCTGGTCCTGACCAGCTACTGCATGGCCGTGGCGCGCGGTCAGAGCCCGGATATCGGCACCGATATGGTGATTTGCACCGGCGTTGGCATGGTCACAATCACCATCGGGCCCGATGGTGAACCGGTTGAAACCACCCATATCTGCCCCGACGCGATGACGATCTTTGCGGCCATCACGACAGCACATGATATTCCTGCCCAACCAACGACGATGCAATGGCGCATTTCGCTGCCGGATACCGCCCTTACGCAGCCGCAAGAAACCCTTTCCCCGTCGGCACGCGGGCCACCCTTGGACGTTTGAGCTTCCCCAATACTCAAACGAAACGAAAATCCAAGGATAGTATTATGCACCTTCGTAGAACCTTTCTGGTCGCGGTCGCAGCCTGCGCCCTCGCCCTGCCAACCTTTGCCGGTGAAATGGGTATCATGATCAAAGCCCCCTACAGCCGCTCGGCCGGTCCACACGCCAAAACTGGCGCTGCCTTTTTCGGTATCTTGAACCACACTGATCAGGATGATCGCCTGATTGCGGCCTCATCCGATATCGCCAAACGGGTCGAACTGCACACCCACATCGAAACCGCCGATGGCATTATGCAAATGCGCGAGGTCGAAGACGGCTTTCCGATTGAGGCGGGCGGCATGCATATGCTCGCGCGTGGTGGTGACCATGTGATGTTTATGGGCCTGACCCGTCCGATGGTTCAGGGCGAAATGGTGACTGTCACCCTGACGTTCGAGGTCGCGGGTGATGTGGTCGTTGAAATCCCTGTCGATCTGGAGCGCAAACCAACCGAAGGCGGGATGGCGATGGAACATAAGATGCCAAGCAACTAATGGCTATGGGCGGGGTTCACGGCTCCGCCCATCCGTTATTTTAGCGCCGTTAACGCGATCTTGCGGGCCATTTCATAGGTTGGGCGTGCTTTGAAGAAACCGAGGGTTTTGTGGCTCTCTGGTTCATACAGATCCCCATGATACAGACGCCCGTCCGGCCCCGCCCCGCCAGTTTCCACCGCATAGGTATTCGTTGCCTCGTATGAGCCAAAGCTGACAGCGCGGGTGAAACAGTCGCCGTTGTCCAGCAGGAACAAAAACACCTTGCCGTAGTCACCCGCAATCGCGTCGAATTTGAAGGCGAGGATTGTGCCGTTTTCGGTCTCGATTTTCTCAATCGATGTTGGCTCTTGCGGGTCGGGCGACAGATACGCGCCCCAGCTGTCCATGACACAGCCCTGCGGTTCGGCCACAGCCATCTGCCCCATAACGCAGGCGATCAGGAAAACGGTTCCCCATAGGGCGGTCTTGAAATACTGTAACATGATAAACCTTTCACTTTAACGTCGCCAGTAAACACGAGGTCCATCGCCCATGTCCACCCGCATCCTGTTCGTTTGTCTCGGTAACATTTGTCGGTCGCCCGCCGCTGAAGGGGTGTTTCGCAGCCTTAGCGATAAAGCAGGGCTGGAGCTGACGATTGATAGCGCGGGCACCGCTGGCTATCACATCGGCAAAGGGCCTTACGGCCCGATGCAAGACGCGGCAACGGTGCGGGGGTATGATCTGTCCGGTTTGCGGGCCCGTCAGTTTACGGCGGCTGATTTCACTGATTACGACCTGCTCATTGGTATGGATGTGGACAACATCGCCGATATGAAAATCCTGCGCCCGAACGGGAATACGACGCCTGTTCGGTTGTTCACCGGCTATACTGATGACAGCAAAACCAGCGACATTCCTGATCCGTATTACACCCGTGATTTCGAGGGGGCCTTGCAGTTGGTTGAGGATGCAAGCCGTGGGTTGATTGGGTGGCTACAGAAGGATGGTGGGGCTAATACGTGATAGGACAAGTTTGGTTCTGAATAGTTATCAAGTTTGGTTCTGAATAGTTATGTAGTTCTCGACAAAGCAGGAAATAATTTAGGTTATGGCAGATGCACATATAACAGCTCAAGCTGTCTTAACTATTCTAAGCGACTTGTCCAATTCGCTCAAAACCAGAGAGGAAGTGGAAAAATGGGCAGATCAATTCATCATTTTGGATGAATTGGGGAAAGTTAGTTTTGAAGGCGCCTATAATGGTAATGTTTGGGATGCGATAAAGTTTTTATCTGGTGTGGCACTAAGAGAAAGTGAAAACGGGCCTTATCTATATGGTGATGATCTATATGGTGATGAAGATATCGAAGAAACTAGGAAATTGCTTTCTAATACTTGATATCGATATGGGGTTATGATGCCCTACTCACCCGCCACAAGACGCCTTGGCAGTTGACCCAAACTCTTTGTAGCGCTTCCAGAACGCCTCTTTGCGGGAATCGTCGGCTTGGCGCACGTCCTGTGCCATTTGCGGGTCCTTAAAGAATTTGGCGGCTAACGATTGGTCCCGACGGCTAAGCACACGATCAGCCGCGCCCTGAATGCAGCGGCACAGCGGGCGCGATACGCCTGCGCGGTCTGACTTCAGACAGGCTCGCTGAATTTTACCACCAGCATGGGCCACAGGCGCGGTTGCGGGTAGGGTGATAACGGCGATCAATGCCGCGAATGCGATGTGTTTCATGGTATTTGCCTTTTGCCTCGCGGGTGCCCCGATTATTCGAGTGTCGCCCCGCATCATTATTCATTTGTCGTTGCTCATTTTTTCCAATATGCCCCAAGTTGGCAGAATTTTCAATCATTCTGATGCGAAGGTGGCGTTTGGTCGCTAGAGCGCTTCGCGTTCCAAGATGATCCTCTGATCCAAATTGAACTCGAAACGCTTTAATCCAGCCGCACCAGCGGGCATTGCGCGACCAATCCTTCGGCCTCGCTGCGTAAACACAGGCGGGTTGCATCGGTCATCACCGCTGCACTCGCCGCCGCCGCGCCCTTTTGCAGCGCGAACTGGGGCGCGTCGCCCTGCGCCAAGGCCAAGGTCAGCGCCCCGACAAAGCTGTCGCCCGCCCCGACCTTGCTGCGCACCGGCACCTCGGCCGCCGCCGCGTGCCAGCCTTCGTCAGCGCTCACCATCACCGACCCTTTTGACCCCAACGCCAGCACAATCACCTGCGCCACATCGCGCGCCACCAAACTGCTGGCAAATTCAGCCAACGCATCAACGCTCTCCAACGGTCCGCCCGCCAGCTCCTCGGCCTCGGCCTTGTCCATGCGTAGCAAATAGGGCGGATCAGTTGGTTCGCTTGCCAACAGGCGCAATGCTTTGGTCGAGGTGTCCACAATCATCCGAGTGTCCGTGCCTGAAATCGCACGCCGCAGGCGGGCGGGGAAATCATCCGGCACGCCGGGGGGGTTACTGCCACTTAACACCACGTACCCGCCCGCAGGCACCACCGTGCAAATTTCATCAAGTGCGCGATCAACCTGTGGCGCATCCCAGCGCGGGCCGGGCATTACAAAACGGTATTGTTTGCCTGATTTGCGCTCGACCACCGCCATGCTCTCGCGGGTTTCGCCCGCTATCTCAAAGGGATGCACCTGCACGCCTTCTTGTTCCAGTAAACCCAGTAAAGTGTGCCCCATATGTCCACCAACAGCAGCAAATGCGCGGGCATCGCCGCCCAGAATGTGGATCGCGCGGGCCACATTCACCCCGCCACCGCCCGGGTCACGCAGCGGCGCGTCACAGCGCACCTTATGCCCCGCCCGAACCCGTTTAGCGCTGGTTGAAAAATCAACCGTGGGGTTCAGGGTGATGGTTAGAATGTCGGCGGTTACTGTCATCTGGTGCAGGCCTTTGGAAATGGGTTTGGTATGTCTTATCGTCCCAGATCGTGACCGCAAGCGCAACCGCATGTCAAAAGGCTTGAGGCCATTCAAACTATGGCTTATCTCCTTATGATTGCCTTAATCAGATCATAATTAGTTAACATTCGTGGCGCAAATTGCAGAGATGAAAATCGCTACCCCATATAAACAAGCCGCGTTTGTGCTTGCCTTGCTGGTTCTGCTTATCATGGGCGGCAGCCAGACTGTGGCGCGTGATCAGGGCTCCAGAATACTGACAATGGGCGATTCGCTACTGGCGGCGCACTCGTTTTCTGGGCGGGCTGTTTCAAATGCGGTCGAAAATGCGCTGGGCGAACAGGTGACGGACCGTTCGGTGGCTGGTGCGCGGATTATCTATGGGCTGCCTATTTCCGGTGCGATGGGGATGAAAATTGCCAAACAATACCGGACGGGTGAATGGGACTGGATCATCCTGAACGGCGGTGGCAATGATCTGTGGTTTGGGTGCGGGTGCCATAAATGCGACCGGAAAATGAACCGGCTGATTTCGGGTAATGGAAGCTATGGCGACATCCCCCGACTGGTGTCAAAATTACGCAGAACCGGTGCGCGGGTTATCTATGTCGGCTATCTGCGCAGTCCCGGGGTTGATTCCCCAATCGAAAGCTGTAGGGATGAAGGCGACGAGCTGGAGCGCCGGATCGACGAGATGGCGAAGGCCGATACGGGCGTCTATTTCCTGTCATTGGCGAAACTGGTGCCGTTTGGCGACCGGTCTTTTCACGGGTTTGGTATGGTCCACCCTTCGCTCAAGGCCAGCCGCGAAATTGGCAAACGGATTGCCGAGATTATTGGGCGGTAGGGGTGTTTGAACACCAATTCCAGATCAAGTCGGGTTTGTTATATGACTGCCCATTGACCACACCGCCAATCCGCCTCATATCCCTTTCCCATGACAGAGCTTTCCAAAATCCGCAATTTCTCGATCGTGGCGCATATTGACCACGGTAAATCCACCCTTGCTGACCGGCTGATTCAAGAAACCGGCACAGTCAAGGAACGTGACATGCAGGCCCAACTGCTGGACACGATGGATATCGAGCGTGAACGCGGCATCACCATCAAAGCCAACACCGTGCGCATCGACTACAAGGCTGAGGATGGCGAAACCTATGTGCTGAACCTGATTGACACCCCCGGCCACGTCGATTTTGCCTATGAGGTGTCGCGTTCCATGCGCGCCGTTGAGGGTTCGCTACTGGTGGTGGATTCATCGCAAGGGGTCGAGGCGCAAACGCTGGCCAATGTTTATCAGGCGATCGAGGCCGACCACGAGATCGTGCCGATCCTGAATAAGATCGACCTGCCAGCAAGCGAGCCTGACCGCGTTGCCGAACAGATCGAGGACGTGATCGGTATTGATGCCAGCGGTGCCATTCTGGTGAGTGCCAAAACCGGTGTGGGTATCCATGAAACGCTTGAGGCCATTGTTAAGGATCTGCCCGCGCCAAAAGGTGAGCGTGATGCGCCCCTTAAGGCGATGCTGGTCGATAGCTGGTATGACGCCTACCTTGGTGTGATCGTGCTGGTGCGTATCATTGATGGCGTGCTGAAAAAGGGTGACCGCATCCGGATGATGAACACCAACGCCGTCTATGGGGTGGACCGGATCGGTGTGTTCCGCCCGCAGATGGAACCGATTGACGAGCTTGGCCCCGGTGAAATGGGGTTCCTTACCGCCTCGATCAAAGAGGTGCGTGACACCCGCGTCGGCGACACGATCACCAGCGAAAAGAAGGGCTGCGAGCAAGCATTGCCGGGGTTCAAACCTGCTCAGCCGGTGGTCTTTTGCGGCCTGTTCCCTGTCGATAACGCCGAATTCGAGGACTTGCGCGAAGCCATCGCCAAACTCTCGCTGAATGACGCGTCCTTTAGTTCCGAAATGGAAACCTCCGCCGCATTGGGCTTTGGTTTTCGCTGTGGTTTCCTCGGCTTGCTGCACCTCGAGGTGATCCGCGACCGGCTGGAACGCGAATATGACATCGACCTGATCACCACCGCGCCCTCGGTAATCTACCATATCTACCAGCGCGACGGCACGATGATCGAGCTGCACAACCCCGCTGACATGCCCGATATGTCCACCGTCGACCACTTGGAAGAACCGCGGATCAAGGCGACGATCCTTGTGCCTGATGAATACCTCGGCGATGTGCTGAAGCTCTGTCAGGATCGCCGCGGTATCCAGATCGATCTGACCTATGCGGGATCGCGCGCCATGGTCGTTTACGATTTGCCGTTGAACGAGGTGGTGTTCGATTTTTACGACCGTTTGAAATCTGTCACCAAAGGCTATGCCTCGTTCGACTATACAATCGAGGATTACCGCGAAGACCGTCTGGTGAAAATGTCGATACTGGTGAACGAGGAGCCGGTGGACGCGCTGTCGACCATGGTCCACGCCGACCGCGCCGAGGCCCGTGGGCGGGCGATGGTTGAAAAGTTGAAAGACCTGATCCCACGCCATATGTTCAAAATCCCGATCCAGGCGGCGATTGGCGGGCGGGTGATTGCCCGTGAAACCCTATCGGCGATGCGCAAGGACGTGACGGCGAAATGTTACGGTGGCGATGCGTCGCGCAAGAAGAAATTGCTGGAGAAGCAGAAGAAGGGCAAGAAGAAGATGCGCCAGTTCGGGAAGGTGGAGATTCCGCAAAGCGCATTTATTTCGGCGTTGAAGATGGATGATTGAGGGGGCGACGCTCTCATGTGGATAGATCAATCCAATCCTGTTGGGCGAGTTTTGACCCACTATCAACCGATATAACAAACACGCCGTGGGATTCAGCTTAAAACAACCCGTCGCCGCCCTGTTCCTGCTCCATCACCTCATCAACGATCACCGCTCCTGCGGCACCAACCAATAATGGGGTGCAGCCGGAAACAGCGGCGCTCGCCACGACAAGCACTAACATCCGCCAGAATTTACTTTGCATGCTATCATCCTCCTACCGCACCCTATCGTGCAATATGTGACCATCGCCACCAAAAAATAAACCGTCTTCCAACCCCCTGATCCAGAACGCTTTCCTGACTTATCCACAGATTATCCACAATAAAATCAACGACTTATCCCCAAGAAATTTTGCCACCCCGTCATTTTTCTCTTGTGCGACTCAATCACTTTTGCCAATC
This sequence comes from uncultured Marinosulfonomonas sp., assembly GCA_964473185.1. GTDB lineage: Bacteria > Pseudomonadota > Alphaproteobacteria > Rhodobacterales > Rhodobacteraceae > Profundibacter. The sequence goes on along the minus strand of CAYYOF010000059.1, from coordinate 5,591 downwards.
TGAGCTTACAGCAAAGGGTTCTTAGAACCTCGAGCGATACGCAAAGCCCCTCGGAGCTTACGTGGATTGGAAGAAGTCTTCGGACGGAAATCAAAAAGCGAAAGTTTGTGGGAAACAGCAAATAAGTATGAGTTCTTCGGAGCAAATACGGACAGGCAGTTTTACGCGGGTGAGCGGGTCATGGAAGGTTTTCGGACTGGAAATGGCAGCAAAGGTTCTTCGGAGCCCGCGCATTGAGGAGAGAAGCCCTTCGGGGTGGACCAATTCAGGAAGATGTCAGGATGTGCCGCAAGGTACGATGTGCAGACCGCGTCTGAGCACCTGGCGTCTTTTCCTGTGTTTACGCCCCAGCTTAGAGTTGAACCAATCTAATCACATTCATCCCCCGCTTGATACGCATTATGCTGTGCAAACGCTGCCTCGGGCAGGGTGATGAATTCTTGCACCCAATTGGATTGGTTTCGCTCTAAATGAAACGGAGCCCGGTTGCCTAAGCACCCGAGCCCCGCTCTTTGTCAGAATTGCATTTTTCCGCGTCTATGCACCTGTGCCTGAGGAGATACACGGTGCAGTGGCCAAGATCAACTATATCTTGTGGCTTTCTGGCTCAATTCCGCAATAACCATGGTGCGATACTATGGAATGTTGTTTCGCCCATTTAACGTGGTGCTGCCCAGCCGCGCGGCAATCCGCCTCTTCCCGTGGCCCCTATTAACCTGATAGGTAGCGTTAAAGATTCCTTAACATGGACGCACCCACATGGCCGACGCAGCACAAACCGCCCCCGAAACCGGCAATCGTTTGGTGAACTATCCGATCACCTTTTACGCCATCACCATGGGTCTGTTCGGCCTGACGCTGGCCTTTCATGCCGCCAGTCGGGTGCTGGAATGGGTTGGGCCGTTTGGCAATATTATGCTCTGGGTGTCGCTAATAGTTTTTGCAATTATAACAGTGTTTTACCTTGCGAAAATGCTGATCCATCCTACCGCGTTCATGGCCGAATGGCATCACCCTGTGCGTGCCACGTTCTTCCCTGCCGCCTCGATTTCCCTGCTGCTGATGGCGGTCTGTTTCCTGCCCGAAAACGCAGGCATCGCCAATATGTTGTGGATTGCCGGTGCCATCCTGCAAGGGTTTCTGACCCTCGCCATCATTGGCCGCTGGATCGGCCATAAGCCGTTTGAATACAGCCACATAAACCCCGCATGGTTCATTCCTGCTGTTGGCAATGTTGTGGTGCCGATCGCTGGTGCCCAACTGGGGTATGTCGAAGTGTCATGGCTGTTCTTCTCCGGCGGATTGTTGTTCTGGATCATACTGTTAACCCTCGTGATGAACCGCCTGATCTTTCATACACCACTGCCCGGCAAACTGCTGCCAACCCTCGTGATCATGATCGCGCCACCCGCTGTTGCCTTTTTGGCGTATCTGCAATTGACCGATGGTGTAGACACCTTCGCACGCATTCTTTTGAACCTTGGATATGTGTTCGCGCTGATCGTGCTAACGCAAATCCCACGCATATTGAAACTGCCGTTTGCCATGTCGTTCTGGGCGCTGTCGTTCCCTATCGCATCCCTGACCATCGCGTCGTTCCGGTATGGTGTGCTAGCAAAATCGCAAACCCATGAAACGATTGGTGTATTCCTGTTAGCCGTGTTGGTCGCGGTGATCGCTGTCCTGGCCTTTCGCACTTTGCTTGCCATTGCGCGCGGCCAGATTTGTCAGCCGGAATAGATGATTTAGATCAAAGACTCGTATTGCAGAATTCGCATATAAATCCGTCAAAGATAATGAAATCCCTTGGAGGGTATCCCAATGCTACGAATGACTCTTTTGATGTATTCGATACTATCAGCAACTTTGGCCGGTATCGCAATCATTGTGGTATTGGTTGCGGGTTACGACACAATGATGCCGATTATATATGCTGCGGCTGCCGGATTTATCGTGGCAATCCCCGCGTCCTGGATTTTGGCCAAGAAGCTGTTAACGCTTCGTTAAACTGTCAGTAGACACGACAAAAAAGCTTGTGTTTCTCTGTAATAGCAGGGAGATAGGGGCTTATTCTGTTTTAGGAGGCCCCATGCCAAACCCGACCGGTTATTCCCGCCTGCAAATCCGTTTGCACTGGATCATAACGATCCTGATTGTAGCGCAGTTTGTTTTCCACGAGTCTATCGCCAAGGCGTGGGATATGTTCACCAAGACAGGAGCGACCGAGTTTTCACCGTTGGTGGCGAGCCATGTATTCGGTGGCATCGTTATTTTGCTGTTGGTGCTGTGGCGCCTGACCGTTCGGTTCAAACGCGGGGCACCTCTGCCACCTGAGTCCGAACATCCACTGTTGAAAATGGCGGCACATCTATCCCATTGGCTGTTGTATGCGCTGATGATCCTGATGCCGGTATCCGGTGCCGTTGCGTGGTTTGGTGGAATCCAGCTAGCGGCGACCAACCATTTTTATATGAAGTTTGCTATTCTGGGCCTTGTTGCGCTGCATGTTGTGGCGGCGTTGTTCCACCAGTTTGTGCTAAAGACAAACCTGATGCAGCGGATGAAAACACCCGAAACTTAAGCGCTTAGAAACGCCTGTGCGATCGCCGCGAATTCGCGTGGTTTTTCGGCGTGGAGCCAGTGGCCCACGTCGGGGATACGTGCGAAACGGGCCTTTGGGAACAGGGCCTTAATGCCGGTGCGATGTTCAGAGAGCACGTAATCAGATGCCCCACCGGACAGGAACAAGGTTGGCCCGCTAAAGGGGCCGTCCAGATCGGGAAAGCCCATGATATCGGGCATCTCGGCCTCTAGCACATCCAGATTTAGCCGCCAGCGTTTCGCCTTAACGTCAAGGGATTGCAACAAGAAGGCGCGCACGCCTGCATCTTTTACATCGGCGGCCATCAACCTGTCCGCATCCGAGCGTTTTTCAACGAGAGACAAATCCAGACGGCGCATCACGTCGATAAAACCGACCTGTGTGTGGGTATAGGTGACGGGCGCAATATCGGCGACGATTACGCGGCGCACCAGAGTCGGATGCAGTAGCGCCAAAACCATTGCGGCCTTGCCCCCCATTGAATGGCCTATCACATCGACATGGCCGCCATTGGCGGTGATCACCTCGGCTAGATCGGATGCCATATCGGCATAGCTGTGGCTGTCAAACCAGTCGCTTTCGCCGTGGTTGCGCATATCAACGGACAGAACCTGCCGCGCGTCCGACATGCGTTTGGCAATCGCACCCCAGTTGCGGGCCGACCCATATAGCCCATGCACAATCAGCAGCGGGGGCTGGTCTGTCGGGGTGCCTGTCAAAACCGTGTTTATCATGCGACTCGTTCTAACCAAGCAACCCGCCCTGCGCCAGAGCTGTTGAGTGTGCGCAGGCGCATTGATAACGTGCCCAAATTAAGGGTGGGACGTATTTTGACAAATCTGGTTCAGGAAAAGGCCGCAGAAGTGGCCGATCTTATGAAAGAGCGGCTGAATGTTCGCGGTAAGGATCTGGCAACCAAGCTACGTCATACCGGCCGGATGATGCCAAAGCGCATCAAGCGCGAGGCGCGGTTTTTGGCGGATGCTGCGGCATTGGCTGAAAACCCCAAGTTAAGCAGGTTGATTGATGCTGCGCGGGTCGAGACAGCGCATCGGGCCTGCATCGGGTTTTTGGAAGCTGTTGATGTTGCGGACCGGCGCAAGGGTGTTCTGCTGGGCGTTCTGGGCAGCGTGACGTTAGCGTTTGTGGTGGTATCGGCGCTGGTTATTACGGTGCTGGTCTGGCGCGGGTATATATAAGCGGCTTTTCAAATCACTTGGGTTACGATAGTTCTTGAACGTGGTTCAAGAAAAGGAATACCCCGTGGCCGGAAAAGTTCAGGAACGTCAGGCAAAATTGCGCGAGCGACTGATTGATGCGGGCGAAGCGCAGGTGATTGCGGGCGGGCTGGCGTCGATGAAAGCGCGGGATTTGGCGCAAGAGGCGGGGTGTTCGCTGGGCGCTATTTATAATGTGTTTGACGATCTGGCAGCACTTGCGATGGCGATCAATGCGCGCACGTTCCAGCGAATGGGGCAGGTTGTAGCGGCCTCGCAAGAGGGGACAGCGGCCCTGCCGCCGAATGAACGGCTGGTGCGGATGTCCAATGCTTACCTGCATTTTGCCGCTGACAATGCCAACCTGTGGCGGGCGCTGTTTGATATTGAAATGTCGACCGACAGCCGCGGGCCCGCATGGTATCTGGAGGAGTTGGGACGTTTGTTCAGCTTTATCGCGGCCCCGTTGGCTGATATTTTCCCCGAGAAAAGCGAGGTCGATCTGGACCTGATGACACGGGCGTTGTTTTCGTCGGTGCACGGGATCGTTCTGCTCGGGTTGGAAAAACGCATTTCGGCGGTGCCAATTCCACAGGTGGAAGAAATGATCCGGCAGATACTTTTCCAAATTGGAAACAAATAGTTTCTGAACGCGTTCATCTTTTTATTTGAACATTGTTCAATAATCTCTACATCTCAATTCATGAACAATGTTCACGTAAGGAGAGCAAGATGTTTGGAACACTGAAAACCCTAATCACCGGCGCCAATGCCCGGGCCGAAGAAAAAGTTCGCGATACCTATTCGGTCGAATTGATCGAGCAGAAAATCCGCGAGGCACAGGCTGGATTACAGGCTGCCAAAGCAACACTCGCCAGCCTGATCCAACGCGGCCGTGCCGAGGGTCGTCAAATCGAGGCGCTGGAAAAACGGGTCAGGGACATGACCAGCCGCGCCAAGGATGCCTTGAAAGCTGGACGTGATGATATGGCAACTGAGGCCGCACAAGCGATTGCCGAAATGGAGAACGAGCTGACCTTGCGCCGCGATACGGCATCACGGCTAGACACACGTATCCTGCGCCTGCGCCAGTCGGTCGAGGCAACAAACCGGCGGATCATTGATCTGAGGCAAGGTGCGATAGCCGCCAAGGCTGTGCGTCAGGAGCAAAACATCCAGAAACGGTTGAATACCACACTGGCAGGGCAAAGCCCGATTGGTGAAGCAGAAGAGCTGATTGAGCGGGTTCTGTCACGCGATGATCCGTTCGAGCAGAACGAAATCCTGAAGGAAATTGATCAGGGTCTAAGCCGTGAAGATATCGGTGACCGTCTGGCTAATGCCGGTTTCGGCCCCGCAACCAAAGTGACGGCGGATGATGTTCTGAAGCGTCTGTCGAAAGCCAAATAATCCAATTTTAAAATAAGGACTACACCCATGTTGAACCACGTAAATACAGATAACAAAATGATTATCCTTTTGAATGCGGCGGGCGTGATTGCGGCCTATGCGCTGCTAATCATCTCGCTATATAAATCCGTTGATGTGCCACTGGCGACCAAAGGGTTCTGGGGCATCGGGGTGCTGATGTTGACGATCAGCTTGGTGAATTTCGTGAAATACCTGTTTGATGCGCGGATGAATAATGACCGGATCAGACAGTTGGAAGATGCCAAAAACGAAAAACTGCTGGAAGAATTTGTTGGCGAAGTAAAAGAGGACTAGGGCTTGTTGAGATTCACCGTGAATTAATGATTGCTGCCGACATATAG